>NZ_JBGQKW010000096.1:0-9865 GCF_041499725.1 Sulfuricaulis sp.
GCCTTCCAGGTCGCCATTTTGCGCGTTAGCCATGCCGGACTTGGAGACACGCGCCACCACGATCACCTCGGGGGCGCTCGACAAGGTCATTCCCTGGCCCATGCCCTGGCTGTCTTCCAGAACGATGGTGGCAGGCAGGTCCTTGACCTGTTTGCGCACGATCGCCAACGGCATGCGCGGGCCGTTCACGGCGCGCGCGAAGACATACACCACGTCGTCCGGCGCGGCTTGTTTGGCCACCGCGGGGCTCAGCGACACCGTCACCTTGAGGGATGTCCCCACGTTGGTGGAGGATTTTTTCGCCGCGGGCATGGTCGCCGTGTCCGCTGAGGGCGCGGCCTCTGAGTTCCGCTGCCAAGCAGCAACGGTGATGGTGGCAATAACTACAATCGTCCCGATGAAACGTGCTGTTAGCTGAAGTTTGGAAATTGTCATGCTGTCTCCTTGCATTGAAAATAAAAAAGTATCTGAAAGTTTTTGTATTACCGCTACTTGTCAATCGACTGACTCGGGTTGATGAACATGTGCCGATTCTTACTATTAGATCACACTGCCATTTCGTCCATGACCGGATCTTAATACGGACCGATGCGCAGACTGCCGGTGGCGAGGAATATCTCCCGCAGGAAGCTCACGAACGCCACGACAAACGCCAGCATAGCCACGATAAACAACACCGCGATCGACTCCGAGAGATCCAGGCGCAGGAAATACCCCACGAACAGGGCCATGATCACCAAGCAGACCAGCAGGCCGCAGCTCGTCGTCAGGGTAATGGACCAGTTGATGAAACGGGCGCGGCGAGCGAGGGTGTGCAAATCGGCGTGCAGTCCGGCCTTGGCGGGTTCCAACGCGGCGACCAGGCGCTCTTCCAGCACGCGGGCGCGGTCGACAATCCGGCTCAGGCGGTTCGTCAGCACCGTGAGTGTCACTCCGACTCCGGAAAGTAGAAAAACCGGGGCCACGGCCAGCTGGATGATGTGGGCAATATCAGCGACGTGTGGGTCAGCTTGCACCGGGGTCCCTCCTGAAAAACCGGCTACGGTGGAAGAAGTTTAACATCGCGCCTGCGGAAATGGCGATCCGGGCCGCCCTGGGTTCTGCGGCTAGAATTTTCCCAGGTAATCTTTCTTGCCGATTTCAAGCCCGTTATGCCGCAAAATGCCGTAGGTGGTGGTGATATGAAAATAAAAATTGGGCAGCACGCGATTCAACAAGAACGTCAGCCCATCGAGCGTGAGCGTATCGTCGCGGACCTTGAGCGTGACCGCCCTTTTTTCCGAACCGTCGATCTGTCCGGGCTTGAAGGTGTTGAGGTAAGCGATCGTCTTGCGAATGCGCTCGATCAGCTCGGGAAACGTCGTTTCATTGTTCTCATTCGTCGGCGGCTCCATCCCCGCCAGCCGTGCCGCGCCGCCGGCGGCCGCGTCCACGGCGATACGTACCTGGCGCGACAGCGGAAACATATCCGGGTACAGGCGGCTGTTGATCAATACCGCGGGGTCGATTTTCCTGGCTTCGGCATCGGCCGCGGCCTTTTCCAGAATCCCAATGAGATTGTTCAACATCCGGATGAACACCGGCACCGAGGCTTGGTACATTGAGATCGTCATGGATAGTTCTCCAGAAGAATTATTTTAAAAGCGGATGATCCTTCGGCAGTTGCTTGGAGTACCAGATGGCCAGTTTGTGCCGCATGGATTGTTGCGAAACCTGATCTTCCGGTAGAGCCTGAATGGCTTTATCGTGAACCAGCAGCCGGTAGATAAACAGGATTTTTTCGCTGGCCGAATCCGTCGGCTCGAAGATGACGGCGCCCCGGTCTTCCCCATACTTCATGCCGGCGAGGATCGCAGCTTTGACCAATTCTGTCTCGTGTTTCAATTGCTTCATAGTATGGTGGCGACGGCCATGGAAGGACTCCAAGTCGTTCAGGTAACACCATAGTAACGCCGGGCCACCGCCCGGACAACCTGAGCCGCTTGGCGCGAAGGCAAAAAAAACTCCCGCCCATGACATGGGGCGGGAGTTGAAAAAAATGAAATAACAGCTTAGGGGTCAGCCCAACCGTTATGTCTTATTTCCCTTTAACAGCACGTACAGCGAGACCAGAAGCATGACGATCAAATATTCCATGCCACTCATCACATGGACCTTGGAGAGGGTGAAGCCCATATCTCCCGATTGCGTCATGAACATGACGATGAGCACAACAGGGACCAGCAACAATGCCCCCAAGCGGGTCATCCACTCGTCGAGAAAACTCCCGGACAGCACCAGGATACCGCCGCCGATTTCGGCGAGCACGAGCATCACGGCCACAAAGTGTGGAACGTGCATGGCCGTCGCGAATCCGGTCATGTTCATGAAGTTGCCAATGCCATGAATGACGAACACGCTTGCCAGCGCGATCCTCAGCAGCCAATGCCCATAGGGTTTGAAGTCGTCGAGAAAACTAAACATAAGTATCTCCTTGCAGTACTAGATGCCCCAACAATAGCCGCGCTTTCGCAACCCGCCAGAAACTCTTTTTTTGTAGGGTATTTGCTTCAACACCAACGGGAAATTCAAAGGGGAATCATTGAGTTAATGATCCCTCCGGTTAACAACTACAATTAATAATGATCAAAAGGAAAGCAGGCGAAAGGAAATTTTACGGCACCCTTTCGTGACGGTGGTGGAGGCGTGTTTGTTTCAGTACCCCGTTTTTATCCGCTCCTTCATTGCCGCCTCATTATCTTTCTTCTCAACGAATCCAGCGACCTTCCTCTCGGCTGGATTTCGCCAATACATTGGCCCTACAATCCCCTCCCCGATCCGCCGATCCAACGCATGATGCATTCTCTCCAGACGCTACCGTTCAGCAATTCCTTTGCCGCCTTGCCAGACGTTTTCTACTCGCGCGTCGCGCCGACGCCATTCCAGACCAAGCCGACATTAATTCACTTCAATGCGAAGGCGGCGGCGCTGCTCGATCTCGATCCGGCCGTGCAACACGACCCGCGGTTTGTCGAGGTATTCAGCGGTAACCATAAACTGCCCGGCATGGATCCGATCGCCATGCTTTACGCCGGCCATCAGTTCGGGCACTACGTACCCCAGCTTGGCGACGGTCGCGCCATTCTCCTGGGCGAGACAACCAATGCGCGTGGCGAGAAATGGGAGATTCAGCTCAAAGGCAGCGGCCTGACGCCCTATTCCCGCGACGCGGATGGCCGCGCGGTGTTGCGCTCCAGCATCCGGGAATATCTGTGCAGCGAGGCCATGCATGGCCTGGGCATTCCCACCACGCGCGCGCTGTGTCTCGTCGGCAGCGAGGATGAGGTTCATCGCGAGCGTATCGAGACCGGCGCCATGTTGACCCGGCTCGCGCCCTCGCATGTGCGCTTCGGTTCCTTCGAGGTGCTTTACTACCGCGAACAGCTCGATCACCTGCGCCTGCTGGCCGATTACGTGATCGCCCGGCATTATCCGGATCTCGCGGAAAAACCGGATCGTTACCCGTGCTTCCTGCAAACCGTCGTCGAGCGCACCGCGCGCCTGCTGGCCCAGTGGCAGGCGGTCGGCTTTGCCCACGGCGTGATGAATACCGACAACATGTCGATTTTGGGTTTGACCCTGGACTATGGACCTTATGGCTTCATGGAGGCCTACCAGCCCGGACTCATCTGCAATCATTCCGATCACCACGGTCGTTATGCTTTCGACAAACAATCCCGGATCGGACTTTTTAATCTGAGCTGCCTGGCCCAGACGCTTTTGCCGCTGATCGAGGTCGACGCCGCCAAAGCCGCGCTCGACAGCTATTCGGCGCGCTTCACGGAGCACTATCAGCGATTGATGGCGCAAAAACTCGGCTTCGAAGACGTGAACCCACGCATGCCGGCATTGCTCAAGGAACTGTTGGATCAGATGCAGCAAAGCCGCGTGGACTACACGCTTTTGTTCCGCGCCTTAGGCGAAGTGGAACGCGATGGCGGCCAGGCCATCACGCCGCTGCGCGACAAGTTCGTCGACCGTGCGCGTTTCGATCGCTGGCTGGCGGATTACCGTGCCTGCCTGCGCACCGACGCCCAAAGCGATGGCGCGCGCGGACAAGCCATGCGGAGCGTCAACCCGAAGTATGTCTTGCGCAATTATCTGGCGCAGATGGTCATCGAAAAAGCGGAGCGCGGGGATTACGCTGAAATCGATCGCTTGCTGACGATTTTACATGCCCCATTTGAAGATCATCCGTCGATGACACAGTATGCCGACCCTCCGCCGGATGGGGCGCGCCAGATTGAAGTGAGTTGCTCGTCTTAAAGCCTTATTCCGCGCGCCGCACGATGGTCGCCAGCCGGGTGAACACGCGCTTCATCGCGTTGACCCGCGCGAGATAGCCGCGGACGTCGTGATCGCCGCAACGCTGGCCGGCGGTCAGCCGAAAACCGCGCTTGGCGTAGGCGTCGCCCGCCCCGGCGCCGCACAAGTGGATCAAGGCGGCCAGGTCTTGCTGCTGCGAAAGCGTGGCGCCGGCGATTCGGTTCCGTTCCAGCGTGCTCGCGACGCGACGATCCAGGTAGGCGGACGTCAGCTCGGCGGCGTGGGTCGGCACGACACGCGTGTAGAGACTATTGAACCAGCACGATTCCAGTGCGTTCCAGGGTCCGTCTTCGACCACGACGTGGTCATGAATGCAGTAGCGCTTCGCCTCGACGAACGTCGCATCGGTGATCTGGTACATGCCGACCGCGCTCGACGCCGGCCGGTACAGCTCGAAGAGATCCCACGTCGGACGCCACCGCCAGTACGTCCGGGCCACCGGATTGCCCATGCCCTCGACTTGGGCAAGCGCGGCCAAAAGATCGGGCGTGATGACGGCGGTGGAATGCGCGTGGAAGATCGGCTCGTACTGCCGCCACGTCTCGGACGGTGTTTTGGAGAGCGCATCGCTCACGGGAAAGAACAGTTCGGCCGGCTTGCGGACGACCTGGTACGCCCAGTTGGTCGCGGACCAGAGCGCCAGAACGACGACGCCGACGATGATGAGCTGAACCACCAGCGGCGCGGCCAGCAGCGCCCGTAGCGCACGCCGGCGCAGCCGCGCGCCCGGCCAAAAGATCGCGAGGCGGGAGCGGCGCCGGCGCTTCTTGCGTTTCTTCCGGGAAGCGGTTCGGGCGGTGCGTGAACGTGACATGCAGGCGACGATAAGCGCTAAGGCAACGCCAATGCAACGGCGGCCGGTAGTTGAAGGCCCCGCCTGGGCTGCCAAGCCCCTGAAGACCCCTGGACTCAACAGGCTCAGCCGTTTCAGGGAAGGTCGATTATGAACTTGGTTGGGGCGCCCGTCCGTCGATAGCCGTTAACGCCTGGTCGGACGCCTGAAACTAATCACATCCTGCCTGGTCAATGTAGCAAACCTAACCTATGCTGAATGAGTTTACAGCCGCGGCCGCTGCTCGCCGTGGTTTAAGAATAAAACCCATGATCACATGAAGAGATCATGTCTCATACAATCAGGAGCATCGCCATGCAAAAAAAAATGACCAGTTCCGATTTTCCCGGTATCGCTTTTGCCACCCTGCCGACAACGGGCGAGACGATCGCGATTCAATTTAACGAACAAATCCATTACCGGGTGAATACAACCAAAACCGCGGAAGAACTCAATGCGATGTACGGTGTCACCCCGGCCCAGGCCCAGGCCGTGCTAGAGCGCGTATTGGCTGGACATGAAGCCAGGTGTCATTCCCACGAAGGCGAAAATCCAGGTCTTAAATAACAAAAGCCGCCCGAAGGGCGGCTTTTCTCTCCAGCTTGTGCTTCCCTACGCGTTCATCGCCGGATAATCGACATATCCCTTCGGCCCCGGCGTATAGAACGTCGTGCTGTCCGGCGCGTTCAACACCGCACCGGTTTTCCACCGGGTCACCAGGTCTGGGTTAGCCAAAACCGGCCGCCCGACGGCAACCAGATCGCACTTGCCCGCGGCCAGGTCGCGCTCGGCGCGCGCGGCATCGTAACCGCCGGAGAGAATCAGAGCGCGCTTGAACTCCTTCCGGATAGCCGCCTTCATGGAATCGGGCACCGGCGGCGCGCCCTGCGGCGAATGATCCACGAGATGGATATAGACCAGCCCGCGGGCGTTGAGCTGTTGCGCCAGATAGGTGTAATCCGCTTCCATGGCCGCGTACAGCGGCATGTCGTTGAACACCCCAAACGGCGAGAGCCGTATGCCGACCCGGTCCTTGCCGATCGCGCCGATCACCGCCTCGGCCACCTCGAGCACGAAGCGCGCGCGGTTCTCGATCGTGCCGCCGTAACGATCGGTGCGCTGATTCGAGTTCGGGCGGATGAACTGCTCCAGTAGATAGCCGTTGGCGCTGTGCAGCTCGATGCCGTCAAATCCAGCCGCGATGGCGTTTTTCGCGGCCTGGGAAAATTCCGCGATGGTGGCCTTGATGTCCGCCTCGGTCATCGCCTGCGGCACGGGATGCGGCTTCAAGCCTTCGGCATCGGTGTACATCTCGCCGGCGGCCGCCACCGCCGACGGCGCCAGCACGCGTGCCCCTGCGGGCATATTGAGCGGATGGACAATGCGCCCGCAGTGCATGAGCTGCATGAACATCTTCGCGCCCTTGGCGTGCACTGCATCGTTAATCGGTTTCCACCCCGCCACCTGCGCCGCGGAGAATATTCCCGGAATCCGCGGATAACCCAGCCCGTTCGGGGACGGCGACGTGCCTTCGGTGATGATGAGGCCGACCGAAGCGCGCTGCGCGTAGTACTGCGCCATGAGCACGTTGGGAATGTTGTCGATGGCGCGGCTGCGCGTCAGCGGACACATGACCAGGCGATTCTGCAATTTCAGCGGACCCAGAACAGTTTCAGAAAACAGAAGTGACATGGCTACTCCTCAGTGAAAGTGCGGGCGAATCAGGGCGCAATATACATCACTATTCCAGGATTTTTACCGGTAACGGGGGGATTCGCGTAACCCCATTTCGTTTTTGCTGCTGGCCCTGCCGGGATAGAGTTCTGAGTGATTATTTAGAGTTGCTCCAGCGTTTTTATCTGTCGGTGAGTTCATGCACACAGATTCCTTGAGTGATAAACCAAGTTAATGCCGCCGTATTTTGACCGCCATCAACGACACAACCGCTGATTTTCCATTCAAATATCACCACGTTGCCAGCCCATGGCGGCAAAGGAGATAGATATGCTGGTAAAGAAAATCATGACGCACAAGTTGGAATCCATCCTGCCTACCGCGTCGTTGCGCGAGGCCGCGCAGATGATGCGCGATCTCAAACTCGGCTTGCTGCCGGTGGCGGAGAACGGCAAGCTGATCGGCATGGTTACGGATCGCGATATCTGTTGCCGGGGCATGGCCAACGGTTTCGACCCGGCCAGCACCACGGTGAGCGAGATCATGTCGCGCGACGTATGGTTCTGCTTTAGCGACGACAAAGTAACCGATGCCGTGCGCCAGATGGAGGAACACCACATCCGGCGGCTCGCCGTGCTGAACCGCGACAAGACCATGGCCGGCTTGTTGTCGGTGGACGACCTCGCGCACTACTCGCATCAGTTGGCCGGTGAGGTGCTGAATTACGTCCGGCCCTCGTACCACTGAGCGAACGCGCGTCGGTGAATATAGCTATGGTTGTCATCCCCGCGAAGGCGGGGTGAGGCGGTGTTGTCGTGAATGCCCAGCGGACATTCACGCCGCCGAACGGGTGCAACGAGTTCTGTTGCACCCTGGGCAGCAACAGGTTTTGCATATCATCCCCGCTGCGCGGGGATTCCAATTACACCCGCCTTTCCACAAAATAATCCTTTATCGCAATCATCGCCCGCAGCCGAGTCAGCGTCGTGACAGGGTCGACACGCGGCGACGATGCCGACACTTACCTTCTACGGCACGACGCGCGCGCCGCGCGAACTCACGTTGTTCGAATGCCGGCCGGGGTTATCCGCCTCGCCGCCCGGATCTGTCTGGGAATAACCGAGCCTGGGCTCTTTGATTCACCAAAAAAAACGCCCCCAACGGGGGCGTTTTTTAAGAAACAGACAGAATTAATATTTCTTGCCGTCTTCCTTCTTACCCTCTTCTTTCTTGCCTTCTTCCTTCTTCGGCTCCGGGCACTTCACGTCCTTGCCGTCGACCTTCACCATGTCACCGGGCTTCTTGTCCTTGCAGGCCTTGGCGGTGGCTTCGGCCATGTGCTTCATGGCCATGCTGGAGGCGCTGAAACCCAGGCCGGCGATGAAGGTAATAGCCATAAGACTCGTCAGTAACTTCTTCATGCTAATGCTCCTAAAAAAATGTGTGGATAGAACTGAAAAATGGCAAGGATCGAAATCCAGCTTCCCTGCGCGGCGACACTGTAACGCTCAACACGGCAGTGCGTCAACGCAATGGTAATTCGCTTAAGCCATGCGACATAAACAGCCTAAGGCGGGTGTTCACACGCGCGCCGACCGCTGGGAACTCACGTTGCTCGAGAGCCGGCCGGGGTGATCCGCTTCCCGGCTGGATCTGTCTGGGAATAACCGAGCCTGGCCCCTTAATTTGCGCCAGGGGCACCGTTTCCTTTTGTATTCTAAAATGAAGCGTTAGTCCGGTTTCGTTTGATGTTGAACCAACAGGAGCGGAAAATCAGCATCCCATGGGCAAACTCGTTATTAAATTCCGCAGCAAACCACTCGGCGACGTGAACCTGAAACTGGGCGAGACGACGATCGGTCGCCATTCCACCTGCGACATCGTGCTGAACAACGACAAGAGTGTCAGCGGCACTCACGCCGTGATAAAAACGGTTGGGCGCAAATCCACCCTTGAAGATCGCGGGAGCACGAACGGAACGTTCATCGAGACCGAGCGCGTCACGCAGCATGAACTGCGGCACGGCGAGACGATCGTCATCGGTGAGCACGAGCTGATCTATCGCGATAATCTTGCTCTGGATGCGTCGGGGTTCGGCAAAGGCTCGGGCGCGAGCGCCGCGCGGGACGACTCGCTGGAGAAGACCCGGATCATCTCGATGCATGCACAGCTGGTCGCCGTGGGAGGAAAAGACACGGGCAAACGCGTGCCGCTCCTGAAAACGGAAACCATCCTCGACAACCCCGGCAAAAACCCGGCCCAAATTTACCGCGGCCCCGATGGCTACGTGCTGCACGCGCAGACCGGGCCCGGCGAGCCGAGGATCAACGACAAACCGGTACCGCCTGGCGGTCAGATACTGGAGGACGGCGACGTCATCGAAGTCGCGGGGACGAAGTTTCAGCTGGTCAAATAGTTGCCCCGTAAATTAAAGTAAAGGGGTCTAGCTCCTTTAATTAAAAGTCATCATCCCCGCGCAGCAGGGATTCGAGGAAGGATGTCATCTCCGCGAAAGTGGCGCATGGATGCGCCGATTACGGAGCTAAGGACGCAAAGTGGAAATCCTTGAGTTAGGTTGTCATCCCCGCGAAGGCGGGGATCCAGGATGTAAATAATAAAAGCCGCCCATAGGGCGGCTTTTTCTCTATCGAGCGCCACCAATCAACCCGGCAAGGCTCGTGGAACGTTATAGTAAGGATCAATCAGCAATGAGAATTACTGCTGAAATAATACATGCAACCACAATCGGAATAACGATCACATAGAGCACGAGCGCTTCCAGAAGCTCGTCGGTCGGCGGTAAGTGGAGCGTGCGCATAATGGTCCTCCTCATTGAAAACCCATGAAACGTTTCAACAGGTTCACCGGGTGGCGAAAACGAATACCGCTATCATAGAAATAATCACGATCGGAACTACGATCGCAAAGAACACGACGGCTTCAATAAGCTTGTCGGTCGGCGGTAAGTGAAGTGCGCGCATGATGGCCTCCTGA
>NZ_JBGQKW010000097.1:0-9824 GCF_041499725.1 Sulfuricaulis sp.
AAAGTGTGTTCGTCATACCGGGCGAAGATATCTTCCCGGCGCAGCACGGAGCTGACAACCTTGGCAACCTCGCGCAGCACCATGTCGCACGTGCCGGGTCCGTGCGCTTCTTTGATCTCTTCGAAGCTGTCGACATCGAACATTAACAGCGCCAAGTCCTGGTGCCGCATCTTGGCCTGGATAAAATCCTTTTCGATCCGCGCGAACGCGTATTGCTTGGTATAAACGCCGGTCAGGGCGTCCCGGGTTGCATCCACCTTGCTGCTGCCAGCCGCCTCTGGATGTGCATTCTCCTGGAAACAGAATCTCAGCACCTGTTGCCGACCGATGTGAATCTTGTCACCGTCCCAAAGCGCATGCCGCACGACCTTCTCGCCGTTCACGAACGTGCCGTTGGTGCTGCCCAAATCCTCCACGAAAACCGCGCCCTTGGGGGTCAAGACGACGCGGGCGTGGAATTGGCTGACGCTTTGATCCCGGATACACAGGTCGTTCTCCGACGCGCGCCCGATCTTGAGTTCCTTGTCGGCGGACAGCCAGTAGACCGTATCGGTAAGTGCGTTCGAGATGTGCACGATACAAGGCATCGCCGGTCGATCGGATGCTCCGACCAACGTCACATGATCGTCTAAACGATCGGTTTGTTCTTCATTCTCTTTACCCATGAGTCACCTCGAACGAATCGCCTGTTGCTCCCTTGTGAACAAGTAAAAAAAATGGCGCTAGGACCTTGTCGCGTCCTGCGCCATGAGCACGTCCTGGTTGTCTATATGCTTAAAATAAGAGCAAATAATGTGCCATTTTTCCTGTCGCACGGGGGTGCCCGGGACAATGTCGTTGCGCCACTTGTCGCGGATTGGAGCAATGAAAATCCCTGATTTTCCTAATAAACTCTCTGGATTACTCAGGGTAACGGGGATACAGGTCTCGGGATTTTCCGGTTTTGTGCGAGCGTTCGATGGGGGTCTATTTTGCTGAAAAACTCGAAAATCTTCAGAGCCGTTTTCCCGCCATCAGGAAATTTTCAACAGAATTGGTCGGGAGCGGACACTTCACCGCGCGCTACGCCGCTCACGGCAGCGTGGTGTGCTGACTGGCTGGCTGCCCCGCCACAGCTTTTACGAACAATTCGAAGCTGCCGGTTGCCGGGTCGCAGCCGAGCAGCTCACCGCCGTCGAGATCGAAATACCAGCCATGCAGCTGCAGGCAGCCCGCGGCGACCGCCTCCTGCACGAACGGAAACGTCATGAGGTTGCGAATGGAAATCCGCACGGCCGCCTGTTCGCAGGCTGCGGCGCGCGCATCGGCGCCTTCAGCCGCGTGGGTCGTGGCCACTTCGCGGCGCGCCGCCTCGGCGATCGACATCCACGGCGTGATGAACTGCCCGGCGCCGCCCTCGAAGCGGATATTGCCGAGCAGCGCGCGGATGCCGCCGCAATGCGCGTGGCCCATCACGATCACGTGCCCGACGTGCAGGCAGCGCACCGCGAACTCGAGCGCCGCCGAGGTGCCGTGATAGCCACCGCCTTCCTCGAACGGCGGCACCAGGTTGGCGACGTTGCGCACCACGAACAGGTCGCCGGGGTCGCAGTCGGTGACGATGGCCGGGTCCACGCGCGCGTCACAGCAGGCGACGACCATGATCTTGGGCGCTTGGCCCTGGCTGACCAGCTCCCTGAACGGCGCGCCGTCGCGCTCATAGTGATGCGCACGAAACCGGCCGAAACCGTCAATCAGTTTTATGATCTCGTCCATGGACAGGGATTATACGTCGGGGTCGGAACACAGTTTTTGCTAATTTGAGAATGAAGGCCGCGAACAGCGCCCATATCAGCGGTGTGCCGACGCTTATCATGGCCCGGGATCAGTTGTTAACTGCGAAGGATTCAGCCGGTAGCGCTTTCCCGTGCCCGGCTGACGGGCGCGGAAGGCGCGGCATCCACATGCTCGAAATCCACCGACACCCGGTCGACGGCGATCGGACGGAACAGGTTGTCGGCAAACTGTCTGTGTAGCGGATGCTCACGGTAGGAATCTATCACAGTGCGGTGCGTGAATTCGATCAGCCAGCAGAAGCGGTAGCGCGGCTTGCCGGCCACGGCCCAGCCCGTGACAACCCGCCGCACCCCGGGGATCGTGGCCAGCATCTCGCGCCCGCGCGCCATCATGGCCTCGACCTGCACGTCCGGGACATGCTCGACGTTGTAAATGATGACGTGCTCGACCGGCTGCCACGCCTGGCATTGCACCAGCACCTCGGCGGCGCGTCCGGCGGAACCCCACAGGCGCATGACGCGCTCGACTTCCTCGCGGATGCTTTCGCGAATGCCCTTCACCAGCCCGGTATAGCCGCTGCGGCTGTCGGCGCGCGCGTTGGCGCGGATGCGGTTGCCGGCGGCGTCGGAAAGCGCCGTGTAATAATTTATCTTGGCGACGCCGTGGGAGATCAGCTTGCGATACTGCTCTTCGGCCAGGCCGGTGCCGCCGTGGATCACCAGCGGGATTTTCACCGCGTCGTTGATGCGCTTGAGGCGCTCGCAATCGAGCTTGGGCTTGCCGCGCAGGCGTCCGTGCACCGTGCCGATGGACACCGCGAGGCAATCCACGCCGGTGCGTGCGACATAAGCCCTGGCCTCCTCCACCGAAGTGTATTGATTCTCGCCCGGGTGTTTGGCAGCGTCCTCGCCTTCCACGCCCGCGACATAACCCAGCTCGCCCTCGACCGCCACGCCGCAGGCGTGCGCCATCTCGACCACACGCCGTGTCTGTGACACGTTGACCGGGAAGGATTCGTGCGAGGCGTCGACCATCACGCCGTTGCAGCCGAGGTTGATGGCGCGCACCGCAGATTCGTGCGAGCCGCCGTGGTCGAGGTGGATGGCGACCGGCACGTCGGCGCGGCGCGCCGCCTTCTCGGCCGCAGCCATGGCCAGTTCGAAGTCGTAATGCCCGAAGTAGGATTCGGCCAGGCTCAAGATCACCGGCGAGCGGCAGTTCTCCGCGGCATCGAGAATCGCCTCGAGGAAATCGAGACTCACCAAATCGAACCCGCCCACCGCGTAGCTGTTGCGGTAGGCATGGTTCAGCATGTCACGCATGTCCACCAGCGGCATGGTTCCTCCTGATTTGCCTAAGAACCCATAACAAAAAGAAATTTAACCGCCAAGACGCCAAGAACGCCATGTTTTACTGATGAAAAAATATCTTTCCTTGGCGACTTGGCGTCTTGGCGGTTCAAAATCATATTCACTTTGTTAGAGCATCTAAATCAAAACTTTCTTGACGGTGTATCGTGTGTTTTCTGTATTCGCCGCCCTATGCTCAGCTTGCCTCGCCGTCGGGCTGACCTTCCTTGAAAACGCGGCTCACCAGAATGTCATCCGGCTCGAGCGTGATGAGATCGAGCCGGGTGAGCTTGCGGCTCTTGCCGGCGAACAGGCGGTTCGCCTGGCGCAGCCGGGCGCGGTCGAGCGCGTTGCGGATCGAGCGCGCGTTGGCGAAGTGCCCGAGCTTCATGCGCAGCGGGATGTATTCGGCGAAGGCCTTCTCGCCGTTGGGGCTGAAACGGTAGTTCTGGCTCGCCAGCATGAGCCGGGCGATGGCCATCAATTCATCCGCGGAGTAATCCGGGAAATCCAGGTGGTGCGCGATGCGCGAGCGCATGCCGGGATTGCTCTGGAAGAACCGGTCCATCTTGTCCTTGTAGCCGGCGAGGATCACCACCAGATCGTCGCGGTTGTTCTCCATCACCTGCAGCAATATCTCGATCGACTCCGCGCCGTAGTCGCGTTCGTTCTCGGGCTTGTACAGGTAATAGGCTTCGTCGATGAACAGCACGCCGCCCATGGCCTTCTTGATGACTTCCTTGGTCTTGGGCGCGGTGTGGCCGATGTACTGGCCGACGAGATCGTCGCGCGTCACAGTCACGAGATGCCCTTCGCGCACGTAACCGAGGCGCTTGAGGATCTCACCCATGCGCATCGCCACCGTGGTCTTGCCGGTGCCGGGATTGCCGGTGAAACTCATGTGCAGCGTCGGCGTCTCGGAGGTCAGCGCGAACTGCTTGCGCAGCCGGTCCACGAGCAGCAGCGCCGCGATCTCGCGGATGCGCGTCTTGATCGGCTTGAGTCCGATCAGCTCGCGGTCGAGCTTGTCGAGCACTTCCTGAATGTGGGAGGCCTTAAACTCGGCCTCGAGGTCGACGACGTCCTCCGCCTGACCGGCCGGGCGCGCGGCGGCGCCGACGTTCTTGCTATCGCTCATGACGGCTCCATAACGGCGTGATTACCATCAACCCATTGCACTGAGCTTTCGCCCGTTCGCACTGAGCTTGTCGAAGTGCGAACGGTTCAGACACTGATTCGACACGTTCCTCCGTCCGTGATTCGACGACCTTTACTGAGCGTTCCGTTCGGTCTTCGACAGGCTCAGACCGAACGAACGTCAAAAGGCTCGCCACGAACGGAGGACTATGCCAAGGCTTCCTCAACTGTACCGCTCGCCTTCCGGCTTGTCGGTCGCGTAAGGCTCGATGGTGTAACCCATGCTGCGCCCGTCGCGCTCCTCGCGGATCAGTCGGTAACCCGGTTCTTTCTTGGGCCGGTTGACGATGAACGACATGGCCGGGCTCTCCCCGCCGCGCGTGGAGTTGAACGCCATCACGCGGATGTAGTGATGGGGGAAGGTCTTGCGGCAGTTGTTGATCTCCATCAGGATCCCGGCGGGATCCTTCAGGTCGAACATGGGATTGCCGAACATTTCCCAATAGGTGTTGCGCGGATGCGGATCGTCAGTGTACTCCACGCTCACCGCCCAGCCGTGTTTCAACGCCCATTTGATCTGCGCGGTGATCTGCGCGTCGGTCAGGTCCGGCAGAAAAGAAAACTGACCTTGGGTAATACGGTTTCCAGGATTGGTCATCATGATCGTATCTCCTAAGCGTTAAACACTGGCCGTGGTGGTCGGCACGAAATCCGCGGTGTCGGTGGATTCGTAGTTGAAACTGATGTCCTTCCACGTTTCCAGCGCGGCCTTGAGCGGGCTGCATGTCTTGGCGGCATTTTCCAGAATCTGCGGGCCTTCCTTCATGTAATCGCGGCCTTCGTTGCGCGCCAGGACCATGGCTTCCAGCGCCACGCGGTTCGCCGTTGCGCCCGCCTGTATACCCTGCGGATGACCGATGGTGCCACCGCCGAACTGCAGGATCACGTCTTCGCCGAGGTAATGCAGCAGCTGGTGCATCTGGCCGGCATGAATGCCGCCCGAGGCCACCGGCATAACCTTGTTGAGCGAGGCCCAGTCCTGCTCGAAGAACAGGCCGTTCTCCAGGCTCATGGGATTGTGCGTCTCGCGCAGCACGTCGTAGAAGCCCTTGATCATGAGCGGATCGCCTTCGAGCTTGCCGACCACGGTGCCGGCGTGTATGTGATCCACGCCCGCCATGCGCATCCACTTGCAGATCACGCGGAAGTTCATGCCGTGATTCTTCTGGCGCGAATAGGTCGAGTTACCGGCGCGGTGCAGGTGCAGGATCATGTCGTTCTTGCGCGCCCATTGCGCCATGGTCTGGATCGCGGTGTAGCCGATCACGAGGTCGATCATGACGATCACCGACCCAAGCTGCTTCGCGAACTCGGCGCGCTCGATCATCTTGTCCATGGTGCCGGCGGTGACGTTGAGGTAATGCCCCTTCACTTCGCCGGTGGCGGCCGAGGCCTTGTTCACCGCTTCCATGCAGTACAGGAAGCGATCGCGCCAGTGCATGAACGGCTGCGAGTTGATGTTCTCGTCGTCCTTCACGAAGTCGAGTCCGCCCTTGAGCGCCTCGTACACCACGCGCCCGTAGTTGCGGCCGGACAGACCGAGCTTCGGTTTGGTGGTGGCGCCGAGCAAAGGCCGCCCGAACTTGTCGAGGCGTTCGCGTTCCACGACGATGCCGGTGGCCGGACCCTGGAAGGTCTTGAGGTAGGCGACCGGAATACGCATGTCTTCCAGGCGCAGCGCCTTGACCGCCTTGAAGCCGAACACGTTGCCGATGATGCTGGCCGTCAGGTTGGCGATCGAGCCTTCCTCGAACAGGTCGAGGTCATAGGCGATGTAGGCGAAATACTGGGCATCGTTTTTCGTGCCCGGTCCGGTGTTCGGCACCGGGTCCACGCGGTAGGCCTTGGCGCGGTACAGTTCGCACGCGGTCAGGCGGTCGGTCCAGACCACGGTCCAGGTGGCGGTGGACGACTCACCCGCGACGGCGGCTGCGGCCTCTTCCGGGTCCACGCCCGGCTGCGGCGTGATGCGGAACAAGGTGATGACGTCAGTATCCTTGGGTTTGTAATCAGGCTCCCAATAGCCCATTTTCTTGTATGGGATGACGCCGGCTTTATAGCGTTCTTTCCCTTCCTTAATGGTTTCGGTTTTACCCATGACTGCCTCCAGAGTTTTTTGATTGAACCGCTCCGCACCGGGCCCGCGTGGCGGATTCACCGCCCCAGAGCGTCGTAACCCTTCGTATTTAAGGGTTTTATTTCAGTACGTTGCCGGCATGCTGCCGAACTGGGATCATCAATAACAGTCAATCTTTTCGATGTTATTGATAGACTTCCGTCTATATATCTATAGGGGTCACCGTCATGCGCCACAGCACCCTGCGCCAACTCGAGGTTTTTGAAGCCATCGCCCGGCTCGGCAGTTTCACGCGTGCCGCCGAGGAATTGTTTCTGACCCAACCCACCGTCTCGATGCAGATCAAGAAACTCACCCAGGCCGTCGGCCTGCCACTGTTCGAACAGGTGGGGAAAAAGATTTACCTGACCGACGCCGGGCGCGAGCTGCACAAGACCAGCCGCGGGATCTTCGAACACTTCACGCGCTTTGAAATGCTGATCGCCGACATGAAAGGATTGAAACAGGGCGCGCTGCGACTGGCGGTGGTGACCACGGCCAAGTATTTCGCGCCGCGCCTGCTCGGCCCGTTTTGCCAGCAGTACCCGGGCATCGAGGTATCGCTCAAGGTGTCGAACCGCGAGCGCATCCTTGAGCGCCTCGCCGACAACCTGGACGATCTCTACATTCTCGGCCAACCGCCGGAGGAACTCGAAGCGGTCGCCGAACCGTTTCTGGAGAATCCGCTGGTGGTACTCGCGCCCGCGAACCATCCGCTGGCCGGCAAGAAAAAAATTCCGCTGACGCGCCTGACCGAGGAACCGTTTTTGCTACGCGAACCGGGATCCGGCACGCGCATGGCGGTCGAGCGATTGTTCGCGGCACACGGACTCAAAATGAAAGTACGCATGGAACTGGGCAGCAACGAGGCCATCAAGCAGGCGATTGTCGGCGGACTCGGTGTGTCAGTACTGTCGCGGCACACGCTGGCGCTGGATGCGCCGATGGGACAGCTAACGATCCTGGATGTCGAGGGATTTCCGATCGAGCGTCACTGGTACGTCGCCTACCCTTCCGGCAAGCAGCTGTCGGTGGTGGCGCGCACCTTTCTCAATTATCTCAAACAGGCGCCGAAGTTCGCCAGCGAAGTGCCCTGCCACCATGCCGAGCAGGGCGAATGTCCGCTGCTGCCGGTGAAACCACAGGACAGGGATGTGCCGGTTGCGGTGCCGAGGGTAGCCAAACGGGCGCGGCGCAAAACAGTCCCGACTTGAGACGACCGCTTAGCGCGTGAGACCGGCGTACAGCATCGGCAAGCGCTCCGGCAGGCGGCTGACGTGATCCACCACCATGTAATTCTTGATACCGAAGATGCGCGACACGTAGTCGTCGGCGTTGGGGTCAAGCGTGAGGCAGAAGGTATGCACGCCGCGCGTTGCCAGCTCTTCCACGGCTTTCTTGGTGTCGTGGCGCAGGTATTGCGGGTCGCGCACGTCGATGTCGGCGGGTTCGCCGTCGGAGACGAGCAGGATCAGTTTTTTCTGTTCCGGCTGTTTGAGCAGGAATGAGGCCGCGTGGCGCAGCGCCGCGCCCATGCGCGTTGACAGTCCGCCCTGCATGCCGGCGAGCTTGGCCTTGGCCTCGTCGCCATAGTGATCGTCGAAATCCTTGAAACGGTAGTACTGCACGTCGTGGCGGCCGTCGGAGGCGAAGCCGTGGATCGCGAACGGATCGCCGACGCGGTCGATGGCCCACGAGAGCAATGACGTCGCCTCGCGCGCGAGCTGAATCACCGGTTTGTCGGAACCGCCCAGTTTCTCATTCGTGGATTCCGACAGGTCGAGCAGCACCAGCACCGCGAGGTCGCGCACCTTGCGCACGATGCGGATGTTGATGCGCGTATCCGGCGTCTGACCCATGCGCATGTCGATCATGGCGCGGATCGCGGCGTTGAGGTCGATCTCGTCGCCGTCTTCCTGGCGCCGGAAACGCTGCACGCCCTCGGGCTGCATGGCGTCGATGATGTGCCGCAGGCGCGCGGCCACCGGCTTGTTCTCGGTGAGTATCCTGTCGATCTCCTGCGGATCGCCCTTCTTCTGGCGCTTCTCCAGCACCGTGGCCCAGTTCGGCCGGTGCAGTTGCACGGAGTAATCCCATTCCTGGTAGTGATACGGCTCGGACACCGGCTCCTTGCCCTCGAGTTCGTTGATGGTGCAGCCTTCCTGGTCGAGGTAGAACGGCTCGTCCAGCACCCAGATCTCCTGGGCATCGTCGCCGGCCAGCTCGCAGTCGAGTTCGTTCACCATCTCCATGGTCGTGACATGCTTGCGCACCTGCTTCGGCGCCGGGACGTACTCGGCCTCGTGCCAGGCGATTTCATCCGAAGCCCAGCAATAGCGGTTGTCGTCGCGATACGGGATTGCCATCGACTCGAGCACGCGCAGCGAAGGAACACTTCCACGCTCGCCGAGCTTGTTGTATAGCGTCACGCCCAGGTCCCATGAAAGGTGGTTGTCCTCGGGACGTTTGGCGAACTCTTCGCGGAAGGCGGCCGCTGTCTCCTGGATCAGGCCATCGTCGTCGTGATAATTGTCGTCGAGCAGGGCATAGGCGAGACGCTCCAGCAGGCCGACCACCGGGTCGGTCGGGCAGCTGACCTCGCGGACTTTGGCGTGGAACTGCGACCACAGCTGTTTCATTCCCGGAAACTCGCGGATCGCGCGATGCTCGACGCGCGCGTCCTCGAAAAGGCCGATGAGGAACATCTGCACCGGGTTGAGCTGTTCCATGGACAGCGGTTCGCGCGTGTAGACGAGATGCGCGGCCGCGTGCGCCGCGGCAGCACGATACAGCTCCCGGCCCGGCAGCCCGGCGAAGTCGTCGTAGGCGTCCGGCAGATGGATGATGCGCGTCTCGATGAACGGCTTGTAGCCCTCGCGCGCCTCGTAGTCGCCCGAGGTCGGGCGCAGGAAAAAGTCGCGGCCCCAGAAGGCGCGCAGGTAAAAATTGAGCTTGCGCTGGCTGTCGATGAACAGCGTGCCGCGCCGTTCCTTCTGGAGCATGGCCTGACTGTCGGCGCTCTTGAGATCGAAGTATGCGATCTGGGTTTGAAAGTCGCGCATGTGCGCCTGCGCGCCCCACAGCGCCCAGCGGCGCAGGCCGCCGAGCGTGAGCTTGGCGAACAGCTCGTCGAGGTGCGCCAGCATCGGGCGCAGGCCGCGCGGCACCTTGGCGGAGAGCTGGTGAATCAGGTTGAGATAACCGCGCAGCAGCTCGGCGTCGCCGAGGCGGTTGGCGGCCGTGGGCAGGGTGTCGAACAGCAATTGGATCACCTCGCCGCTCACCATGGAGGCGAGCTTCATGGCGCTGATGATGCAATCCTTGAGCACATCCTCGCCGACTTCTTTGACCACCGCCGGCATCGCCTGGATGTAGGTCACGACCAG
>NZ_JBGQKW010000098.1:0-9743 GCF_041499725.1 Sulfuricaulis sp.
ACGGCGGCGCACCGGCTCGAGGCCGGTCAGGACTTCAATGGCGGAAGAATCGTAGACGGCGCTCATGGGTGGCGGATCGTTAACGGTGGAAAATTATCAGGGTTGGTTTTTTAGCAGGCGCCGGAGATCTTCCGGGGCGCGCGCCGACCTGTTGTCGTCACAGACGTAGCGGCGGTAAATATTGTCGCGGAAGGCATTGATCTCCGGTCGCGGGACTGTCATCCACTGGGGATCCGCCACCGGCGACCATGTGTGCTGCGAAGTGCCGAAGGCGTAAGTCTTGTATTGCCGCGTTTCGCAACGGTATCCGTCATAGAAAACGCTGCGCGCGCCGGAGGGGCTTTCCACGACGAGCGAGAATCGCGCGACCAGATCTTTGGCACGCGAAATGGATTTATCGTCGATGTATATCTTCAGGGTGTCGGTGCTATTCATGGCGACCGGCAGCAGATTGCGGTCGTCAGGATAAGGCGGGAGCACGATCGTGCTCTCCTTCCATTTCTCAGAATTTTTTTCTTCAAAGGAAAATTCGCTCGGCTCGTCTCCATAGATGTCTTTCTTGGCGAGCACGGGATCAGCCACGATAGCGAGCGCCAGGGCCAGCAGCGGAAGACTGATGGCGCATCGGCGGCTTCCGATCCGTAAAGCTGATATCCGAGAGGTCCCTCGCATCGGGCGCGCAGTATACAGCAGATGCGCGCGATGCACGAGGCGCGCGATCAGCCGCGAATGGCCGATCGTGCACGTATAACGATGCGTATCAGCTCGACAAATCTCGCGCCAGAGATTCGCGCGTGGCCGGCGGGATCGGATCGGTCTGGTGGGCATAAGCCGGATGATCGATACCCATGGCGACCGCCGCGCCCTGCTTGACGGCCTTGACCATCTCGGGGGTCAGTTCAAAACGCATGAAATGCACGGCGGAGGTTTTTTCCTCATCTTCGCGTTCCAGATCCTCGTCCACGTGCGGGCGTACCGGTTCGAAACCCGCGACCCGGACCCAGACCCGGTTTTCGACGTCTTTCAGACGCTTCAGGGCCTCGCGGCGTTCTTCCACCTCCGGAAACTCGACCATGAAAGTCGCCTTCCAGTTGCTGCCGTCCGGGATGAGCGGGTTGTAGGCGGCGAGCTCGTCGTTGATGCCCTCGGCCTCGAAAATACGCTCGATGCGGAGCATCTCCTGAACCTGGTACTGCATGGTCATCCGGTCCTCGAAATAGAGCGTGGCGTTCGGGCCGATGACGACCTGGCGGTGCTGCTTGTGCGCCATCACCTCCTCACGGAAGCGGGAGCGAAGCTCGGCATATTTCTCGAGCGGATAGAGGTCGTCACGCGTCAGCTTTTTCATGGTGTTGCTCTCGCCAAGTTGACCGGAAATCTGATTCATCATTGACTCACTCCTTGCTCTTGTGTTCGAGGCCGGTTATGGGTTTTTTGGTGAACAGGTAATCCCGCAGCTCCTTGGATAATCTCTTGTCGTGGCGGCGGATCCACTCGAGCACCATCGCGGCGTGCTCCTTTTCCTCATCGCGATTGTGCGCCAGGATGGCGCGCAGTTCGACATCCTTACAGGCATCGACCCGCTGGTTGTACCAGTCCACCGCCTCCAATTCTTCCATCAACGACACGATGGCACGGTGCATGTCCCGTGTTTCTTCGGACAGATCTTCAAGCGCCTCGTGATAACCTTCGTTTGCCATGACGTTTCTTCCCAGTAATTAGAGGCCGTAGGCCAGACGTAACAACGTTAGCGGGTGCTCCGGCTTTTTATTGCCCTGCAATCCGTTCTCGATCTGATGTCCGGCCATGGGGCAGTCGCTCGAATAATGATCGGGGTTCGCCTGCTGCACGCGATTCACCACGGGCCGGCAGATTTTCATCGAGGCCTCGTGGAATTCGCTCTTCACCGCATAGGTGCCGTCGTGGCCGGAACAGCGCTCGATGGTCTCGATCTTGGTGCCGGCGACGAGATTCAGCAGCTCGCGGGTTTTCAGGCCGATGTTCTGCACGCGCAGATGGCATGGAACATGATAGGAGACGGTCCCGAGTGTATTCTTGAAATCGGTGTTCAGCTTGCCTTGCTTGTGGCGCAACATGAGGTATTCGAAAGGATCGAAGATCGCCTGCTTGACCTTGGCGACATCGGGATCGTCGGGAAACATGAGCGGCAGCTCCTGCTTGAACATGAGCACACAGGACGGCACCGGCGCAACGATATCCCAGCCTTCGTCCACCAGTTTCGCCAGCACCGGGATATTTGCTTCCTTGGCGCGTGCCACGGCATCGAGATCACCCAGTTCGAGCTTGGGCATGCCGCAGCATTTCTCCTTCTCGGCGAGCGTAACCGGAATACCGTTATGTTCGAAGACGGCGATCAGGTCTTCGCCGATACGCGGCTCGTTGTAGTTGCCGTAGCAGGTGGCAAACAGCGCGACTCGGCCGCGCGTGCGTCCGGCCGGGGTGGCAGCAATGCCATTGCCCTTCCGGTGTTTGGCACGCTTGCGCAGGGTCTTGCTGTGATACTCGGGGAGCAGAGCCTTGGGATGCACACCCAGCGTTTTATCCAAAGCCTTGCGCAAGACGCCGGATTTGTTCGCGGCATTGACCGCCTGCACCACCACCGGAATACCGGCGAGTCTGCCGACCAGGTCGGTGTTCGTGAGCAGCCTGTCACGTGTCTTCACATCGCCCTTTTTAAACTTCACCGCCTTGGCGCGCAGCAAGAGGTGCGGGAAATCCACGTTCCATTCATGCGGCGGAACGTACGGGCATTTGGTCATGAAACACAGATCACAGAGATAACAATGATCGACGACCTGCCAGTAGTCTTCCTTCTTAACCCCATCGACTTCCATCGTGGACGAGTTGTCCACCAGGTCGAACAGCGTGGGAAAAGCCTGACACAAACTGACGCAACGGCGGCAGCCGTGACAGATTTCGAAGACGCGCTCGAGTTCTTTCATCAGCGCATCTTCGTCGTAAAACCGGGGGTCGCGCCAATCGAGCGCGTGGCGCGTCGGTGCCTTGAGACTGCCTTCGCGTTGGCCTTCAGTCGGTTGACTCATGGTCGAATCTGCATAGCGATAAATTCGATGTATCTTCCTCTTTGCGGCTGCGGGGGACTTTGACCGCTATCAAACACGGCCGGGAAGGAAGAATGAAGCGACGGGCGGGCACAACCCGACCCGTCGCTCATGGCTTGGACTTACTTGCCGAGGGTGTCTAGAGCCTTATGGAACCGGTTGGCGTGCGAGCGCTCGGCCTTGGCCAGCGTCTCGAACCAGTCGGCGATTTCGGCGAACCCCTCGTCGCGCGCGGCCTTGGCCATGCCCGGATACATATCAGTGTACTCATGAGTCTCACCGGCAATGGCAGCCTTCAGGTTGTCAGAAGTGGCGCCGATCGGGAGACCGGTGGCCGGGTCGCCGCATTGCTCGAGATACTCGAGGTGACCGTGGGCGTGGCCGGTTTCACCTTCGGCGGTGGAGCGGAATACGGCGGATACATCGTTGTAGCCCTCTACGTCGGCCTTGGCAGCAAAATACAGATAGCGGCGGTTGGCCTGGGATTCACCGGCGAAGGCGGCCTTAAGGTTGTTTTCGGTCTTGCTTCCTTTGAGTTTTGACATGATTGACTCCTCGTTGACAGGCAGTTTCGATAACATTATGAATCTAAAAATGATTTCAATCGAATGATTCGATTTAGAACAATTCTAAATAAGTTAAAAACCCTTGTCAACAGCGGACTTTCCCGGCTGGCCAATTCAATGGAGATTGGGTGGAATGTAGCTATTCTTAGATTCAGGCGTCGCGCACAGACCATTTACCGTGCTGGCCACAACCCAGACGTCATTATCCCGGCAAAGAATTCGTAAGGGCAGGCAGCACGAAAGCTCGGTAAAAAATTGAGACCGCATCGTTCCTGCGCAGGAATTTGAATGCGAACATTTCGAAAAGCGCAGGGAACCAGGAGGAAATATGATTTGGCGCAGCAGGATATCTAAACTATATTTGATTGACCCGGCGCAAAAGCAGTGACGCTTACCTAGATTTCCATATCATGGCAACCGCAAGCACAGCGACGAATCTGAGTGGCCTGGCGCTGAGGCTGGTACGCGACAACCTCCTGAGCCCGACCGACGCCGAGCGCATTCAGGCGGAGTCGCTCAGCAAGAAAACCTCCTTCGTCACGCAACTGGTCGAGAGCAAGAAACTCGACAGCGCCACCATCGCCAAAGTGGCGTCGGAAGATTTCGGCATTCCGCTGTTCGAAATCAATTCGCTCGACCTGGAGATGGCGCCGGTCAAGCTGGTGGATGAAAAGATCATCCGCCGACATCGCGTTCTGCCATTATTCAAACGCGGAACAAGACTTTTCGTCGCCGTCTCCGATCCCACGAACCTCCAGGCGCTGGATGAAATCAAGTTCCATACAGGCCTTGGCACCGAACCGATTCTGGTCGAGGAAGCCAAGCTTGCCATCATCATCGAGAAGTCCCTGGACGCCCAGGACACCAGTCTTGCGGATCTGGCGGGTGATGACAGCCTGGAAAATCTCGAGATCATTGCCGGCGAGGAAGGCGCAGAAGCTGGAGGCACCGGCGGTGAGGAAGGTATTAACGATGCTCCGGTCGTCAAGTTCGTCAACAAAGTGCTGATGGATGCCATCAACCGCGGCGCCTCGGATATTCATATCGAACCGTACGAAAAAACCTATCGCGTGCGTTATCGCCAGGATGGCATGCTGACTGAGATCGCCAATCCCCCGCTGGCAATGGCCGCGCGCATTGCCGCGCGTTTGAAGATTCTTTCCAGGCTCGATATCGCCGAGCGTCGCATCCCCCAGGACGGCCGCATGAAGATGCGTATATCGAAGAATCGCGCGATCGACTTTCGCGTCAGCACGCTGCCGACTCTGTGGGGCGAGAAGATCGTGATGCGTATTCTTGACCCGACTTCCGCCACACTGGGCGTAGAAAAACTCGGGTTTGAGGATTTCCAGAAACAACTTTTTCTTGAAGCCATCAACCGCCCGTACGGCATGGTGCTCGTCACCGGTCCGACGGGTAGCGGCAAAACCGTTACGCTTTACACCGGGCTGAATATTCTCAACACACCGGATAACAACATCTCCACCGCGGAAGACCCGGTGGAAATTAATCTGGCGGGCATCAATCAAGTCAACATCAATGAAAAGGCGGGGCTCAATTTCGCCTCGGCATTACGCGCTTTCCTGCGCCAGGATCCGGACATCATCATGGTCGGCGAAATCCGCGACCTTGAGACGGCCGAAATCGCCATCAAGGCGGCACAGACGGGTCATATGGTGCTTTCCACCCTGCATACGAACGACGCGCCCTCGACCCTTACTCGTCTCGCTAATATGGGCGTGCCGCCGTTTAACATCGCCTCAGCCGTCAATCTGATCATGGCCCAACGCCTAGCGCGGCGTCTGTGTCCGCATTGCAAGAAACCGATTGATATTCCCAAACATGCCCTGCTCAAGGCCGGGTTCAAGGAAGAAGATTTGAATGGCTTGGTGATTCACGGCGCCGTCGGCTGCGATGCCTGTAATGGCGGTTATAAGGGACGCGTGGGTATCTATCAGGTCATGCCGGTAACTCCCGCCATCGGCGAGATCATCATGCGCGGTGGCAACCAGTTGGATATCCAGAAGCAGGCGGAGAAAGAAGGTGTTCCCGATTTGCGCCGGTCGGGTCTGAAAAAGGTCAAGGACGGCGTTACCACGCTGGATGAAGTCGAACGGGCAACCAACGAGTAAAATATGGCAGAAGCAGCGATCAAGAAACCGAAGTTTGACGCCTTCCTCTGGGAAGGCGTCGATAAACAGGGAAAGAAAGTCAAAGGCATCATGGAGGCGGCCAGCGTCGCCTATGTGAACGCCATGCTTCGTCGTCAGGGCGTCAGTCCCGTCAAGGTGGCCAAACAGCGTAAGGTCGCCTTCAAGTTTAAAAAGAAGATCAAGACCAAGGATATTGCCGTATTCACCCGCCAGCTGGCCACCATGCTGACGTCGGGTATCCCCATGGCCCAGTCCTTCGACATCGTCGGCAAGGGGCATGAAAATCCTGCAATGCAGGAAATCATCCTGTCCATCAAACAAGATATTGAATCAGGCACTGCGCTGACTCAGGCACTGTCAAAACATCCGCTCTACTTCGATGCCTTGTACTGCAACCTGGTGCAGGCGGGTGAACAAGCGGGTATTCTGGACGGCATCCTTGATAAAGTCGCCACCTATAAAGAAAAGATCGAGGCCATCAAGGGGAAGATCAAATCGGCGCTGTTCTACCCGACGGCTGTCATCGTTGTCGCATTTATCATTACCGCCGTATTGCTGATATTCGTTATCCCGCAATTCGAGAGCCTGTTTGCTGGATTCGGCGCCGACCTGCCGGCCATGACCAAGATGGTCATCAATCTTTCCAAAGCGTTTCAGGAATGGTGGTGGGCCATTATCGGTTCAATCGTCGGCACCGTGGCATTCCTTAGCTACTCGTACAAACGTTCGATAAAAATGCAACATAGCCTCGACCGCGCCTTACTGAAATTTCCGGTGATCGGCGATATCGTCAAGAAGGCCACTATTGCCCGGTTCGCACGCACGCTGGCGACCATGTTCGCCGCAGGCGTGCCACTCGTCGAGGCGCTCGATTCCGTCGCCGGCGCGGCGGGCAACCGCGTCTATTATGAAGGCACCATGGCCATCAAATCCGACGTGAGCACCGGCATGCAGTTGCAATCGTCGATGAACGCCACGGGGCTATTCCCCAACATGGTGGTGCAAATGGTCGCCATCGGCGAGGAATCCGGCGAACTCGACAAGATGCTCAGCAAGGTTGCCGATTTTTATGAAGCGGAGGTGGACGATGCCGTGGCCGGGCTGTCCAGCCTGCTCGAACCGATCATCATGGCATTCCTGGGCATCGTTATCGGCGGTCTGGTTGTCGCCATGTACCTGCCGATATTCAAGCTTGCGGCCACCGTTTAATCCCGGTCGAAGCTACCGCTGCTTGCTGGCTTTCGGGCATAATGCCGCCCGATGAGCGACTTGTCCGCTTTCTTCACCAACTATCCCGCGGCTTTTCCCTGGATGGCTGGCCTGTTCGGTCTGGCCATCGGCAGCTTCCTGAACGTCGTCGTCCATCGACTGCCCGTCATGCTCGAGCGCCGCTGGCAAAGTCAGTGTCGCGAACTTCTCAATCCAAATCAGCCGCCGACCGATGCTTCCAAGCGTTTTGATCTCATCGTGCCCCGTTCACGCTGTCCGCACTGCGGACATGCGATCACGGCGCTGGAAAACATCCCCGTTCTGAGCTTTCTCTGGCTGCGGGGGAAATGTTCCGCCTGCCGCAAGTCCATTTCCTGGAGCTACCCTCTCGTCGAACTGCTGACCGGCTGTCTTTCGGTATTGGTGGCATGGCGATTCGGTTTTAGTCTTGCGGCGCTGGCCGGTCTGGCCCTCACCTGGAGCCTGATTGCACTCAGCTTCATTGACGTTGACCGGCAACTTCTGCCCGATGACCTCACACTGCCGCTGTTATGGACGGGACTGCTGTTCAATATCTTTGCCGTTTTCGTGCCCTTGTCCTCAGCGGTCATTGGCGCCATAGCCGGTTACGTCTCCCTCTGGCTGGTGTATCAACTTTTCAAATTGACGACGGGCAAAGAGGGTATGGGTTATGGTGACTTCAAGCTCTTCGCTGTCTTGGGTGCCTGGCTGGGATGGCAGAGCCTGCCTCTGATCATTCTGCTGGCCTCGCTGGTGGGCGCCGTGGTGGGAATCAGCTTCATCGTGTTTTTCGGTCATGACCGGCGCATGCCGATTCCTTTTGGTCCGTTTCTGTGCGCCGCCGGCTGGATTGCTCTCCTGTGGGGTGAGCCCCTGACCCGCCTCTATCTACAATTTGCACGGATTGCCGTCTGAGCACTGGCCCCATGCTGCGGATTGGCCTTACCGGTGGCATTGGCAGCGGAAAATCCACGGTGGCGGCGCTCCTGGCCACGCGTGGCGCACCGATCATCGACACCGACGAAATCGCGCATCGCCTGACCGAACCCGAGCAACCGGTATTCGACCAGATCGTCCACGCCTTCGGGCAGGATATTCTCGATACCCACCGCCGGATTGACCGGAGCAAACTGCGCGAACGCGTATTCGAAAATGCCGGCGAACGTCAGCGGCTTGAGGCGATCCTGCATCCTCGCATCCGCGAAGTGGTCCGCGAAAAACTGGACGCGCTTCACGCACCCTACTGCATCCTCGTGGTACCGCTGCTGATCGAGTCCGGATTCACCGATCTGGTGGATCGTGTTATGGTGGTGGACGTCTCGGAAGCCGTGCAGATTCAGCGCACGGCTGCGCGCAGCGGAATGACTGAACCGGAGATCCGTAAAATCATGGCCGCCCAGTTGAGTCGCGCGCAACGTCTGCAAAAGGCGGATGACGTGATCGACAACAATGGTGATCGCAAACATCTCGAAAAGGAAGTTGAACGCCTGCACCACTGGTATCTCTCTCTGGCGGCAACCGTGAAGAAAAACTAGCTCGAGGCGAGAGCGGTAACGGCCCGCTCGATCGAATTCGCACCCCAGATCTGGCTGACCATCGCCAATCCCTGCGCACCCGCCTGATGCGCCCGCGCAAGATCCTGCACGCGCATGCCTCCCAGCGCATACACCGGCAAATTCGCCGTCGCGCACAATCGGGAAAAGGCCTCCCACCCGAGCGTTGCCGCACCGGGATGCGACGAAGTTGGCGCCACCGGCGATAGCACCGCGAAATCCGCCCCCAAGCGCTCCGCCTGACGCAGTTCCTCCGCGCTGTGGCAGGAAGCGGCGACCCAGAAATGATCATCGAGAGGACGCGATGAATATTGCGTCAGACGTTTGCCGTTCAGATGCACCCCATCGGCATTGCAGCGCGACACCGATTCCGGTTCGGCATTGAGCAGCAAATGGGCGCCATGGCGATGGCACAGACCGGCGATCAGCCTGGCATATTCTTCGAATTCATCGAGTGGCATGTGCGGCTCGCGCAACTGCACAAGCCGTGCTCCCGCCTTCAACGCGCGCTCCAGCGGCGCAAGAAATCCGTCCTTCCCAAAACGCCGTGAATCGCTGATGAGATAAAGCGGCGGCAGCCAGAGTCGGCGCAGGATCGGCTGGTCGGCTTCGGGAAACTCCAGCTGCGGAAGCTCGACGCAGGCAAACCATTTCGCCTCCTGGCCTTCGCGCCCGTGCGGTGTGCCCTGGTAGCGTGAGATCCGCCATACATCGAGCAGGACGTCTCGATCTTGGTAAGCATGCCGAACCTGCATGTAGGCGCGAGCGTCTTGCACCTCGATGCCCAGTTCCTCTCGGAGTTCACGTTTCAGCGCCGACAACGTATCCTCACCCGGTTCGATCTTGCCGCCGGGGAATTCCCACTTGCCACCCTGATGACTGTCGGGAAACCGCCGGGTGATGAATACCTTGCCGCCTTGCGTCAGAATGCCGACCGCGACGTGCAGCGGCGAACTAGCTCCGGTACTCGGCGTTGATTCGGACATAATCGTGCGAGAGATCCGAAGTCCAGACGCGTGCCGAGGCATATCCAACGCCCAGGTCCACTCCGATACGGATTTCCGGAAGCCGCATGACGGCGAGCCCCTTGGCCTCGGCGTAATCGGCATCGAGGGCGCCGTTACGTACGACACGCACCTCGTTGAGATGAATCGCCAC
>NZ_JBGQKW010000099.1:0-9401 GCF_041499725.1 Sulfuricaulis sp.
CGTGCACTCGCCGCGGGTGATCCCCTCGGCGCATTGAAGCGGGTCGCCTTGCGCGAGGACGCGCCGGCGCTCGCGCTTCGAGGCATCGCGATGGCGCAGCTCGGCGATCTCGTTCGAGCGAAGGCGCTCGTGCGACGTGCGGCGCGTGCCTTCGGTCCGAAAGAGGCCGTGGCCCGCGCCAGGTGTGTCGTCGCCGAGGCCGAGATTGCGCTTGTCTCGCGCGACTTGGGCTGGCCTGCTAAGCGGCTCGACGCAGCGCGGGCGACGCTCGAAGCGCACGGCGACCGGGTGAACGCCGCGCATGCGCGGTATCTCGAAGTCCGCCGCCTCCTCTTGATCGGGCGCCTCGACGAAGCCGAACGTACGCTCGCCGAGCTCGACCCCGCGCCCTTCCCGCCCGCGTTGAGGGCCGCCCACGAGCTGGTCGTTGCGGGGATCGCGATGCGACGCCTCCGGACGAAGACGGCGCGTGCGGCACTCGCTCGGGCCGAGCGCGCCGCGCGCCACGCCGGTATCCCGGCGCTGACGGCGGAAGTCGAAAGCGCATCCCTCGTCCTGAACACGCCCGCGGCACGCCTGATTGCGCGTGGCGCGGAGCGACTTCTCCGGCTCGAGGAGGTTGAAACGCTACTGGCGTCGAAGGCTCTCGTGGTGGACGCGTGCCGTCATGTCGTGCGTACCGCAGGCACGGTGGTGCCGCTCGCAACGCGTCCGGTGCTGTTCGCGCTCGCACGCGCGCTGGGCGAGGCGTGGCCCGAAGACGTGCCGAGGGACACGCTCATCGCGCAAGCATTCCGGACGAAGTTCGCCGATGAATCGCATCGCGCGCGATTGCGAGTCGAAGTCGGGCGGCTTCGCACGGTGCTTCGGACGCTGGCCGGCGTGAGCGCGACGAAACGAGGATTTGTGCTGATGCCGCGCCAAGCACGCAAGGTTGTGGTACTGGCGCGACCCGTCGAAGAAAAGCATGCGGCGGTGCTGGCCTTCCTCGCCGACGGGGAGTCGTGGTCGAGCTCGGCACTGGCACTTGCGCTTGGAACGAGCCAGCGCACCGTGCAGCGGGCAGTCGACTCGCTGGCGGCCGCAGGCAAGGTGCAGTCGTTCGGTCGCGGGCGAGCGCGTCGTTGGATGACCCCGCCCGTGCCGGGATTCACGACAACCTTGTTACTCCTCGCGCCGCTACCGAATGACTAAGATGCCGTCATGAAACGATCAACAGCCAAAATCATCCGTGAGTATGGACCCTTTCCAGGTGTCGACCACGTGCATGGGGTTACGTACGACGGCCAGCAGGTCTGGTTCGCCGCCGGAGACAAGCTGCTCGCCCTCGATACGGAGAGCGGCAAGACGCTGCGCTCCATAGATGTGGCCGCGCATGCAGGAACGGCCTTCGACGGCCAGCACCTGTTTCAGATTGCCGAGGGCCGCATCCAGAAGATCGATCCGCAGACCGGCCGTGTGCTCGCCACGATCCCGGCGCCCGGCGGCGGCGGTGACTCGGGGCTCGCGTGGGCCGAAGGGACGCTCTGGGTGGGGCAGTATCGGGACCGGAAGATCCATCAAATCGATCCTCAAACAGGGGCGATTCTTCGCACCATCGAGTCCAACCGCTTCGTCACCGGGGTCACCTGGGTCGACGGCGAGCTTTGGCACGGCACCTGGGAAGGTAACGAGAGCGATTTGAGACGAGTCGATCCTCGAACGGGAGAGGTCCTGGAGAGGCTCGAGATGCCGCCCGGAGTAAACGTGTCGGGGCTCGAGTCCGATGGCGGCGATCGGTTCTTCTGCGGAGGAGGAAAGAGCGGGAAGGTGAGAGCCGTCCGCCGGCCCAGGCGAGTCTCCGCGGCGGGCAGCGGCTCCGAGACCCCCGTCGAACCCACGAGCAAGTAGTCGAAGCGGCCCTCGCTAGACCAATAGAGTCAGGCTCGATTGAACGATAGTTCTCTTTTACTGCTCGCCTTGGTCTGATCGGAATGGACTCATACATTTTATTGTGTCCAAATATCTTTTATTGAGTTTACCTTTATAGTTTCCCCAAGAGGGCGCAGCTCATACATGTCAATGATGGTTCGGAGGACATGATAATGGAGCACTCTTGTTTCATAGATTCCACGCTTGACCATGGGGCCAACAAAGATGGTCGGAATGTGGTTGTCACTCGAATTGTCATCTTCATCCCACGTGAGAATCAGCAGACTGTTATGAGTCGCCGCCCATTTCACATAGGAGCCCAGATTCTCTTTTAGCCATCTATCGCCCCGGATGATTGACGGCGGCGGAGCACCATCATGCATATCATTCAGCTGGTTTGGCACGACTATCGATACGGTTGGCAATTGTGAGTAGTCTGAAGGAAACATGTCGAATGGCAGGTTCATTGGGGGCGCGGTGTTTCTCCACGACCAATTGGCCAGCGGATTATGTTTTCGAAAGTAATGTCCGGATACACAACCGGTATAACCAGCCGATGGCATCGACTCGGAATATATGGCGAAACTCAGGCTCTTGCGAATGAGCTCGGTTGCCAGGTTGTCGCCAGACAGCGAAAGAGGGCATCGGTCATCAATAATCCCGTGTGTTGTCCCTGAAAACAGGGCCAGGTAGTTGGGCTGGCTGGGGTGCGTAACGCCAAATGACTGAGTAAACAGGGCGCCGTCGTTGGCCAGGGCGTTTATGTACGGGGCGGCTGCGTTGCCAATGATCTGTGTGTAGGATTTGTTCTCCTCGACAACGATGACGACATGGTCCGGACGAGGAATCTTGTTGATCGAGTCATTGCCGCCCTTGACTACATCACCCGCCGGCGCCGCTGATGCCGGGGAGGATACGGCAATTAATAATAAATAGATCGAAGCAAACCAAAAGGTCCGCGTGAGCGGACACAGCCGAATTGCCTTCATGATTTTACACGCCGCAACAAAACACGGCATGATAGCCACACGTTGGGCGCTCCCCAATCGTAGAGCCATGATTTCATCGGTTCAGGCCAAGAAGAACGACATACCGGCGAAGATCACGCCGCCCGCCGCGGCGACACCGGCCACCCCGAACAACCACCTCTTGCGCGTCAACACTGTTATGGAGGCGAGCGAGATCGCGATCTGAATCAGCGTTATTGCCTGCTCCGCACGGTGCAACGGATGTAATAGGTGTTCACTCTCTTCGTCAGCGTGGCGCGACTTTTCTTCCAGCGCCTCCGCTTTATCCTTGATCTCCTGCTTCTCTTGCTCGTAGCGCTCGACTTGCTTGCGGTAACTCTGAGCTTTGGCCGGCGGGCTCAAGTCCGCCGCCACTTGCATGAGATGGCCCTTGGTGCTCTTGGCCTGATAGTAATTCCATTGGTCGGACGCCTCCGCTTTCTTGAGTACTGCTTCGTTCTTGTACAGCATGGCCTGACTCAGTGTGGTGGCCACGTGATAGCCGACGACGGCTCCGAGCGTGGCCAGGAGTGCCGTGAAAATCGCGATTGATTGCGCCAACCCCGGGCCGTGCTGGGCTTGGTGCTCAACTTCGTGATCGTGCGGGCCGTGTACATGGATGCCGTGTTCAGACATTAATTCCCCCCTCAATTATCAATAGTTCAGACTCGATTGAGCGATTGTTGGTTCTGGCCCTAATTTTGTGATTTCACAGCCAGAATCGTCACTTCCCCCGTTTGCAGATTGACCCGGAAGGATTTATGGACCAACAGGAACCGGCCGGTTTCCGCTTGGACCACGTTGGCGTCCGTGGTGAGTTGCAGCACGATCCAGTCGCCCGGCGTCTTGGCGCTGACGTAACCGCTGCGCGCGTCGTCGAATATGGGAAGGCGGATGCGGCGCTCCTGGCCGTCGCGCGTGACGATCAGAAATTCGCGATGGGCGACAGTGCCCGGGTTATGCAGCTCCAGCCGGTAGGACAGGGTATGACTATTAATACCGTTAATATTGAGCGTTGCGTTGCCACTGGTCTCGATGTCTTTAGCGGCGGGCGACGGCAGCCACTCGCCGTAGGCATCATGATGCGACTTGATCACATATCCACTTGAACCGAGGATGACCACGACGAGAAGGAGTGTGAACCACTGATTATGCTCATTCCAATAGGCGACGATGGCAAGGATCAGAACGGTGGGCAGGCTGAGGACCAGAGTGGTCACGATGACCGATTCCCCGAGAGTCAGTTGATCGCGAAACCAATTCGAAATGAAGCCCAGCGCGGCGAACGCCGCGACCGTATACAGCACAGTGATGATGACGATGAGTTTCTTCATGCGCTCTTACCGCCGCGTTTTTTGCCGTTGAACTTACGCCGCCTTGCGGCGCTTCATCGCCTGATCGAGGTCATACGTCGCCTGCAAATTCATCCAAAGCTTCGCAGAGGTTCCCAGCGCCTTGGCAAGGTCCAACGCCGCTTCGGCCGTGATGCCGCGCTTACCCTTGATGAGTTCGTTCAGACGAGCGCGGGTCCAACCCAGTTTCTTGGCAAATGCCAGATGGGTAATGCCCGCGGGATTGAGAAACTCCTCCAGGAGGATCTCGCCGGGGTGCAACGGATTCTTGGGCTGTTTCATAACTAAAGACTCCTGGCATAGGGGCAGGAATTATCGAAAGCTTTTCAGCAGCGCATCCCGATCTACGCCTTTGTGCTGCGAGACAGCACGGAGGATGCTGCTTAATGTGCCGATGCGAAGAACGGTGTGGTCCGGTATGGCGAGGCGCTGATGCTTGGGTTCTTCGGTCTGAAGAATAATGTGGCTACCTTGCTGGTTGACTATGCGATATCCCCAATCGCGGCATAGTCCCTGAACTACTTGCCGCCCGCTCAAATCCCTCGGCAGCTTCATGCGCAGGCGAGGATTTCGTCGCGCACCATATGCAGTCGAATGGAAGAAGGAAGGTTCTTCGGTTGATCGAAATAATAAGCGTGCACGACCTCGCGCACGTTATCGCGCAACTGCTCCCACGTATCGGCCTGGGTAAAGATCGGCTCCGTGAGACATTCCGTGCAGAAACCGCCGTCGGCTTCCTGTGTAACTTCGAAGATCAACTCGCTCATAATTTAAATTCTAGTAATACTAATACATTGGTCAATTACGACCCGCACGGGTCTTTCTTACTTCAGTGACGAGTTTCTCGATTTCCGAAAGTGTCGGGGCGCCGAGCTTGGCGGCCGATCCGCGGAGCGCGCGCACCATGCGTCCGAGTTGCTTGCGGGCTGTCTCGCGTTCTTCAGATTCGATAATGAGCACGTTGGCGCCGCGCTGGACGCGTACCTTAGCGCCGAATCCCTTCAACCATTTGGTTGGAATTAGAAATCCGCGTTTGGTATAGCGTGCGTCGCCCATATCGGTGTTCCAAGAACTGTTGATGTGCAACAGTATAGCTTCACCTCAACCGAAATCCCACCCTAAAGCTAGGGGTGAGAGTGCCAACAGGTAAGCGATGGAACTCAAGGGATACTGTTACGGCGGGAACGTGAAATTCACCGTCCAGACGCCGCATCCGTACCTCTTCAATCATTATTATTGCCCGATCTGCCGCAAGACCGCGGGCGGGGCGGGTATGCCATTACCCGCCGCTCAATGCCTGCACGAGGATCACCGAATCAGTCGGGCGTAGTGACTGCGTTATATTGAATACCTGGTCGCCGTTGACGAAGAATCGCATGTGCGGGCGCATCATGTTCTGCTCGTCGATCACGCGGAAACGCAGCCCGGGGTATTGACGGTCAAGGTCGGCGAGCAGTTCGATGAGCGTGGCGCCGGTGGCTTCGACCTCGCGCTCTTTGGTGTAGGAGAGTAGCGGCGTGGGGATCAGCACCTTCATTATCTCAGTCTGCTTCCGCGGCCTCCACCGCGTAAATTTCGGGAAGGTGCCGCGCGAGGCACGTCCACCGACGGCCTTCGGCGCGGCTCATCCACAACTCTCCGCTTGTCGTCCCCAGATACAGTCCCACGGGATCTTGCGCGTCCGCGGTCATGGCCTGGCGTTTCACCGTCCACCATGCCTGATTCTTGGGCAGTCCGGCATCGAGACGCTGCCACGTCTCGCCGCCGTTGCGGGTCACGTACGCGGCGGGTTTGCCTTCCGGGCTCGTGCGCGGCCACACGGTCGTGCCATCCATCGGAAACACCCACGCGGTGTCCGCATCGCGCGGGTGCACCACCATCGGAAAGCCGATGTCGCCGACATTCTTCGGCATGTGCTTGCCGATGCGTGTCCACTCCTTCGACGGCCGGTCGAGCCGGTAGATGCCGCAGTGATTCTGTTGATACAAGCGGTCCGGGTTGCTCGGACAAAGCTGGACGCAATGCGGGTCGTGGAAGGCGATGGTGGCGGCGTCGAAGCCTTCGACCACTTCCATTCCTTTTACCAGGGCAGACCAGCTTCGCCCGCGGTCGAACGATTCGTGCACACCGCCGCCCGACATAGCGAAGTAGAGATGCGCCGAATCGCGCGGGTCGACGATGATCGAGTGCAGTTTCGGTCCATCCGGCGTGCCGTCCTGCTCGCTGCCCATCCAGGAACGGAACTGCGGATCGTCGTTGATGATGGAGAACGGTTCCCACGTGTGGCCGCCGTCGTCAGTGCGGAACAGCCCCTGCGGCGAGGTCCCGGCGTACCACGCCTTCGGTTCGTTGGCGTGGCACGGCGTGAGCCAGAAGGTGTGATTGACCACGCGGCCCTTCTCGCTTTCCGGCGCCTTGGCGAAAGCGGGTGGCTTTGCGGCTTCCTTCCAGGTGCGGCCGAGATCCGTGGAGCGAAAGATTGTCGGGCCAAGGTGGCCGGTCTTTGCCGCCGCCAGCAGCGTGCGTCCGTCGCGCGGGTCGAGCACGAGGTGATTGACGATGTGGCCGAGAAAGTGTGGTCCTTCGACGCGCCACGTCTTTCGTTTCGCATCGCCGTGAAACAGCCACGCGCCCTTGCGCGTGGCGACGAGTACCAGCACCCGGCGCGATCGGCGAGGGCGTGAGGCAGGTTTGGCACGGACGTTGGGTCCATGCTTTCGGGTGGGTGATTTTTTGTTAGTGCGCGCCATGTATTGGTTCTCCTCTGCCACAGGATTCAACACTCTGCCCGACAAGCATGTCTCGCGGACCATACGAAATCAACCCTAGGAGGTGTAGGCTAATGTTCTGGTTACGTTGGGCCAATGCCGGGGAGATTACCCATGGAGCTCAAAGGATCGTGTCACTGCGGGAGCGTTAGATTCACCGTCCAGTCACCGCATCCGTATCCGTTCAATCTTTGTTATTGCTCGATCTGCCGCAAGACCGCGGGCGGAGGCGGGTATGCCATTAATCTCAGCGGCCGGTACAAAACGCTGAAGGTCACGGGCAAGAAAAATATTACTGTGTACCGCGCGCGGCTGCGGGACGAAGCGAGCGGGAAAATTACCAAAAGCACGGGGCGCAGGAATTTCTGCAAGAAATGCGGCAGTGCGCTTTGGCTATGGGACCCGGAGTGGCCGGAGCTGGTGCATCCGTTCGCCTCGGCGATCGACACCGAGCTTCCGGTTCCGCCCGAACGCACGCACCTGATGCTGGGATCGAAAGCGAACTGGGTGCCGGTCTTCTCCAGTCCGCGCGACAAGAAGTTTGACGAGTATCCGGAAGAATCCATCGCGGAGTGGCATCAGCGATTGGGGCTTGAAGGCTGAGGGACAACAGTGCCCAACGTTGGGCATTAACCCGTTCGCACTTCGACAGGCCTGTCCTGAGCTAGCCGTTCGGTCTTCGACAAGCTCAGACCGAACGGCGAGTCGAAGGGTTCAGTGCGAACGGAGCGAAGCCTGAGAGAACTGTTACCGGGCCGGTGAATCCCGGTGGCTGGCCGGGATCATGTGCTCGATGGGCGCCGGAACCGCAATGCCATATCCCTGCGCATAGTCCACGCCCAGTTCCCGCAGACGATCGAGTATCGCGCTGTTTTCCACGAACTCGGCGATCGTCTTGATCCCCATCACGTGCCCGATGTTGTTGATCGACGCGACCATGGCGTCGTCGATCCGATCGTTCACCATATCGCGCACGAACTCGCCGTCGATTTTCAGGTAATCCACCGGTAGGGTTTTGAGATACGCGAACGACGACAGACCGCTGCCGAAGTCGTCGAGCGCGAACCGGCAGCCGAGTCTTTTCAGGGAACGAATAAATTCGCTCGCTCGCACAATATTGTGGATGACCGCGGTCTCGGTGATCTCGAAGCAAATGACATGGGGCGGCACATTAAGCCTGGCGAGCTTACCCTCGATGTAGGCTTGCATCCCCTCCTCATTGAGCGAGTTGCCGGAAAGGTTGATCGAGAGGGATATGTCGCCGGTATCCAGTAGTTGGCGCTGCTTTCCCAGATGCGCCAGCGTGTTTTGTATGACCCAGCGGTCGAGTGACGGCATGAGGTTGTAGCGCTCGGCGGCGGGAATGAAGACTTCAGGCAATATTTCGCTGTCATTGTCATCCAGCATGCGCAGCAGCACTTCATAATGATTCCAGGTTGTCGCACTGGAGCTATTCAAGTCAAGGATCGGTTGGACATAAAGCCGGAAACGATTCTGTTCCAGGGCGCCGGAGATAAGCGACGCCCAATGCAACTCGCGCTCGCGCCGTGAGAGATCTTTATCCTCCACGGTGTAGACATGGATCCGGTTGCGTCCCAGGTCTTTTGCCATGTAGCAGGCGACGTCGGCCTGGCTCAGAAGCTGCGACGGGCCCTCGGAGGCGGGGGTGACGGGGACGAGCCCGATGCTGACGCCGACTTCGAACACCTTGTCCTCCCAGGAAAAACGAAGCTCACCGATCATGCGGCACAGCGAACGGGAGATTTCATCGGCTTTGGCAAGAGGGCAGTTTTCCAGCAGCAGGCCGAATTCATCACCGCCGAGCCGGGCCACGATATCTCCGGCGCGGGCGTGGTCCTTGAGCAGCATGCTGATCTGTTGCAACAGCGCGTCGCCGGCGATGTGCCCGCAGGTGTCGTTGACGACCTTGAACTGGTCCAGATCCAGGTAGCACAAGGCGTGCTCGCCGTCTCCGGAGCGGACATCACGCAGGAGCCGTTCGAGCTGACGGTTGAATTCCGAGCGGTTGACGAGACCGGTCAGGGAATCGTGCCTGGCTTGATGTGAAATCTGTCTGACCAGCCGCTTTTTCTCGGTGGCGTCCTTGAAAACCAGGACGGCGCCGACGACGCGGCCATCGGTGTGGCGGATGGGGGCGGAAGAGTCTTCAATCGCATATTCATTGCCTTGCCGGCTGATCAGCACGACGGCGTTGGCCAGGGACACCACGCTCCCCTCTTCCAGGCACAGGGCGACGGGGTTGATGGCGGGTTTCCGCGTCACTTCATCGACGATACGGAATACGTCGGGCAACGGCTGGTCACGCGCCTCCGGCTGGGACCAGCCGGTGAGCTGTTCGGCGA
>NZ_JBGQKW010000100.1:0-9368 GCF_041499725.1 Sulfuricaulis sp.
CCCTGCTCGAGGAGTTGGCGGAAACTTCTTGAAAAGTAAAATTCACAGGATTGAGCAGAAAGCTGCGCTTTAAAATCCCGAAAATTCCCACAAATCCTGTCTATTCAAACTCCAGTCTGACTCCGGCGGCTTTAAGGTATTCCGCCTCCTGCGCCAGATCCGTCGCCGTAAGCGGGTTGCGCCGCAGCCAGCCGCGCGGGAAACGCAACCGTAGGCGGCGCGCGCGCGCCTTCAATACCACGCGCGGCGGCGCTCTCCCGGTGCGTCCGCGGTGCAGCAGCACCGCCAGGCGCAGCAGCACCGCCAATCGGCGAACCATGCGCGTCTCGCCTTTCGCGAAACCCTCGAATACCTCGAGCGGATAACGGCGACGATGCGCGCGCACAAGCGCGGCGAGCAAGCGCTGCTCGGGTAACGAGAAACCCGGGAGATCGGAATGCTCGACAAGATAAGCGCCGTGGCGGTGGTATTTGGTGTGCGCGATCGCCAGCCCGATTTCGTGTAACCGTGCCGCCCAGGCGAGCGCTTGTGCCTGCGTCTCGCCCAGTTCCCACTCCTTGGCAATCTGCGCGAAGAGCTGCTGGGCGCTGCGCGTTACGCGTTCGGCTTGCACCGTGTCCACGCGATAGCGTGCGGACAACGCCGCCACGGTCTGGTCGCGCACGTCCTTGTCTTTGCGACGGATGCGCCCGAGAAGATCGTAGAGCAATCCCTCGCGCAGCGCGCCGTCGGTCACGGTGAGATGCTTGAGTCCGAGCGCGCGGAACGCCGCGGTCAGGATCGCCAAGCCGCCCGGAAAAACCGGTACACGTTCCAGTGACAGGCCCGGCAGGTCGAGCCGTTTCACGTGCCCGGCGTCGAGCAGCCGTTCGCGCAGACCGTCCAGGCCGCGTGCGCTGATCCCTTCGTCCTCGAGACCAAGACCCTTGAGCGCGGCCGCGACAGTGCGGATCGTGCCGGAACTGCCGTAGGCCGCCTCCCAGCCGCGCGTACGGAATTGCGCCTCGATCGGCTTGAACTCGAGCCGCGCCGCGGTTTCCGCGCGCCGCCAGCGCTTGGGCGTGATGCGCCCGTCGGGAAAGTTCGCGAGCGACAGACTCACGCAACCGATATGCAGGCTCTCCATGAGTTGCGCCTTGGGTCCTTGTCCCAGGATGACCTCCGTGGAACCGCCGCCGACGTCGATGAGCAACCGTTGCTCGTCGTGGCGCGGAAGGTCGTGCGCCACCCCTTGATAGATCAATCGCGCCTCCTCTGGACCGGAAATCACCTCGATCCGGCGGCCGAGCGTGCGGCTGGCGCGCCGGAGAAAAGTCGAACTGTTCTGCGCGCGCCGCAGGGTCGCGGTCGCGACCGCGCGCACGTTGGCCGTCGGAATCCCGCGCAGGCGCTCGCCAAAGCGCGCCAGGCACTCGAGCGCGCGGTTCATCGTGGCCTTGTCCAACTGCCCTTGTGCATCAAGCCCGGCGGCGAGACGCACCATTTCCTGCAACCGGTCGAGGACGTGCAGCTGGCCGTGATCGAGACACGCCACGAGCAGATGGAAACTGTTGGAACCGAGATCCACGGCCGCAACCATGTCGGCGGCGCGCGTGGAGCGGGCGGAACGGGAAAAACGCATTATCCGGATTATCCGCTTTGGTGGTGTGATGACAAGTTTCGGATTGCCGCCCAGCGGTCGAGCAGCACGAGCGCCCAGGTGAGTGTGGCGAGCAAAACTGCAAGATAGACCGCCGCCGCGGTCATGTCCCACTCGCCACCGGATCAGGCAATGCGACCGTCAAGGGATTCCGCAACGGACTCGATCTGGTCGCGCAGGCTGCTGATGCGGTCGTCAAAATAGTGCCGTACCACCACGGCGTAGTGCCGCCGTGTCTCGGTTTGCAGACGCGCCGCCAGGACCAGCAAACCGGGCAGCGCATGTCGGGGCACGCTCCCGGCGTGTTTGAGACGCAACACCCGCGCCAGCCGACGGCGCGCCTGATCGGCGCCAGCGACCTCCACGGCTTGGACGAGCTCGCGTGCCTGCACAAAGGCATCGCACAACGCACCGAAGCGGTCCTGAAACTGTTTCATCGGCCCGATCATGGCGACCGCGGGACGTGTCTCGGACGCGAGCGGCTCGAGCAGGTAACGCAGCCGCTTGCCTAGGATACGCGCCGCATGAATTGCTTCGAAATCCTCAACCGATTGGATGCCGGCGAGGCACTCGATCAGGTCGGCGGAATATTGCCGGATCAACTCCGTGGTGACGCCCGCAAACCGAGGTTGTGGCGCTGTCTCGGGACGGGAACTCTCCATGAGTGTCAATGCCGCACGCAATCGCCCGTCGATATCGCCAAACTCACGCAGGTCTTCATCCGCCAGCCCGGCGTACGCTTCCTCGCGGCGCTGGTCCAGGCGCGCCAGTAACCAGTTAAATCCGGCGCGGTCGCGTACACGGACACTTCGCCGCTCGTGCTTGAGCCAGCCGATCATGACTTCGGTGTCGCGCGCGATATTGGTCGAGCGCGCCAACGTACGCAAGCGGCGACGCAGCTTGCGGGGGATATTTTTCAGCCACGGGCGATAAGCGCGCAACACACTGCGTAACCGTCGTAACGCGACCCGAAAATCATGCAAAGCCTCGGTATCGCTTGCGTCTTTCAGACGCTCGTGCGCGGCGCGTGCCGCATCGAGATGGGTCAATGCGATCCGGCAGACAGCCTGCTCAACCGGTTGCAGCAACAAACCCTGTCGCGACAGCCGCTTAATCATGCTTGCGCAATGCCGCCGGCGGCAGCAACCAGACGAGCTTGCCGGTGCCGGCCTCGGGCCGGTCTGTCAACTCGATCAGACAGCCCGCGCCCTTCTTCAACGATATAAATGATTCCTTGCGTCCACTGAGCAGCCAGCTGGCGAGGACTCCAAGGTCCGGCTCATGCCCGACCAGGGCGACCGTTGCCGATTCAGGTTGATCGCCCAGCCAATCGAGCACGGCCTGTTTCGACCCTCCGGGAGCCAGCGGTGCGAGTTCCGTCACCGGCATGGCGTCGTAGCGCTCGGAGATAATCGCCGCGGTCTCCTGGGCGCGTACCAAGGGACTCGCGGCGAGCACATCGACCTCCGGCACCAGTGTCCGTAACCCTTTGACCGCCTTGCGCATGTCCTTGCGGCCAGCGTCGGTAAGGGACCGCGCCGCGTCTTTTTTGCCGATCGAGCCAAGCACAGCGCGCGCTTCTGCCTTGGCGTGGCGAATGATCAACACAAACATGATTCAGGCAGTATAACCAAATCGTCTCAAAGCTTCTGTTACACTTATAATATTAAGACAGGCGAGCTATTCTAAATGCCTGAACCATTGATACTCGCCGGTGTTTCTATAGTTGCTGTACTCAAGCCATAGCCGCAAAATGCCTATTCACGACAATTTACAACGCTTCATCTTCGAGAACGCGCCGATCCGCGGCGAGATCGTGCACCTCGACGCAACCTGGCAGGCGGTGCTCGAACGGCGCCAATACCCGCCGCGCGTGCGCGAGGTGCTGGGCGAACTGATGGCGGCCGCGGCGCTGCTCACCTCCACGCTCAAATTTGACGGCCGGCTCATCATGCAGATACAGGGCAAGGGGCCGGTCAGCCTGCTGGTGGTCGAATGCACCAGCGACCGGACCATGCGCGCCATCGCGCAGTGGCAAGGGGAAATCCCGGATGCGCCGCTTGCCGCGCTGGTGGGCGACGGTCGCCTCGCGGTTACTATTGATCCGCTGAAAGGCAAGGAACGTTACCAGGCGATTGTCGCCCTGGAGGGATTGACCGTGGCCGAGGCGTTTGAAAACTATTTCGCCCGCTCCGAACAACTCGCCACGCGCTTGTGGCTCGCCTCCGATCCGCAACAGGCGGCGGGCATGTTGCTGCAACGCCTGCCGCAAGCCGATCTGGTCGACGATGACGCTTGGGCGCGCGCCGTGCACCTTGGTTCGACCATCACGCGCGAAGAGCTGCTCGCGTTACCGGTGAGCGAGATCGTCCATCGCCTGTATCATGAAGAGGATATACGCCTGTTCTCGCGCATGCCGGTCAGCTTCCGCTGTTCCTGTTCACGCGCACGGGTCGAGGCGGTGCTGCGCATGCTTGGACACGATGAAATACACTCGATTCTCGATGAGCAGGGGTCAGTCAACGTGGATTGCGAATTCTGCGGCAGCCGCTACGAATTCGACCGTATTGATGCGGAACAGCTGTTTGCCGCGCTCCACAGCGCCCCGGCTACCCCCACCCGACATTAGGCCGTTGTCCGGCAACTGTGTATAATGCGCGGCCTTTTTGGCCTTACTCTCGGTTAATCCCATGATTCAGAAACTACGCAACATCGCCATTATCGCCCACGTCGACCACGGCAAAACCACGCTGGTGGACAAGCTGCTCACCCAGTCCGGCACCTTTGCCGCGCACCAGACCATGGGCATGGGCACGCGCATCATGGATTCGAACGACCTGGAAAAGGAACGCGGCATCACCATCCTGGCCAAGAACACCGCGATCCGCTGGAATGACTATCGCATCAACATCGTGGATACGCCGGGCCACGCCGACTTCGGCGGCGAGGTCGAGCGCGTGCTCTCGATGGTGGATTCCGTATTGCTGCTGGTGGACGCCGTGGACGGGCCGATGCCGCAGACGCGCTTCGTCACGCGCAAGGCCTTTGCCCAGGGCCTGAAACCCATCGTCGTCATCAACAAGGTCGACCGCCCCGGTGCGCGCCCCAACTGGGTGCTGGACCAGACTTTTGATTTGTTCGACAAGCTCGGCGCGACCGAAGAGCAGCTCGACTTCCCGGTGGTGTACACCTCGGCGCTGAACGGCTACGCCGGGCTCACGCCGGACGTGCGCGCAGGCGACATGACACCGCTGTTCGAGACCATCATCAAGCATGTCGCGCCACCGAAGGTCGACCCCGCAGGCCCGTTCCAAATGCAGGTATCGAGCATCGCCTATTCGAGCTATGTCGGTGCCATCGCCATCGGCCGCATCACCCGCGGCAAGGTGAAAACCAATCAACCGGTTGTGATCATCGACCACGACGGCAAAACCCGCAACGGCAAGGTCCTGCAGGTTCTCGGCTTCATGGGACTGGAGCGCACCGAAGTACCAGAGGCCGAAGCCGGCGACATCATCGCCATCACCGGCATCGAAGGCCCACGCATCTCCGACACGCTGTGCGATCCTAATAAGGTCGAGGCCCTGCCGCCGCTGTCGGTGGACGAGCCGACCGTGACCATGACCTTCGAGGTTAACAACTCTCCGTTCGCGGGCCAGGATGGCAAATACGTTACCAGCCGCCAGATTCGCGAGCGGCTCGAACGCGAGCTGATCCATAACGTCGCGCTGCGCGTGGAAGACACCGGCAGCCCCGACAAATTCCGTGTCTCAGGACGTGGCGAGTTGCACCTCGGCATCCTCCTCGAGAACATGCGGCGCGAGGGTTATGAGCTCGGCGTGTCGCGCCCGCAGGTCATCACCAAGCAAGTGAACGGCGAGACCCACGAGCCGTATGAGCAACTGACCGTGGACATCGAATCCCAGCACCAGGGCGCGGTCATGGAGCAGCTCGGCCAGCGCAAGGGCGATCTGCTCAACATGGAACCGGACGGCAAGGGCCGCGTGCGTCTCGAGTACATGATTCCCGCGCGCGGACTCATCGGCTTTCAGACCGACTTCCTCACCGCCACCGCCGGCAGCGGCCTGATCTATCACGTGTTCGATCACTACGGCCCGGAGAAGAAAGGCGTGGTCGGCGGGCGCATCAACGGCGTGCTGATCTCGAACGGTGCCGGCATGAGCGTCGCCTATGCATTATTCAATCTGCAGGAACGCGGACGCATGTTCATCGGCCCGGGCGAGGATATGTACGAGGGCATGATCATCGGCATTCACACGCGCGACAACGATCTCGTGGTGAATGCCATGAAGGGCAAGCAGCTCACCAACATGCGCGCCTCGGGCTCGGATGAAAACGTTATCCTCGTGCCCCCGATCGAGCTCACGCTCGAGCGCGCTATCGAGTTCATCGATGACGACGAGCTGGTCGAGATAACGCCCAACCACCTGCGCCTGCGCAAGCGCTTCCTCAAGGAAACCGACCGCAAGCGTGCCGATCGCGCCGCAGCCGGCTGATTTTTTATTTTTATTAATACGGCGCGCGGCCTTGTTATACCGGGTCCAGAAATTCCTGCATAGAAAGTAGTGTCTCTGTTAGGCTGACGAGTTCGTCTTAGACTATGCTTTGCTGCACGCCTCCGTAGGTAAAGAGGCCTCTATCTGACACCCAGCCCCGTTAATGGAAGGAGGTGGTTATGAGAAGACGGCTTTATTTCCTGCTGCCGGATGTCAAAAGCGCCAAGCAGGTGTTCAAGAAACTGCTGCTGGCCCGCATCGAAGATCGTAATATCTTTTTCCTGGCCAAGGAAGGCGTTGCGTTGAGCGACCTGCCTGAAGCCACCATGCTGCAAAAAAGCGACGAAATCCACGGCCTGGAAGTGGGTCTCATGGTCGGCGGAGCCACCGGTGCGCTCGCTGGCGTGGTCGCCATGATGTTCCCACCTTCGGGGCTTGTCATGGGTCACGGCGTGATTCTGGCGCTGAGCCTGATTGGCGCCATCGCCGGCGTCTGGGCCTCGGGCATGATCGCTTCGGATGTGCCCAACACCCGCCTTGAAAAATTCTCCAAGGAAATCGAGCGCGGAAAAATCCTCATGATGGTGGACATTCCCAAGCATCAAATTGGGGAAATTGCCGACATGATCAAGGAACGGCATCCGGACGCCACTCCGCGCGGGCGCGATCCGAGCATACCGGCGTTTCCTTGAAATCCCGACATTGATGTCTCAAACAAAACGCCCCGCTCGCGGGGCGTTTTGTTTGAGGGCGACGGAACTTCGTATGGCGTGCGCGCCGACGGGGGAATGGATTATGCTTGGCGCGCCATGCCGTCATACTCATCCCGCCGCCCATTGCCTGTCCCCGGCGTTTCCCGTCTTGCCGCAGCAAGTATTGCTGTCAGCATGACAGGCGATGACAACGTAAGGACCAGCGCCGAGGAACTGGCACGCGCGTTGGCGCTGCCATTTGTAACGACGGCGGAGGCGAATTTCGATTTGCTGCTGGTGATGACATCCGCACACCTGGAACTGCGCGATAACCGCGACCCGCAGGTGGGACCGGTCTGCGTGGATTTTTCACATCTCGATCTGCGTCCCTACAGCCCTAATCTTTCGCGCCGCCAGCCGCTGGCGCGCGCGCTCGGCAAGAAGGCGCAAACGGTGGTGGATGCCACGGCGGGCTATTGTCAGGATGCGTTGTTGTTCGCACTCATGGGCTATCGCACTACCGCCATCGAGCGGTCGCCGGTGGTCATGGCGCTGGCGCGGGACGGTCTGCGGCGCCTGACCGCGCGCTCCGGCATCACGCTGGACAAGCGATTGCGGTTGATCGAAGGGGATGGGCGCGTGTTGCTGTCTTCGATAACGCCGCCGCCCGATGTGATTTATCTCGATCCCATGTTTCCACCCAAGCGCAAGAAATCCGCGGCGGTGAAAAAGGAGATGCGCCTGCTGCGCGAACTGGTGGGCGATGACCCCGACGCACATGAGCTGCTCGAGATCAGCCGCCGCGAGGCGCTGGACCGCGTGGTGGTGAAACGTCCGGACGACGCCCCGCCGCTTGCGCCCGATCCGAGCATGAGTCTCGCGGGTAAACTGGTACGTTACGACGTCTATCTTTCCCGTCGCTAATCCGCGCATGGCCGAGCCGCTGTTCTATTCCGAACGTCTTGCCGATCCCGGCGCTACCCTCACGCTCACGGGCGACGAGGCGCGTCATGCCGTAGCCTCACGCCGGCTTCAGGTCGGCGAGACGCTCTGGCTTTTTGACGGGCGTGGAGGTCTCGCTCGCGCCACCCTCCTTCACATAACAGCACGTGGACACGCGCTCGATCTGCGCATCGAAGAGAGGCGTGCTGAACCGCCCCCGAAACCGGCGATTCATCTCGCTTGCGCCCTGCCCAAGGGTGATCGTCAGGGCACACTGCTCGACATGGCCACCCAGCTCGGCATTACCGAGTTCACACCGCTGGCTTGCGAGCGCAGCGTGGTGCGGCCCGGCGCGAACAGCGCCGAGCGCTGGTGGCGCATTTGCCTGGAAGCCTGCAAGCAAAGCCGACGGCCCTATCTGCCGATCTTGCATGCACCGGCCACGCCTCAAGAAATTGTGGTGCAGGAAGCGAGTCGAACGAACACCGTTTGGATCGCCCATCCTTCTGCGGCAGCGGTCACGGTTTCATGCGCCGTCGAGCAAAATGCCTCGGCTGACGTGACAATACTGGTCGGACCCGAGGGCGGCTTTACGGAAGGGGAAGTCGAACGGACAACCGGCGCCGGCGCGCAACCAATCGCGCTGGGATCGGCGATACTGCGGATTGAAACGGCGGCGGTGGCGCTGGTGGCGGCCTTCTCGCTGGCCACCAGGTCACGCACACCCTAAACAGGGCGGCGAAAGGCGGAGATCACCGGACCAAGAAGCTCATTGTCTGCGGATATCGGCTTCTTGGCGGCGCGTTGTTCCTGGATAACAAGCGGTTCGGGCACGTGGATACCGAATCCCTGCGCATAATCCACGCCCATCTCCCGCAGTTTTGCGAGTATCCGGTCATTCTCCACGTACTCCGCCGTGGTACGGATGCCCATCACATGGCCGATGCGATTGACCGCCTCGACCATGGCATAGTCCACCTCGTCTTCGATCATATCGCGCACAAAGGCGCCATCGATCTTGATGAAATCCACCGGCAAGTTTTTGAGATAACCGAACGACGACATGCCGCTGCCAAAATCATCCAGGGCGAAACAACAGCCGAGCGACCGCAGTGCAGCGATGAACAGGGTGGCGCGTTTCCAGTTGGCGATAGCCGCGGTTTCCGTAATCTCGAAACAGATCCGGCGCGGAGACAGATGCACGGCATGGAATTGCCCTATTACGAAGTCCAGAAACCCGTCATCACTGAGAGACTGGCAGGATAGATTGACCGCGAGACCCTCTTCCTGCGGATGGCCGGCCAGCCATTCAAAGGCGGTTTTCACCACCCAGCGGTCTACCGTGCTCATGACACCATAGCGTTCGGCGGCGGGGATAAACGCCATGGGCGGCACCAGCCCCCCCTTTTCATCGATCATGCGTACCAGCACTTCGCGATACGGAGGAGTCCCGGATGAGACGGTTAGCGGTATCACGCGTTGGAAATAAAGCACGAAGCGGTTTTCATCGAACGCCTGCATGATGCGGGATACCCATTCCATTTCCCCCTGCCGGTTCGCTATCTCGCGATCGTCGTC
>NZ_JBGQKW010000101.1:0-8534 GCF_041499725.1 Sulfuricaulis sp.
CGAGATGGTCATGCCCGGGGACAACATCAAGATCGTGGTCACCCTCATCAACCCCATCGCCATGGAACAGGGCCTGCGCTTCGCCATCCGCGAAGGCGGCCGGACCGTGGGCGCGGGGGTGGTGGCGAAGGTGATTGAATAAAGGTATAGGTGCGCGCGGGCGTTGTCCGCGCAAATGATTTAGGCCAGTAGCTCAATTGGCAGAGCGGCGGTCTCCAAAACCGCAGGTTGGGGGTTCGATTCCCTCCTGGCCTGCCAGATGACTGGCGATAAAGGATTTTTAGTAGTGACAGCGGACAAATTGAAACTGATTCTCGCGGTGCTGCTGGTAGCCGGCGGCATCGGAGGATTCTATTACTTTGGCGACAAACCGGACTTGATCCGGGTGGCGGTCGTTCTGCTGGGCGCGGTGCTGGCGGTGGCCATCGCGGCAACGACGGCAACCGGCCGCGGCACCTGGGAATTTTTCAAGGGTGCGCGTATGGAACTGCGCAAGGTGGTCTGGCCGGTAAGAAAGGAAACCATGCAGATAACCCTGGTCGTGTTTGTCATGGTGATACTCGTGGCGGTTTATATGTGGGTCATCGACTGGGGATTGCACCAGGTTGTCAGAGCGGTCACGGGATAGGAGCTGAATTCATGACGATGCGCTGGTATGTCGTGCACACCTATTCCGGCTTCGAGAAGCAGGTGGTGCGCTCGCTCAAAGAACACATCCGCAACACCGGGATGGAGGACAAGTTCGCCGAGATTCTGGTGCCGACCGAAGAGGTCGTGGAGATGAAGAGCGGCCAGAAGCGCACCAGCGAACGCAAGTTTTTTCCCGGCTATGTGCTGGTGAAGATGGAGATGGACGACGAAACCTGGCACCTCGTGAAAGACGTGCCGAAGGTGAGCGGTTTTATCGGCGGTTCCGGCACCAAGCCGACGCCGATTACCGACAAGGAAGCGGATGCAATTCTGCGGCAGGTGCAGGAAGGCGTGGAGAAGCCGCGTCCGAAATTCTCGTTCATGGCCGGCGAGCAGGTGCGCGTGATCGACGGCCCGTTCGCGGATTTTCATGGCACGGTCGAGGACGTCAACTACGAGAAGAATAAGCTCAAGGTGGCGGTGTCGATCTTCGGACGGCAGACACCCGTGGAGCTGGAGTTCAGTCAGGTCGAGAAGGCGTAGGAAGGCAGTGAAAAGTGAAGAATGAAAAGTGAATAGTTTTTTCACTTTGCACTTTTAACTTTTCACTTTTAACTCGAAGTAACCGCGGGGAGGCTGACAACAGCCGTTTGCACCCGTAAGGAGTCTAAAGTGGCAAAGAAAGTAACGGCGTATATCAAGTTGCAGGTGCCGGCCGGGTCGGCCAATCCGTCCCCGCCGGTGGGACCGGCGCTCGGTCAGCACGGCCTGAACATCATGGAGTTCTGCAAGCAGTTCAACGCGCAGACCCAGAAGATGGAAAAGGGCATACCGACTCCCGTCATCATCACGGCGTTCAGCGACAAGAGTTTTACCTTTATCACCAAGACGCCGCCGGCGTCGGTGCTGATCAAGAAGGCGCTCGGTCTCGAGTCCGGCAGCGGCAATCCTCTTAAAGAGAAGGTCGGTAAGCTCACGCGCAAGCAGTTGGAGGAGATCGCCAAGATCAAGATGCCCGATCTCAACTGTTACGACATCAACACCGCGGTGAAAATCATCGCGGGCAGCGCACGCCAGATGGGCGTGGAATGCGAGGGGGTGTGATATGGCCGGTAAACGCCTGAAAGCCCAACTCGCCAAAGTCGATCGTATGAAGAATTACCCGCTCGACGACGCCCTGAAGATTCTCAAGGGCACCGCCAGCGCCAAGTTCGACGAATCGGTGGATGTCGCCATCAATCTCGGCATCGACGCCAAGAAATCGGATCAGAACGTCCGCGGCACGGCGGTGATGCCGCGCGGCACCGGCAAGAAGGTGCGCATCGCGGTGTTCGCCGAAGGCAACGCCGCCGAGGCCGCGAAAAAGGCCGGCGCCGACATCGTCGGCTTCCAGGACTTGGCCGATCAGATCAAGGCGGGCAAGATCGAGTTCGATCTTGCCATCGCGACTCCCGAGGCCATGAAGATCGTGGGCCAGCTCGGCCAGATTCTCGGCCCGCGCGGCCTGATGCCGAATCCGAAGGTCGGCACCGTGACGCCGAACGTGGCCAAGGCCGTCGAAAACGCCAAGGCCGGCCAGGCGCAGTTCCGTACCGACAAGGCCGGCATCGTGCATTGCGCGATCGGCAAGGCGTCATTCGAGGCCGAGGCGCTCAAGGAAAATTTCCTGTCGCTGGTCGCGGCGTTGAACAAGGTCAAGCCGGCCGCGTCCAAAGGCGCGTTCCTGAAGAAGGTGACGATTTCGACGACGATGGGCCCGGGTATTCGCCTGGACACGTCAGGGTTCGCGTAAGGAGCCCTCTCCCCATCCCTCTCCCGCAGGGCGGGAGAGGGGGAGTAGGAAGAACATTATTTTTATTTGACTTTGGGTCGCTTCGTGCCGTTGTTGGGTGCGAGGCGTTGTCAAAGACCGCAGGTGCGCCGTGGCAACGATGTCGGTTGCGCGGTGCTTAATCGGCTGAAACAGCCTGCGCAGACGGTGTGCCCGACACAGGATTTACCTCCTGAAAAGGTCGCCGTTGTTTATAGACGTAGCAACCGGAGGTGACTCATATGAGTCTGACATTAGATGAGAAAAAGGCGGTTGTCGCCGAAGTATCCGAGAAGTTGACGGGTGCCCAGGTGGCCATGTTGGCCGAGTATCGTGGGCTGAGCGTTGCCCAGATGACCACGTTGCGCCGCAAGGCGTATGACGGCAAGGTTTATCTGCGCGTCGTGAAAAACACGCTGGCTCGGCGTGCCGTGGAGGGCACGAGCTTCGAATGCCTCAAGGACCAGATGGTCGGTCCCTTGGCGTTTGCGGTGTCGGCCGATCCCGTGGCGGTGGCCAAGATATTGAGCGAGTTCGCGAAAGACAACGAAAAGCTCAAGATCAAGGCCGGCGCCATGAGCGGCAAGCTCATGTCCCTGGCGCAGATCCAGGCGTTGGCGGTTCTGCCCGGACGCGAGCAGTTGCTGGCTCAGCTTCTCGGCACGATGCAGGCGCCGGTCCGGAAATTCGTCCAGACCTTGCACGAGGTCCCGACGAAGTTCGTACGGGCCCTGGCTGCGGTGCGCGACGCCAAGGCGCAAGCCGCCTAAACGATCAATCATTCAAGACTTTATTCAGGAGATTTAATCATGGCTGTTTCCAAAGAAGAGATACTTAATACCATTTCCAGCATGTCGGTGCTGGAGCTCTCCGAGCTCATCAAGGAGATGGAGACCAAGTTCGGCGTCTCCGCGGCCGCCGTGGCCGTGGCCGCTCCGACTGCTGCCGCCGCCGCGCCGGCGGAAGTCAAGGATGCCTTCGACGTGATCCTGACCGCGGCGGGCGAGAACAAGGTCTCCGTCATCAAGGCCGTTCGTGCCGTGACCACCCTGGGCCTGAAAGAGGCCAAGGACCTGGTCGAAGGCGCGCCGCAGACCGTGAAGGAAGCCGTGCCCAAGGCCGACGCCGAGAAGATGAAGAAGGAACTCGAGGCCGCCGGCGCCAAAGTTGAACTCAAGTAAGCTGGCGCTGGCCGTCGGTTCATCCGCTGTCGGCGGGTGAACCGACGCGTTGTTCGTGCGGGTTGGATCGGCGGTGTATGCCGCCGATCCACCGGCATGCTGTTTTCAGGAAGACGTTATCGTTTGTACCGGTCCGTTCAAGCCGTTTCTCTATATATATAGAGCCGAGGAAAGCATGACCTACTCATTCACCGAGAAGAAACTCATCCGCAAGAATTTTGGCAAGCGCCCGGGCGTTCTGAAGGTTCCGTATCTGCTCAAGATCCAGAAGGAATCCTACCACCAGTTTCTGCAGGCGGACACGCCGCCTGAGCAGCGGATCGATCAGGGCTTGCAGGCCGCCTTCAAGACGGTGTTTCCGATCGAGAGTTACAACGGCAATGCTGCCCTCGAGTTCGTCAGCTACCGTCTCGGCATACCGCCGTTCGACGTCAAGGAATGCCAGCAGCGCGGGCTGATCTACGCGGCGCCGCTGCGCGCCCTGCTGCGTCTCGTGGTATTCGAAAAAGACGAGGCCAGCGGCACCAAGACGGTGCGCGATATCAAGGAGCAGGAAGTGTACATGGGCGAGATTCCGCTCATGACCGACAACGGCACGTTCATCATCAACGGCACCGAGCGCGTCATCGTTTCGCAACTGCACCGTTCGCCGGGCGTGTTCTTCGAGCACGACTACGGCAAAACCCACTCTTCCGGCAAGCTGTTGTTCTCGGCGCGCGTCATTCCCTACCGCGGATCATGGCTTGATTTGGAGTTCGATCCCAAGGATTACCTGTACGTGCGCATCGACCGCCGCCGCAAGCTGCCCTCGACGATACTGCTGCGCGCAATCGGCATGACCACGCAGGAAATTCTGGCAACCTTCTTTCAGACCGACACCTTCCATCTCGTGAAGAACGAGATCAAGCTCGAACTGATCCCCAACCGCCTGCGCGGCATGCAATTCGAATTCGATGTGAAAACGCCGAAGGGCGAAGTCATCATCGAAGCCAACCGCCGCATTTCCGGGCGTCACATCCGCGAGCTGGAAAAGTTCAAGCTCAAGCAGCTGAACATCGAACCGAGCTTCCTCATCGGCCGTTCGCTCGCCGAAGACGTGATTCATCCGCAAACCGGCGAGTTGCTGGCCCAGGCCAACGACCTGGTATCCAAGGATCTGATCGACAAGCTGTTCGAAGCCGGCATCGAACAGGTCAAGACGGTCTACACCAACGATCTCGACCAGGGTTCGTTCATCTCCGATACCCTGCGTCTCGACCTGACGCGCGATCCGCTCGAGGCACAGATCGAAATCTACCGCATGATGCGCCCGGGCGAGCCGCCGACGCGCGACGCCGCGCAGACGCTGTTCAATAACCTGTTCTTCAGCCCCGACCGCTACGATCTCTCGGCCGTCGGCCGCATGAAATTCAATCGCCGCGTCGGCCGCGGGTCCGACGAAGGTCCGGGCATCCTGACCAAGGAAGACATCGTCGACGCGATGAAGATCCTGATCGAGCTCAAGAACGGCAAGGGCGAGATCGACGACATCGATCACCTCGGCAACCGCCGCGTGCGCTCGGTGGGCGAACTCGCCGAGAACCAGTTCCGCGTCGGCTTGGTGCGCGTCGAGCGCGCCGTCAAGGAACGCCTGTCGCTGGCGGAATCCGAGGGCCTGATGCCGCAGGAATTGATCAACGCCAAGCCGGTTTCGGCGGTGATCAAGGAGTTCTTCGGTTCCAGTCAGCTTTCGCAGTTCATGGACCAGACCAACCCGTTGTCCGAGATCACGCACAAGCGCCGCGTCTCGGCCCTCGGCCCCGGCGGCCTGACGCGCGAGCGCGCCGGCTTCGAGGTGCGCGACGTGCACCCGACCCACTACGGGCGCGTGTGTCCGATCGAGACGCCGGAAGGCCCGAACATCGGCCTGATCAACTCGCTCGCGGTCTATGCCCGCACCAATGAATACGGATTCCTCGAAACGCCGTACCGCAAGGTGAACAACAGCAAGGTCACCGACGACGTGCATTACCTGTCGGCGATCGAAGAGAGCAAGTTCATGATCGCGCAGGCCAATGCCACGCTCGACAGCCGCGGCCACCTGATCGACGAGCTGGTTTCCTGCCGCTTCAAGAACGAGTTCATGCTGTCCACGCCGGACAAGGTGGATTATATCGACGTCGCGCCGTCGCAGATCGTGTCGGTGGCAGCCTCGCTGATTCCGTTCCTGGAGCACGATGACGCCAACCGCGCGCTTATGGGCTCGAACATGCAACGCCAGGCGGTACCCTGCCTGAAGACCGAGAAGCCTCTGGTCGGCACCGGCATCGAGCGCATCGTGGCGATCGACTCGGGTGCCACGGTCGTCGCCAAGCGCGGCGGTCTGGTGGATTCCGTCGATGCCTCGCGCATCGTGGTGCGTGTCAACGATGACGAAACCAAACCGGGCGAGGTCGGTGTCGACATTTATAACCTGACCAAATACACGCGCTCGAACCAGAACACCAACATCAACCAGAAACCGCTGGTGAAGGTGGGCGATGTCATCGCCAATGGCGACGTGCTGGCCGACGGCCAGTCCACCGACATGGGCGAACTCGCCCTCGGGCGCAACATCCTGGTCGCGTTCATGCCGTGGAACGGCTACAACTTCGAGGACTCGATCCTGATTTCCGAGCGCGTGGTGGAAAACGACTGCTTCACCACTATCCACATCGAAGAGCTGCAAACCGTGGCGCGCGACACCAAGCTGGGACCAGAGGAAATCACGCGCGATATTCCGAACGTCGGCGAGGCGGCACTGGCCAAGCTCGACGAGTCGGGCATCGTCTACATCGGCGCCGAGGTGGACGCCGGCGATATCCTCGTCGGCAAGGTCACCCCGAAGGGCGAGACCCAGCTGACCCCGGAAGAGAAGCTGCTGCGCGCGATTTTCGGCGAAAAGGCCTCGGACGTGAAGGATACGAGCCTGCGCGTGCCGTCCGGCATCTCCGGCACGGTCATCGACGTGCAGGTGTTCACCCGCGAGGGCGTGGAGAAGGACGCGCGCGCCAAGAGCATCGAGGAATCCGAACTGGCGAGCATCCGCAAGGACCTCGACGACCAGTACCGCATCCTGGAAAGTGACGCCTTCGCGCGTCTCGAACGACAGCTGATCGGCAAGGTCGCCGACGGCGGACCGGCGGGCATGAAGAACGGCGACAAGATCACCAAGGGTTATCTCGAGGAACTGCCGCACAACAAGTGGTTCGACATCCGCCTCAAGAACGAGGAGGCCTCGCAGGCACTGGAACAAATCCGCGGTTACCTCGCCAAGCAGAAGGATCTGTTCGACCAGAAATTCACCGAGAAGAAGGTCAAGCTGACCTCGGGCGACGATCTCGCCCCCGGCGTGCTCAAGATGGTCAAGGTATACGTGGCGGTGAAGCGCCGCCTGCAACCCGGCGACAAGATGGCCGGACGCCACGGCAACAAGGGCGTCATCTCGCGCATCGTCGCGGTCGAGGACATGCCCTATGGCGCGGACGGTACCCCGATGGATATCGTGCTGAACCCGCTCGGCGTGCCGTCGCGCATGAACGTGGGGCAGGTGCTCGAAACCCATCTCGGCTGGGCCGCGCATGAACTCGGCGCCCAGATCGGCCATATGCTGGATGAGCAGCGCAAGGCTGAGGAAATTCGCCGCTTCATAGATCGCATCTACAACCAGATCGGCCGCAGCGGGCGCAAGGAAGACATCAAGTCGCTGACCGACGACGAGATCGTCGAACTCGCGCGCAACCTGCGCAAGGGTGTGCCGGTGGCCACGCCGGTGTTCGACGGCGCGTCCGAGGAAGAAATCAAGGAGATGCTGGTGATGGCGGGACTACCGCCCTCCGGTCAGACCACGCTTTATGACGGGCGCACCGGCGAGTCCTTCGACCGGCCTGTGACGGTGGGTTACATGTACGTGCTCAAGCTCAACCACCTGGTCGATGACAAGATGCACGCGCGCTCCACCGGCCCGTACTCGCTGGTCACACAGCAGCCGCTCGGCGGCAAGGCGCAGTTCGGCGGCCAGCGCTTCGGTGAAATGGAAGTGTGGGCGCTCGAGGCCTACGGCGCCGCTTACACGCTGCAGGAAATGCTCACCGTCAAATCCGACGACGTTACGGGGCGCACCAAGATGTTCGAGAACATCGTCAAGGGCGACCATCGCATGGAGCCGGGCATGCCCGAATCCTTCAACGTGCTGGTGAAGGAAATCCGCGCGCTCGGCATCGACATGGAGCTGGAGAAGGAAAAAGAGTAAGCCCCGGGGCGAGACCGAACCGGAATTATTATTTAATTAGTTGGCGAATCAGTTCGCAGGAGAAAATACCTTGAAAGACCTGTTTAATCTTTTCAAGCAGCCAGGTAAATCGGAAGATTTCGACGCGATCCGCATTGGGCTCGCCTCACCCGAGAAAATCCGTTCGTGGTCGTTCGGCGAGGTCAAGAAACCGGAGACGATCAACTACCGCACCTTCAAGCCGGAGCGTGACGGCCTTTTCTGCGCCAAGATCTTCGGGCCGGTCAAGGATTACGAGTGCCTGTGCGGCAAGTACAAGCGCCTGAAACACCGCGGCGTGATCTGCGAGAAGTGCGGCGTGGAAGTCACGCTGTCGAAGGTGCGGCGCGAGCGCATGGGCCATATCGACCTGGCCTCGCCGGTGGCGCACATCTGGTTCCTGAAGAGCCTGCCCTCGCGCATGGGCCTGATGCTCGACATGACCCTGCGCGACATCGAGCGCGTGCTGTATTTCGAGGCCTACGTCGTGATCGACCCGGGCATGACGCCGCTCGAGCGCGGCAGCCTGCTTTCGGAAGACGCCTACCTCAACGCCATCCAGCAGTACGGCGACGAATTCGATGCGCGCATGGGCGCGGAATCCGTACGTGCCCTGCTCAAGTCC
>NZ_JBGQKW010000102.1:0-8388 GCF_041499725.1 Sulfuricaulis sp.
GCGGACCACGCCCTGGCCGGCCATGAGCATGAGGATCGTGACGCCCACGGCGATAACCGCGCCCTGGCCTATGTTGAGCAGCGACAGCGAGGTCTGGTTGCGGACCGCGGCCTTTTCCCAGGATTGCAGGGTTTCGTCGTAGCGGTGCGTCTCGAAGCCCTCGTTGCCGAAATATTTGACGGTTTCATAGTTGAGCAGGCTGTCTATCGCGCGAGTGTTGGCCTTGGAGTCCATCTCGTTCATGTTGCGGCGAAAGATCATGCGCCACTCGGTGACCACGAGCGTGAACGCGATGTACACCACCAGCGTGACCAGCGTCACCACGCAGAACCACGGGTCGTATTTGACGAGCAGGATGATCGCCACGAAGCCGATTTCGAGGATCGTCGGCAGGATGTTGAACAGCATGAAGTTGAGCAGGAAGCGGATGCCCGCGGTACCGCGCTCGATGTCGCGCGACATGCCGCCGGTCTGGCGTTCGAGGTGGAAGCGCAGCGAAAGAATGTGCAGATGCTCGAAGACCCTGAGCGCCACGCGCCGGATCGAGCGTTGCGTAACCTTGGCGAACACCATGTCGCGCAGTTCGCCGAACGTCGAGTTGGCCAGTCGCAGCGCGCCGTAGGCGACGAGCAGAAAGATCGGCAGCGCGAGCGCGGCCCGGGACGGGGTGAGCGCATCCACGATTTCCTTGAGCACCAGCGGGACGGAAACAGTCGCCACCTTGGCGAGCGCCAGAAAGGCGAGCGCCAGCACCACCCGCCCGCGGAATTCCCACAAATAGGGCAAAAGCGATTTGATCGCTTTCCAGTCGCTCTGGCGGGCGGGCGGTTTTCCGTAGTGTCTTGGGCGCATCGGGCTCGGCAATATTCACAAGATGTGGTGGAACGAATTCTACCCGATCTGCGTCATATCCTTGTAGCGATTGTCCGCGATTCGACTTCGGTACTGGACTATGTCGCCTCGGGCGCTTACAAAAAGCAGCCCAGCCTGCAGTGTTTCATCCGCGAACGCGCCGGCAGCTTGCGTGAGCGTGGTGTGGTTGTGGATATCTGGAAATAATTGATCCCTCTCCGCGTCCACGGACGGGATGAATCCCGCTCCTGCCGTTTCAGCGCTTGCCGATGGAAGTAAAGACCAGCGTCAGCCCGAGCGCCACGAATCCGATAAAGAAAATAAGTGTCCAGGTCGGCATGCTGAGGTCGAGAAAGGTCCAGCTAACTTTGGCGCAATCGCCGGTGCCTTCCAGCACCAGCTTCAGGGTTTTCGCGAGCGGAAAGGTTTCCAGCATGTATCCGAACTCGTAGCTGCAGCCGGGTTGCTGGTCGAACGGCAGATGCTGTATCCACACATGACGGCCGGCGACGCCGGCCCCGGCCCCGGCGGCGAATACGGTGAGCGCGCCGTAGAGGCGCCGGCCCCACTTGCCGGGATTGTGCAGTCCGCCGATCAGCAGGATCAGTCCCACGCCGATGACGGCCAGCCGCTGCAGGATGCACAGCGGGCAGGGTTCCAGATGTTCGACGTATTGAAAATAAAGGGCTGCCGCCATCAGGCCGGCGCAGATCAGGAAACCGCCCAGGAAAATTACGCGTTGTGGCATTTATCGTTTTCGGCGCTTCACTTCGGGGGTTCGTATCCGAGGCTATTCGCCGCTCCTCCGGTTACTGGTTGCCTGGCGCGATATTAGCGATCATCCCGTCGGTTATCCAACGCTTCAGCAAAGCCGCCGCATGCAGCGCGACGTTCTGGGCGTCGATCCATTCGACTAAACCTTCGCAAATCGACGCGAAGGGTTCGCTCGCACGCACGGTATCGATCGCCCAGGCTTCGTCCACGGACAGCGAGCGGAAAAAAATCTTGAGATCCTGGCGCCAGACCAGCCACGGTTGCGGCCACGCGCCGGCCCGGGGTTCCTCGGGCGCCTGTTCCTCCTGGACCGCCTTCCAGATGGCCGGAACATTCCAGCGCAGGTCCAGGCGGCGCACGGAAGCATGTAGCGCCAGTCGCATCTCCGGCCAGGCCTCCGGCGGGAGAGATGCCATGTTGTCGAGGTTCGCGACGGGACTGTCCGGGGCGTCGAAGGCCTCCGACATGGCCCATTCCAGTGCCGCCATTTGACCCAGATAAGGCTTGTCGCGGTAAGTCTCGGCCGATGCCAGGTATTCGGACAGACGATGGCCGAAGTAGCGAATGGAAAAGTGCGTGGAGGGATGAGTTTCGAGATACGCCAACCCAAGCTTTTCAAATTCGTCGTCTCCCATCCAGGCGTGCAGGACCGGATAGTTGCTGTCGAGCGCCTCGATCAACCGCACCCGATAGGCATCGTAATAGATGGCGAGACGCCGGGGTACGCTGACTTTCGCGCTGCCGACCACGCGGTCCAGCATGCGTTCGTCGCCGCGCAGCAAAAACGACTGGAAATCGGCTTGCAGGCCGTAAAGCGGGCTCATGCGGAGGCAACCGAAACCGCGGATTGGCGCGCGGGGGGGCGCGCGATCCGGCGGGCACGATCGAGTTCGGCGATCAGTTCGGCCAGCGGCGGGATGTTGTCGTCACGCTCGATCATGGTCGAGACGCGTCCGAAACGGCGCACTGCCTGCGCGTAAAGCTCCCATACCGGATCGATCACCGGCTCGTCATGGGTGTCGACGATGTAATCGCCGTGGTTGCGGTGTCCGGCAAGATGAAACTGCCACACCCGCTCGACCGGGATGGCTTCGAGGTAGGTGCGCGGGTCGAATTCGTGATTGAAACTGCTGACGTAGATATTGTTGATATCGAGCAGGACCCGGCAGTCGGCCCGTTCGACGATCTCGCGCAGGAATTCCCATTCCGTCATCTCCGATTCCGGGTAGGTGACGTAGCTCGAGACGTTCTCGATCAGTATCCGGCGGCCCAGAAAATCCTGCACCTCGCCGAGGCGCGCGACCACGTGGCTTATCGCCTCTTCGGTGTAGGGCAGAGGCAACAGGTCGTGAGCGTTAACGCCGCCCACGCCCGTCCAGCACAGGTGATCGGACAGCCACGCCGGCTCGATCCGGTCGGCCAGCGTCTTGAGCTGACGGAGATATTCCCGGTCGAGCGGATCGTGCGATCCGATGGAGAGAGATACGCCGTGCATCACCAGCGGGTAACGCGCGCGGATGCGTTCGAGGTAGTGAATCGGCTTGCCGCCGGGGACGAGATAATTTTCGGAAATGATTTCGAACCAGTCCACCGCCGGGGGTTCGTTCAAAATCGTTTCATAATGCGCGGGACGCAGCCCCAGGCCGAAACCGAGGTAAGGACGTTCCGTGTGCGGAGCTGTGTTCGGCATTGGCGGGAAGAAAAAGCCGGGCGCAATTTACCGCGCCCGGCGTGTTCGGCTTGAGAGCCGTGGAGAGTGTTACTTCTTTTCCGTGTCCTTCATCTTGGCCTTGGCTGCGTCGCATTCGGCCTTGGACATGTACGTCCAGCCCTTGCCCTTGCAGCTGTTCTGGCCCTTGCAAGCGTTGTTGGCGGTCTGGCAGGCCGATGTGCCCTTGCAGGAATTCACGCCGTCGCAGTGAACCTTGGCTTCGCCCGCGTCCGCGGCCATGACCGGGGCGATGCCCGCGGTGGCGAACAGTCCGGCGGCGGCGGTGGCCAGGGCAAGACCGGTAAGTTTTTTGGCAGTCATCATGATCATTGTCTCCATTGTTTCGTTTATGGTTGAGTTACGTCCCGTTAATCCAAATAAAGGGCCTCAGTAGGGCGACGCAAATACTCTCCCGACCCGGAATCAACTGAACGTGTAAGACATACTATCCCTGTGCAAGTTCCTGTCTATATCAGGGCCGGAATAATTTAACAGATATCTTTGGCGCCTGACCAGCCGCCGGTCAGGCCAATCGGCGCATTTATGCGCTGATTTTCAGGCGCTGTGGGACGGGGGGTGGATTTTTCATCAATGGACGAGTTTTTTGTACTTGATGCGGTGCGGCTGTACCGCCTCCGTGCCCAGGCGGCGCTCCTTGTCCACCATGTAGTCGGCGTAGTTGCCTTCGAACCACATCGCGTGGCTGTCGCCCTCGAAGGCGAGCATGTGGGTGGCGATGCGGTCGAGGAACCAGCGGTCGTGCGAGATGATCACCGCGCAGCCGCCGAAATCGAGCAGCGCTTCTTCGAGCGCGCGCAGCGTGTCCACGTCGAGATCGTTGGTCGGTTCGTCGAGCAGCAACAGGTTACCGCCGCTCTTCAGGAGTTTCGCGAGATGCACGCGGTTGCGCTCGCCGCCGGAAAGGTCCCGCACCAGTTTCTGCTGATCGGGCCCGCGGAAGTTGAAACGGCCGCAATAAGCGCGTGACTGAACTTCGGTCTTGCCGATCAACATGATGTCGTGGCCTCCGGAGATTTCCTCCCACACGGTTTTTCCGCCATCGAGCGTGTCGCGGCTCTGGTCGACGTAGGCGAGCTGCACGGTTTCGCCGACGCGCAGTTTCCCGCCGTCGGGTTTTTCCTGGCCGGTGATCATGCGGAACAGCGTGGTCTTGCCGGCGCCGTTCGGGCCGATCACGCCGACGATGCCGCCGCGCGGAAGATTGAAGCTGATGCCGTCGATGAGCAGCCGGTCACCGTAACCCTTGGTAAGGTTTTCCGTCTGCACCACCACGTCGCCGAGACGCGGACCCGGCGGGATGAATATCTCCTTGGTTTCGTTGCGTTTCTGGAATTCCTGCGACGCGAGTTCTTCATAGGCCGCCAGGCGCGCCTTGCTCTTCGCGTGCCGGCCTTTTGGATTGGTGCGCACCCATTCGAGTTCGTGTTTCAGCGTGCGCTGGCGCGCGGACTCCTGCTTTTCCTCGACGGCGAGCCGTTTCTGTTTCTGCTCGAGCCACGAGGAATAATTGCCTTTCCAGGGAATGCCCTCGCCGCGGTCGAGTTCGAGAATCCAGCCGGCGGCGTTGTCGAGGAAATAACGGTCGTGGGTCACGGCCACGACGGTGCCGGGGTAATCATGCAGAAAGCGCTCGAGCCAGGCGACGGATTCGGCGTCGAGATGGTTGGTCGGCTCGTCGAGCAGCAGCATGTCGGGTTGCGACAGCAGCAGTTTGCACAATGCCACGCGCCGGCGCTCGCCGCCGGAGAGCTTGGTGACGTCCGCCTCCCATGGCGGCAGGCGCAGGGCATCGGCCGCGATCTCGAGCTTGCGGTCGAGGTCCCAGGCACCGGCGGCGTCGATCTTTTCCTGCAGCTTTCCCTGTTTTTCGATGAGCTTGTTCATCTCCTCGTCGCTCATCGGATCACCGAATTTCATGCTGATTTCATTGAATTGGTCGAGCAGCGCTTTGGTTTCCGCCACCGCTTCCTCGACGTTGCCGCGTACGTCTTTCTTGGCGTCGAGCTGCGGTTCCTGCGAGAGAAAGCCGATACGAATATTCGGCTGTGGGCGCGCCTCGCCGTCGTACTCCTCATCCACGCCGGCCATGATGCGCAGCAGCGTGGATTTTCCCGAGCCGTTCAGGCCGAGCACGCCGATCTTGGCGCCGGGAAAGAAGGACAGCGAGATGTCCTTCAGGATCGCGCGGTTCGGCGGCACGATCTTGCTGACGCGATGCATGGTAAAGATGAATTGGCCGGACATTGAATAACCTTGCGTGGGTCAAAGGCGGTTTATTATAGTGTGAGGCGTGGCAGTCGTGAACACAATAAAGTAGCCCTGCTGCGCTCGTCTTGACATAAGAGCAGTAGCCCTGCTGCGCTCGTCTTGTCACATTTAAATGTGTGTTCATGTCGCCGAGCGGGTGCAACGGGTTTTGTTGCGCCCTGTGGGCAAGTCACGGGTAGAGGCAGCGGCAACCAGCCGCAAGAAGCAGGCGGATTACCCGGGCATGGGCGCGGATTCAGCGGCGAGAATTGGCCACCCAGGTGGGCGAGGTAGTGTCGGAGGAAAGCGTCGTTTCGTCGGCGAACTCGTAATCGGGCTGGGAGTCGGCCTGCTGGAAATAATTCCCCTGCACGTAATCGAATCCGAGGTTCCAGAGAATCCCGAGATCGTTGGCCTTCTCGACGAATTTGGCGATGGTCTGCTTTTCCATCGCCTTGGCGAGGTCGACGATGGCTTTGAGCGAAGTGCGGGTAAGGTCGTCGGTCGAAAGGTTGCGAATGAGCGAACCCGAGATCTTGAGAAAATCAATTGGCATCTCGCGCAGGCTGTTGAGTGTGGCGAGATTGTTGCCGAAGTTGTCGACCGAGAATCGGCAGCCGATCCGTCGCGCCGCCTGCATGAACATGGCCGAAGCTTCGGGATTCGCCATGACGGCCGATTCATCGGCCTCGAGCACTATGAATCCCGGTTTGAGCCGCGCGACCGACAGCTGCTTCTGAAGCAGGGACAGGAGTTCAGGATCCTTGAGTGCTGCCGGGCACAGATTGACGAAAAAGCTGGCCTGTCTTCCCTCGGCGTGCAAGGCGGCGAGGGAATGGATCGACTGACGTATGACCCAGCGGTCAATGGCAGCCAACATTCCCAGCTTTTCGGCCGCCGCCATGAATTCGCCGGCGTGGATCAGCTCGCCGTGACGGCCGACGAGACGCAACAGGACTTCGAAATATTCCGCCGGATCGCCGTGCAGATTGACAATAGGCTGGTAGGCGAGCTGAAAGCCGTCTTTCTCGAGAGCGGTTTTGAGGCGAATCTCCCAGTCCACGGCCGCCGTCGGCATGACCGGCGTTTCCCGGTGCAAGTCCGCCGCCGGTATTTCCGCTCCGCCGGCGTGGGGGGGCGCTGACGCGGTAGCCTGTGGCGTCGGTGCTGGAACCGGTGCGGGCGCCGTTTTCTGCGGACGGTTGTGCTGGCAGTTTTGGTAAGCCTTGTTCAAAACCGCCTGTGCGCTTTCGGTGTCCTTGTCGATCACCGCCACGCTGATCGTGCCATCGCAACGGAAGACCTTGCCCCCTTCCAAGAACGTGGTTTCCTTCAATGACGACAGCAGTTCTGTTACCGACGTCTTGATCTGCTCCTCGGACATGTCATGCAACAGCGCGGTGAATTCGTCACCACTGAAGCGGGCCAGGATCGTGGACTCTCCGAGTTTGTCACGGAAAAGTCGTGCGATCTTGAGCAGCAGCCGGTCGCCGGCGGCGTGACCGAGGACATCGTTGATATCCTTGATCTCATTGAGATCTAGATAGAGCAGGGCGCTGCGGCTTCCCACGGTCTTGACCCGCTCGATCGTCTTGGTCAGTTCCTGCGTGAAGTGATGGCGATTGAAAAGTCCGGTGAGCGGATCGTGCTGATTGAGGTATTGCAGCCGGTTCTCCACAGCCTTGCGCTTGGAGATATCGGTGACCAGAAACTGGGTGCAGTTTTCGCCATTGAGGACGATCGACGAAATAGCGAGCTCCGCGTGGAAGTGACTGCCGTCTTTCTTGACGGACAGAAATTCCTGCGGGTCCGCGGGATTCTGGGACGAGGCCTTGCGCAGATAGTCCTTGAAGCGGGGATGGTCGGATTTCTCGATCAGGTTCAGCACCGGCACGCCTTCGATCTCGCTCAGGTCATCGTACCCGAACATCTCGAGATAAGTCTTGTTGGCGTCGATGTGCATGCCTTCCTGGCAGTAGCCGATGGCCTCGCGCGATCCGGCGATGATGGCACGGTTTTTATTCTCGACTTCCTGGAGCGTTTTTGTCATCTGCCGGAACTGGTGGCGTTCCTCGGCCACGCGCAGTTCACGCTCCACCACCGGCGCCAAGCGCGCCGCCTGGCTTTTCATCACGACGTCGTGCGCGCCGTTGCGCATGATCTTGACGAGATCCGGGTCGCGGATGTTCCGGGTGACGACGATGAAGGGAATGTCGAGATGCGCGCGTTTGACGAGGTCGAGCGCCAGTTGCGCGCCGAAGTGCGGGAGCGTGTACTCCGAAAGCACCACGTCCCATGGACCCTTGTCCAGCGCCGCTTGCATGGAGGCCAGATCCTGCACGCGTTGATTCTTGAGCATATAGCCCGCCTTGCGCAGGGTGGCGACGGCCAACTCAGAATCGTCCGGCGAGTCGTCGACAATCAGCAGGCGTAATATCTTCTTTTCCACAAGTCCCTCTTTCTCAAAGAGTATTTTAGCAAAATGCTCCTGTAAACCTGTTTTTTGGCGCGCAACGCCAGAAATGCGGGAAAGGCCGAGATTTCAGTATGGCAGCAAAACATTCCTCATGTGTCACTCGCTCCTTAAGGCACCGGATGCCCTCAATCGAGCTAAATACCCCGCTTGTCGTTCAAAGGCCGCGATCCGGTTGTCATTCTGCGAACCCTGTATAGGCTTTCCCTTTCGATGGGGTTGCAGTGAAATCGCCGGGAATTCCGGCTCAACCAAGGGTCTGGTTTACCGTCCGGGGATAGCCGCAAGGATGCCGCGATCACCCCGCAAC
>NZ_JBGQKW010000103.1:0-8147 GCF_041499725.1 Sulfuricaulis sp.
ATCTGGCGCGCGAGATCGATGACGCGTTCCGGCGACAACTTGCCGGCGCGCTTGAGATAGGCGCGCAGGCTTTCGCCGTCCACGAATTCCATGGTGATGTACACCAGATCGTCAACGCGATTGAAATCGTGGATGCGGCAGACATTCTTGTGGGTGATCCGGCGCGCCAGCCGGATTTCGTCCTTGAACCGCTCCATCATCGCCGGGTCGCGGGCGATCTCCGGACGCAACAGCTTGAGCGCCAGGATTTCATTGGTCTCCCGGTCGCGCACCCGGTAAACCAGGCCCATGCCGCCCTCGCCCAGTGACTCCAGCACTTCGTGGCGTGTCGCGAGGATGGCGGCCACGTCCGGAGCGGGGCCGGCCATGGCCGACCCTGGCGAAGCCAGAACCTGGGTTTTGAGATCGTGAGATTCCATTTCCGAAAATACCGTGGGCGCAGAGGGCGCCGGCGTGCATTTTGAAAGTATAGGCAAAGCCCCGGGTTTTGCTGCCACGGGTCATGAAAGGCGGGGTGGCCAGGTGCCATGGTGAGCCGCCAGGCAACAAAAAGCCCGCTTGCGCGGGCTTTTTGTTTACGAAATGCCGGTGACTTTTTACTTCTTTGCGGGTTTGGCCGCGATCTCCTCGAGCTGGGTGGCGCGGACGATGTTGCCATCGAGCGCCGCTTCCTTGGCAGTCGCCCCATAGGCCACCGCCATGAGCTGGGAGTAGTACACCACCGGGATCTTGAACTTGGTGCCGTACTTCTTGTTGATCTGACCCTGATATACCTCGACGTTCATCTGGCACACCGGGCACGGCGTGACGATCATGTCGGCGCCGTGGTCGTAGGCCGACTCGATGATCTTCTTGATCTGCACCTGGCTCTTTTCGGGTTCGGAAAACGCCAACGCGCCGCCGCAGCAGGTGACCTTTTCCTCGTACTTCTCGAGCGGCGTCGCGCCCACGGTCTCGACCAGCTTGTCCAGATACTTCGGGTTCTCGAACGACTCGCCCAGCACGCCGAACGGGCGGTTGGTCTGGCAGCCGACGTAACCGGCGATCTTGATGCCATCGAGCGGCTTCACGACCGGCTTGCCCAATTCCTCGTAGCCCAGGTCTTCGATCAGCACTTCGACCATGTGGCGGATCTTCTGCTTGCCTTCGTACTCCAGGCCGACCTCGGCAAGAATGCTCTTGATATCTCCCAGCAGCTCGCCGGAATGGGAGATGCGCTCCTGCGATTCCTTCGCGCCCAGCCAGCAGGCGGCGCAAGTCGCGACGATATCCTGACCACCGTTATGCTTTTCGGACAAAGCCTCGTTGCGCGCGTTCATCACGTGACGCGGCAGCTCGCCGCCCTCGGCGTAACCGATGGACGCGCCGCAGCAGTTCCAATCGGGAATTTCGTTCAGCTTGATATCCAGCGTCTTGCACATGGACTCGACCGACGTCATGTAGTTCGAGGCCGAAGCCTTGCGCTCCGAGGAACAACCCGGATAAAACGAATATTCTTTACGTGCCATGTGTCACCTTTGCCCTCTCCCCTTACCCTCTCCCGCAAGCGGGAGAGGGGGAGTTGGTATGAATCTATGTATTTCCGGACGCAAAACCCTTGCGCTTGTCTTCGATCTCTTTGGCTTTCTTGATCATCTTGCGGATATCGCCGGCGCCTTTGCATTTGCCGCCGCTGAAAAAGCCGAAGGGGTTCAGGCGACCGGTCTTGAGCATGCCCAGGCCGACCGGCAGCATCTCCAGACCCTTTTTGATGCCGGGGGCGAAGCCATCCATGAAATACAAGCCGACGGAAAGCTTCAGCTCGTTCACGCGTCCACCCGCGGTGATGTTCTGCCAAAACAGCTTGGCGAAGCGTCGTGTCGGATTCATCTTGGGTGCGATGCCGATCCGGTGCGCGTAGTTCGCCAGGCCGTGCATGATGTGGGTGATCGGGAGCTCGCGCGGGCAGCGCACGACGCAGTTGTAGCACGAGGTGCACATCCACATGGACTCGCTTCTCAGCACCTCGTCGCGCTTGCCGGCGCGGATCATCATGAAGATTTCCTGCGGCGGGTGTTCCCAGGCCGTCCCGAGCGGGCAGGATCCCGAGCACACGCCGCACTGCATGCACATCTTGACCCAGTTGCCCTCCTCGACGTTTGCCTCGACCTCCTTGAGGAAGTCGTTGCGGTACTTCTCCACCATCACTTTATTTAGATCAGTCATTAAGGGTTCCTCGTTAGAACCTAGTATATCTATCTCTCTCTTCCAACTCCCCCTCTCCCGCTTCGCGGGAGAGGGCAAGGGGAGAGGGCAACAAACCCTACTCGCTAAAACTTCAAGGGAGACATGCCGATCTTCTGGATCGTCTCGGCCATCTCGTTGATGAGGGCGGGCGCGCGCTGAATGTCGGTGATCGCCACCTCGTAGGTCTTCACGCGCTCTACTTCCAGCGAGAGCTGCTTCAGTGTGTCGTCGATCTTGCTCATGCGGGTGTGCGCAATCTCAGAGCCCTTCACGAAGTGGCACTGGTAGTTCTCGCCCTTCTGGCAGCCCATCAGGATCACGCCGTCATAGCCGCTGTTGAGCGCATCGGTCACCCAAATGGTGTTCACCGAACCCAGGCAGCGCACCGGAATCACGCGCGTAAAGGCGCTGTACTGAATGTGGTTCATGGCCGCCATGTCGAGCGCCGGATAAGCGTCGTTTTCGCAGGCCAGCACCAGGATGCGCGGTTTTTCCGAGAACTGGTCGGGCATGTCCACGCCCTTGATCTGTGAACCCACCGTATCCACCGAGTAGTTCTCAAACGAAATCACGCGCACCGGGCAGGCACCCATGCAGGTGCCGCAACGGCGGCAGCGGGATTCGTTGAACACCGGGTAACGCGCTTCGTCCTCGTCGATCGCGCCGAACGGACACTCCACGGTGCAACGCTTGCACTGGGTGCAGCCTTCCTTGCGAAACTCGGGGAACGACAAATCGCCCGAGCGCGGATGCGCGGCACGGCCGAGGCCGGCGTTTTCCACTGCCTGGATCGCCTTGAGCGCGGCGCCGGTCGCGTCTTCGATCGCCTGCGCCATGTCCATCGGACGGCGCACCGGGCCGCAGGAGTAGATGCCGGTACGGCGCGTTTCGTACGGGAAACAGATGAAGTGCGAGTCGTTGAAGCCGTACTTGAGGTGCGGCAGGTCCGGTCCCTGACGGTAGGTCAGGTTGAGAATGGAAACTCCCTTGGGCTTTTCCTGATGCTGCGCGACCGCTTCTCCGGCATCCTTGGCCTTCTTGGCATCGTCACGCTCCGTGGCTTCCGCCAACAACTGCGCCTCCATATCGATACCGGAATTGGCCACTTGGCCGGTCGCCAATACCACGAGATCGGCCTTGGCCACGGCATCGTCATTCAGGATCAAATCCTTGAACTTGACCTCAAGGCCACCGCTCCCGGGAACGACCTCGCCCACGTTACCCTTGGTGAAAGTCACGCCCTTCTTCTGCGCGCTGCGGTAGAAATCCTCGCCATTGCCCGGCGTGCGCAGATCGGTGTAGATGACATTGGTGTCGATGTCCGGGTTCTGATTCTTGAAGTACATCGCCTGCTTGATCGAGGTGTTGCAGCAATGACCGGAGCAGTACGGCAGTTCGCCTTCCTTGTCGGAGCGCTGGCCGGCGCACTGCACGAACACCACGCTTTTCACTTCCTTGCCGTCGGACGGCCGTTTGATCGCTCCGCCCTTGGCGGCCTTCGCCAAGGCTTCCAGTCCGAGCTGATCCACCACGTCCTTGCTCTTGCCCGCGCCCAAGTACGGCAATTTGTTCATGTCGTACGGCGTGAAGCCCGAGGCCATGATGATGCCGCCGATATTTTCAGTTGTGGTGCCGCCCGATTCCTTCGAGATATCGACGCTGAACTGTCCGGGCGAGCCGCTGGTCTTGCTGAGGGTCGAATTCAGGAACACCTTGATGTGTTTGTCCGACTCGATCTGCTTGATGAGGTCGGCGATGCCGGTGTCGACCGGCTCGGCGTATGGCTCGCGGTTCGGCACACGCTTGTGCAACTTCGCCGCCCAACCGCCGAGGCTGCCGGTCTTCTCCACCAGCAGCACGTCGTAACCGGTCTTCGCGGACTCGATCGCCGCGGTCATGCCGGAGATGCCGCCGCCGACCACCAGGATGCGCTTGTTGTGGCCGAGGCTGGGATTGGTCCGCGGTATCAGCATCTTGATCGATTCGGCACAGCCCATGCGCACGTAGTCCGCCGCCATTTCCTGCACCAGCTCCTTCTTGTCGGCGTCGGCGGGCGTCGCCCAGATCACGCCCTCACGCAGGTTGGCGCGCGAGATCGCGACATTTTCAAAATTGAAAGTCTCGACCTTGGCGCGGCGCGAGCAGGCAGCGATCACCACGTGGTTCACGCCCTCGTTGGCGATGTCGTTTTTGATCATCTCCACGCCGCTGGCGTTACACAGGAATTCATGCTCGCGCACGACCTGCGCCTTACCCTCTTTCTGCGCGATCATCGCGAGCTGCGCGGTGTCGAGGCGCTCGCCGATGCCGCAGCCCTTGCAGATGTATGCACCAACTTTCATGTCCGCCATGGGAATTAAGCCTCCGCCCGGGATACGCGGTTAATCACTTGAATCGCCCGCAGCGCCGCGGCCGTGGCGTTCTGCACCGAACGGTTGACGTCGAGCGCGTTGGACGCGCAGCCGGCGCCGAACACCGCTTCGGTAGTCGCGTTGATGTCGATAAAGCCGCTCGCGTCCGCGGCCACGCCCTTCATGATCTTGCTGGCGTCCACGCTCGGCTCCATGCCGATCGCGAGCACCACGAGGTCATGCTTGGTGTCGTAGCGATAATAACCTTCGGTGTCCACGCCGTGCAGGATGGGATCGCCCGAAGCCTTGTCCTCGGTGATATTGGCGACCTTGGACTTGATGAATTTCACCTTGGGATCGGCCTGGACCTTCTTGTAGAAATCCTCGAGGCGGTCGATGGCGCGGATGTCGATGTAGTAGATCGAAACATTGGCGTCGTCGCCGAACTTCTCGCGCACGTAGGTGGTCTGCTTGAGCGAGGCCATGCAGCAGATGCGCGAGCAGTGTTTCAAATGATTGCGGTCGCGCGAACCGGCGCACTGGATGAAGGCGACGTTCTTGGCTTCCTTGCCGTCGGAAGGCCGCACCAGCTTGCCGCCGGTCGGACCGAACGGGTCCAGCATGCGCTCGAACTCGACGCTGGTGATCACATTGGCGTAACGGTCGTAGCCGTAGGGCTGGATCTTGTTCGCGTCGTACGGCTTCCAGCCGGTGGCCCAGACCACGGCACCGACCTTGAGCTTGACCGTCTCTTCCTTCATGCCGAGATCGACGGCGTTGTACTTGCACGCGCTCTTCGCCTTCTCGGCGTCGGGCGTGCCGATGATCGAGGGGTCGATCACGTAGCGCTGCGGATAGGCCATGGAAAACGGCAGGTACGCCGCCTTGATTTTGTCCATGTTGTAATTGAACGGATTCGAAATCTCCGCGCTCACTGCCGTGGCGCATTCGCCGCAGGCGGTGCAGTTCTCATTCACGTAACGCGGCGATATTTTGATGCTGGCGGTATAGTCGCCGGGCTTGCCGGCAATCGTGCTTACCTCGGCCAGCGTCAACACACGGATGCGTTTATTCGCCTTGAGACGCCTGAGGTTTATCTCCAGGCCGCAGGTGGGATGGCACAGCTTGGGAAAATATTTATAGAGCTGGCTCACCCGACCGCCGAGGCTCGGGCTTTTTTCCACCAGCACCACGTCCTTGCCACACTCAGCGGCTTCGAGGGCCGCGGTCATGCCGCTGATGCCCCCGCCGACCACCAATATAGTCTCGTTCGTCGCGACTACATCCGTCATTGCCATGCCTCCACCGCGGAATTGTTCAGAAAATGCTTACCGCCTGAATTACGGGACGGCAACAATACCCCGCAATCGATCAGGGTGCCACAAGCCAGGCAGTATAACTGGATTGAAATTTCGTATGCGCGGATAGAACGCTTATATATAACGCGGGAATCCGCGTACGAAACGGGCGCACTATCTGATGCATTTTCGGCATGCCCGCCGTGAGCGTCAATATCTTTCTTGTGCCGGCAAGCTATTTTGGCATACTGGGCCGGTCAACGAATAACGGATATCCATGCCACCCATGTCAGTATCAAAAAATTCCGCCCCCTCTCGCGCTACCAAGGCCGAGGAATACCTCATAAAAGATGAGCCTTACTACGAGCCGGTCGGCGACGAGGTGTCCGTGTTCGAGGCGGCGTTCCGGCAGAAACTGCCGGTGCTGCTGAAGGGTCCCACCGGCTGCGGCAAGACGCGCTTCATGCAGCACATGGCCTGGCGTCTGAAGCGCCCGCTCATCACCGTGTCGTGCCACGACGATCTCACCGCCACCGACCTCGTCGGCCGCTATCTCATCACCGCCAACGAAACCGTGTGGGTGGACGGGCCGATGGCGCGCGCCGTGCGCATCGGGGCCATCCTTTATCTCGACGAAATCGTCGAGGCGCGCAAGGACACTACCGTGGTCATCCATCCGCTCGCCGACGACCGGCGCGTGCTGCCGGTCGAAAAAACCGGCGAGCTGCTGACCGCCGGCCCCGAGTTCTGTCTCGCCATTTCTTACAACCCCGGCTACCAGAGCGTGCTCAAGGACCTGAAGCAGAGCACGCGCCAGCGCTTCGTCGCCGTCGAGTTCAACTACCCCGCCGCGGCGCTCGAGAAGAAAATCGTCCGGCGCGAAACCGGGGTCGATGAGCCCATGGCCGAACGGCTCGTCAGGTTCGCCGCCATGACGCGCAACCTGAAGGGCAGTGGTCTCGATGAAGGCGCGAGCACGCGGCTGCTGGTGCACGCCGGCAAGCTGATGAGCGCGGGCATCGCCCCGCGCGCCGCCTGCCGCACCGCGATCGCCGAAGCGCTCACCGACGATCCCGAGATGATCGCCGCGGTCAACGAGCTCAGCGCGTCGCTATTTTAATGTATTGAACCGCCAAGAACGCCAAGAGTAGCAAAGTTCAAATTCACCAATTCTTGGCGTCCTTGGCGTCCTTGGCGGTAAAACTTCTTATGAACACTCAACCCCTCACTGCCGCCGAGCTCGAAGCGCGCCTCGACGAGTCGCTCGACCCGGTTCTGTCCTCGCGGCGCACCGCGGCGGCGCTCGCCAAGGCGCTGGCGGAATTGGAACGCGCACAACAGGATTTCGTGCTGCGCTGGGTGGACATCATCACCAAGACCAATTCCGAGATGGCGTACCAGTTCGCGGCACGCGCACCCGAGGCCTTTGGTCTCATGTCGGCGCCGACGATAGAGGCGTGGATCATCCACGCCATGGACGTGTACGACAACCAGGGGTTGTATCCGGGCTGCGCCGCCTTCGGCCAGGTGCAGTCCTTCGCCGACGCGGCGGCGGAGACGGATCGCAGCGTGGCGCTGGATGAAATCCACCACGTGCTGGAACTATTCATCCAGGGGCTGGCCGGACGGCCGCTCAAGATCGAGGCCGCCGCGGAAACCGGCACCGATACGGCCACGTTGTTCCTGCCCGAGCGCCTCAACTGTTTCGCCGGACGTCCGGACAACTTCCGCCTCTACAAGATCATGGCGGCCTACCTGTGGGCCCAGACCTGGTACGGGACGTTTCGCGTGCCGGACAACGAAGCGCCGCTGGCCGAGTGGCTCGCGAGTTTCGACGCGCCGGACACGGCGGCGCGCCGGTTTCACGCGCTCGAGACCGCGCGTCTCAACGCCTGTCTGGCGCGCGAGCTTCCCGGGCTGTACCGGGACATGCGGGAAATCCAGCGGCTCGCCGGCGACGTGCATTACCCGGCCTCCTGGGACGCGGCCATCGCGCGGCTGAAAGAACCCGGCGCCACGGTCGTGGATACGCGCGCCTGGCTGACTCGGCTTCACGGTGCTGAAGTCCCACGCTCCTTCTGCTATCAAGGCCTGTTGTTGGCCGAGCGCGCCCGGCAGGTCATGCAAGAACGCGTCGCGCGGGAAAAAGAACTCTTCCGTCAGGCGCTGGCCCAGATCGGTCAGGAGTCCGTCGAAGACCGGGACGGGACGGAGACCGCCACGACACCGAATTCGCGGCGTTACAGTATCGAAACGATTCCCGATCCGGATC
>NZ_JBGQKW010000104.1:0-7961 GCF_041499725.1 Sulfuricaulis sp.
GCGGTGCCGCTCGTGGCCGTGGACTTGCCCACGGGTGCGATCGCCGACGTGATCGTGCTGGTCGGTTTTTTCGCGCTCGCGCGTTTCTTCACCGCGCTCGCGGGCATGGACATCGGCACCGCCTTCGGCGGCATGGGCTCCTCGCGCGAGATGACCATCGCCGCGCTCGCCGAGCCGGCCATGCTGATGGCGGTGTTTACCCTGTCGATGACCGCCGGCTCGACCAACCTGTCCTCGGCGATTCACTACGTGCTCGAGGCGGGCCTGGTGCTGCGGCCCTCGTTCCTGTTCGCGCTGCTCGCGCTCGCCATGGTGGCGGTGGCCGAGACCGGACGCGTCCCGGTTGACAATCCCGCCACCCACCTCGAACTCACCATGATCCACGAGGCCATGATCCTCGAGTACTCGGGTCGGCATCTGGCGCTCATCGAGTGGGCCGCGCAGATCAAGCTCATGATCTACGCGGTGCTGGTCGCCAACATCTTCTGGCCGTGGGGCATCGCGCAGGAATTCACGTCCGAGGCGCTGGGCATCGGCGCCGTCGCTATCGCGACCAAGCTCACGGCGCTCGCGATTGTTCTGGTCATCTGGGAGACGGTACTCGCCAAGATGCGCATCTTCCGCGTGCCGCCGTTCCTCGGGTTTGCGTTTCTGCTGAGCTTGCTTGGAATGCTGACGCACGTGGTACTGGAGACCGGGGGCTAGGATGACCGAACTTTCCCAGCTGAGCCTCTACAACCAGGCGATCATCTTGTTCGCCGCGCTGGTGTTGTTTACTTCATTCATCATGCTCGCCCAAGCGCGCATGATGCCGTTGATCTTTGCCTTCGCCTGGCAGGGCATGCTGCTCGCGGTGGTGACGGCGCTCGTCGCCTTCGTTTCCGGGCACCCGCACCTCTATATCTCGGCGGGGCTCACGGTGGTGATCAAGGTATTCCTGATTCCCTGGCTGCTGTACCGGCTGGCGGTAAAACTCAACATTCATCTCGAGGCCGAGGCGATCAAATACCCGTCGCTGCTGCTGCTCGCGGGCGCGGGGCTCGTGATTTTCAGCTACTACGTGGCGCTGCCGATCGTACACCTTTCGGGGCTCGCCACGCGCAACACCATCGCGGTCAGTATCGCCGTGGTGCTGCTCGGGATGCTGCTCATGATCGCACGCAAGAAGGCGGTCGCCCAGGTGATCGGATTCATGTCCATCGAGAACGGGTTGTTCTTCTCGGCGGTGGTTTCGACCTACGGCATGCCGCTCATCGTCGAGCTGGGCGTGGCCTTCGACGTGCTGGTAGCAGCGATCCTGTTCGGCGTGTTCTTCTTTCACATGAGCGAGTCGTTCGACTCACTCGACGTCGACCGCCTCTCGCGCCTGTCCGAAGTGCATGAGACGTTGTTCCCGCCCGAGGAAGGCGGCGGCGAAGAGCATCCATAAATGTCAAGACGAACGAAGTAGGGCGAAATCTTATGGCCAGACGAACGAAGCGCAGCAAAGTAGGGCAACATTTATGACGTTGCTCGAGATCACGCTGCTCTCGCCGCTCATCGGCGGCCTGCTACTTGCCATCATCGGGCATCGCCAGATCGGCGGCTGGATCAATGTCGCCGTGGGCGCGGTCACCTTCGCCACTTCACTCGCGATGGCGCTCGATGTCTTCGCGCACGGTCCGACGCTATCGAGCGGCAGGATGTTCTACATTGACGCCTTCAACGTCTACCTGGTCGCGCTCACCGCCTTCGTCGGCTTCACTACGTCGATTTTCTCGCGCCCGTACATGCGTCACGAGGTCGAGCGCGGGCGTCTCACCGATGGGCGCCTGCGCCTGTATCACGCGATGTACCAGGGCTTCCAGTTCGCGATGCTGCTGGCGCTCTCGACCAACAATCTCGGCGTCCTGTGGGTGGCGATGGAAGCCGCCACGCTGACCACGGTGCTGCTGGTGTCGCTCTACCGCACGCCCGAATCCATCGAAGCGGCGTGGAAATACTTTATTCTTTGCGGCGTGGGCATCGCGCAGGCGTTGTTCGGCACCGTGCTCGTGTACTTCGCCGCCGAACAGAAACTCGGCGCCGCGCGCGACGACACGCTGCTGTGGACCGTGCTGCACGCCAACGCCGCCGGTCTCGACCCCACGGTGCTGTCGCTCGCCTTCGTGTTCCTGCTCGTCGGCTACGGCACCAAGGTCGGCCTGGTGCCGCTGCACGCGTGGCTGCCGGACGCGCACTCCGAGGGCCCGACGCCGATGTCGGCGGTGCTCTCGGGGCTGCTGCTCAACGTCGCGCTGTACGCGCTGGTGCGTCTCAAGATGCTGGTGGACGCCTCGCTGCATACGCACCTCGCGGGCTATCTCATGATGGGCTTCGGGCTGGTGTCGTTCATGGTGGCGGGACTGTTCCTGCACCGGCAGCATGACATCAAGCGCATGTACAGCTACTCCTCCATCGAGCACATGGGGCTCATGACCTACGCCTTCGGGCTGGGCGGGCCACTCGCGACCTTCGGCGCGCTGCTGCACATGACGGTGCACTCGCTCACCAAGAGCGCCATCTTCATCACCGTGGGACACGCCTCGCAGCTCGCCGGCACGCAACGCATCGACAAGATCCGCGGCCTCATCCGCACCCAGCCGGCGATCGGGTGGGGGTTGCTGATCGGCACGGTCGCCATCGCCGGCTTCCCGCCGTTCGGCGTGTTCACCAGCGAATTTCTGCTGCTCACCGCGACCATGAAATCCTGGCCGTGGCTCGCGGTTCCGCTGCTCGTGGGCTTTGGCGTGGCGTTCGCCGGTCTGTTCCGCCACCTGCACCCGATGGTCTACGGCGAGCCGCCGCCCGGCCAGCAACCGGTGCATGCCAACATGATTCCGGTAATGGTGCATCTGGCGCTGGTACTGTGGCTCGGGCTGTCCATTCCCAGCTTCCTCGCGCGCTGGTTTGAGCAGGCCACGGTGCTGATATCGGGAGGCTCGCCGCTATGAGCACCAAAGATTGGATCGCGTCGCTGCTCGCCGAACTCTCACGCCTGGATGCGCATGTGGAGCAACACGCCGCCCCGGGTCTCGGACCCGCGCAGCTCATCACGCTGCCTACCGACGATTGGGGCATACTTGGCAAAGAGGCCGCGCGTGCCGGTTGCCGCTGGGTCGCAGGCTGGGGCGAGGACGCCGGCAACAATGAGGTTCACATCAGCGCGTGCTTTGAAAAAAGCGGCGCCTATCTACTGGCGCGCACCGTCGTACACCGTGCCACGCCGATTCTGCTTTCGCACACACCTTATTATCCCGGCGCCGACCGTCCCGAGCGCCACACCCAGGATATGTTCGGCGTGGCGTTCATGGATCACCCGGATGCGCGCCGCTGGACGCGCCACCAGGCGTGGAAGGACTCGGCCTACCCGCTGCGCAAGGACTTTCCCGCGGTCGGCCATCCGCCCGCACAGACCCCGACCGATCACGACTACAAGTTCTTCTTCGCCCATGGCGCGGGCGTCTACGAAATTCCCGTCGGTCCGGTGCACGCCGGCATCATCGAACCGGGACACTTCCGTTTCCAGGCGATGGGCGAACAGGTGTTGAACCTCGAAGCGCGTCTCGGTTACGTGCACAAGGGCATCGAAAAAATCGCCGAAGGACGCGACCCCGAAGGGCTCGCGCGCCTGGCCGGCCGCGTGTCCGGCGACACGACCGTGGCGCACGCCTGGGCGGCGTGCCTGGCCATGGAGCGTGCCGCGAACGTTGAAGTCCCGGAACGCGCGTTGTTCCTGCGCGCCCTGATGTGCGAACGCGAACGCGTGGCGAATCATCTGGGCGACATCGGCGCGGTTCTCAACGACGTCGCCTTTACCTTCGGGTTTTACCAGTTCGGGCGGTTGCGTGAGGACTGGCAGCGGCTATCACGCGAGGTCTTCGGCCACCGCTTCATGATGGATCGCGTCGCACCGGGCGGCGTCACCGTGGATCTCGATGCGGCGCTGATCCCGCGGATGCGCGCGCAGATACCCGTATTTCGCAAGCAACTCGACAAACTCATGGCGATCATCAACGAGTCGCCTTCGGTCGAGGATCGCTTGGTCACGACCGGCGTGCTCAAGCCTGAGCACGCCAAGGCGCTCGGATGCCTCGGTTATGTCGGGCGTGCCAGCGGGGTCGATCTCGATTTACGCCGCGATACGCCGTACGCACCCTACGACCGGCTCAAGATCACGGTGCCGGCATACCATTACGGCGATGTCGCCGCGCGCGTGCGCGTGCGCGCCGAGGAGTGCCGCGTGGCGTTCGAACTGATCGAGGCCTTGCTCGACGGCCTGCCGGCGGGACCGGTTCGCGCCGCCTGGCGCGCGCCTGCCGCCGGGTCCGAAGGACTGGGGCTCGTCGAGGGCTGGCGCGGCGAGATTCTGACTTACGTGCGCTTCGGCGAGGGCGGCGTGATCGCACGCTTCTTTCCGCGCGATCCCTCCTGGACCACGTGGCCGGCGATCGAGCTGCTCATCCACGACAACATCGTTCCGGACTTTCCAGTATGCAACAAGTCCGTGAACGGTTCTTACTCGGGACACGACTTGTAGACCATGCTGCGCATTTTGGGAAAAATTCAGCGCATCGGCATCATCACCGAGCCGCTGCCGAAGATCGACGAACCGGCGCTGGCCGAGGTCGGCGCGCAGCTCAAGACGCGCCTCGGCGAGCGGTTCGGCGGCAGTCTCGCGATCCGCGAGGTGGATGCCGGCTCGTGCAACGGCTGCGAGCTCGAAATCCACGCGCTAAACAATCCCTATTACGGCATCGAGCGCTTCGGCGTGCATTTCGTCGCCAGCCCGCGCCACGCCGACATGTTGCTCGTCACCGGGCCGGTGTCGCGCCACATGGAAGCCGCGCTACGTCGCACCTATGACGCCACGCCTGAACCCAAGCTGGTGATTGCCGTGGGCGAGTGCGGCGCGAACGGCGGCGAATTCGGCGTGAGCTATGCCTCCTGCGGCGCCGTCGCCAACGTCATCCCGGTGGACGCCGTCATCCGCGGTTGCCCGCCGACGCCGCTGGATTTGATGCGCGGGATCCTGGAGGCCATCGGGGAGCTAACCGCGCGTAAATGATCCTGCCGGCCCGCGGAAGACACCGCCGGGTCGCCCACACTTGTTGTTCATAGGCGATATCCGTATAAAGCTCTCAATGGAGAACATCCACCACAAGCCCATTACCCAACGCATCGAATGGCTGATGGGGCACGCGCGCCGGCACTCGGAGGCGTTTTCCAGTTCCGAGGCCTTTATCGCCCGGCAGCGCTATCTGGCCGAGCATCCGTCGGCGGTGGCCGCGCTCAAGTGCATGGACGGGCGCATCAACCTCTCCGTTGCCACCCATACGCCCCTCGGTATCATCCAGCCGTTCCGCAATCTCGGCGGGATGTTCAATCTGGGCTGGCCGCACCTGGGCGAGGTGCTGGCCAATTACGTGCACGACCAGGTCAGCACCGGGCGGCGGGTATTGCTGCTCATCACCTATCACTATTCGAAAAGCGACAAGCAGCGCGGTTGCGCCGGGTTCAACTTCGACACCGAGGCGGCACGCGCCCATACCCACGCCATCAAGCGCCAAGTTGAGCACACCTTCGGCGCCGGACATGGCACGGTCTATCCGATTGTCTGCGGATTCGAAACTGACGAGGACGCGCTCGTGCTGCACGGCTCGAACGGCGAAATGCTGGATATAGCGCAGCTCGCGGCCCGTGATCAGGATGGATTGCGCCTGCGCCTGGAACAGATCTTTCCGGACATGCCCAGCCAGACCCGCCATGACCTCGAACCGCTCGTGCTGGGCAACATGGACCGCATCGTCGAGGTCCAGAAGACGGAGCGCACGCTGGACGTCGAGCACCGCGAGTGGATGATCTGCGTCGGACGCGGGTTCGATTTCCTGCACATGCCCAACCTCGCGCTCATCATCGGCCCCTACAGTCCCGACCTCGCCGAGCCGATCCACCAGGCGGCCGGCATCATCGACGCCAACATGCGCGCCCGCCGCATTCCCGACGATGGTTTCCTGTTGCTGGCCTCGGTACCGTATGCGGAAGTTGGCGTGGACCGCGCCCGCGCCGAACTGAAGTCACGTTTTCTGTCAAAATTCGCCGCGGATGTCATACGCGCCCAACACCCGAAGCTCGCTCCCAAGATGCAGGTGCGCACCGCCGTGCTCGACTGGCGTTCGCGTACCCTGGAAACCATCGCGGCCGAGTAGAGACTGAACGCCGCGAAATCGCTGATTCAGCTTCCTAATACTCATGGAACGTATCGCCTTTCTCGACCGCGACAGCATACTAGCTGATATACGCCGGCCGGATTTTTCGCACGAGTGGAGGGATTACCCGGTAACCACCGCTGCACAGGTCATCGAACGTTTGAAGAATGTGACGATAGCCATCAGCAACAAGGTTCCGCTCATGGCTGACAGTCTGACGCAGAGCAAGTCGCTCAAAATGATTGCGGTATGCGCCACCGGCACTAACAATGTCGATCTCGATTATTGCCGCGCGCACGGGATTGTCGTTTCGAATATCCGGAACTATGCCGTGCACTCGGTTCCTGAACATGTATTCATGATGATCCTCGCACTGCGGCGCAACTTGTCGGGTTACCGCGAGGATATACGCAGCGGGCTATGGCAGAAAGCCGAGCAGTTCTGTCTGTTCACGCGCCCGATTCTGGATTTGCACGGCAGCACGCTCGGCGTGATCGGTAACGGCACTCTGGGTAAGGCCACGGCAAAATTGGGTGAAGCATTTGGCATGCGTGTGCTGTTCGCCGACCATAAGAACGCCGCCACGGTGCGATCCGGTTACACGGCATTCGAAACGGTTCTGGAGGAGAGCGACGTGATCACCCTGCACTGTCCGCTCACACCCGCAACCCATCATATGATCAGCTCGACGGAACTCAAAAATATGCGTCCCCAGGCCCTGCTCATCAATACCGCCCGCGGAGGTCTGGTGGATGAAGCCGCGCTCGCTCTCGCGCTCAAACAGGGTGTAATTGGCGGTGCCGGCTTCGATGTATTGACCGCGGAACCGCCGCGCGCGGGTAATCCCCTGCTCGATCTGGATCAGCCCAACTTCATCCTGACGCCGCATGTCGCGTGGGCCAGCCGCGACGCCATGCAAATCATGGCCGATCAGCTGATCGACAACATCGAGGCATTCATTCGCGGCGCGCCGCGGAATCGTGTCGATTGAAAACGGCCCGGTTCCAAATCGAAATGTTTGCCGGATGTTTTGCCTGAACTCGCGGTCTGCGGCATACTCCGTCTGTTGCAATCAGGAAGATATTACCGAGCGGTCATGAAAATACAGCGTAGCGTCTTTTTTGTCTCGGACCGTACCGGTATCACGTCGGAGTTGCTGGGTAAAACACTGCTGACGCAGTTCCCCGACGTGGAGTTTCACAAGCACACCATGCCCTTCGTCGACACGGTGGAAAAAGCCGAGGCCGTGGTCGCAGAAATCAACCGTGTCACGCTTCTGGAAGGAAAACCGCCGATCGTCTTCAGCACCTTGATCAACGATGACGTGCGCACCGTGGTCACCTCGGCCAACGCGCTGTTTCTCGATTTTTTCGCGGACTTCATCGGCCGGCTGGAATCCGAGCTGGGTCTGACCTCGTCCCACACACTCGGTCTCAGCCACGGCATGGGCGACGAGCTGGCCTACCAGAGGCGCATGGACGCGGTGAACTACACCCTTTCACACGACGACGGCGTCAACACCGCCAACTATCACCGGGCCGAGGTGATTCTGACCGGCGTCTCGCGCACCGGCAAGACGCCGACCTGTCTCTATCTCGCCATGCAGTATGGAATCCACGCTGCCAACTATCCGCTTACGCCCGATGATTTTTCTGACCAGATGCTGCCGAAACCTTTGCTTCCCCATCGCTCCAAGCTGTTTGGCCTGACCATCCATGCCGAACGGCTGGCGAA
>NZ_JBGQKW010000105.1:0-7907 GCF_041499725.1 Sulfuricaulis sp.
AACCGCGCTGTGACTGACTCGGTAACGCGCCACGAAATGACCATCGTCGCTCGACAGCCAGTGAACATAACCCTCGAAATCGCCGACGGCCACCAGTCCGTCCACGCAACGCGGTGCATTCAGCTGACGCGCGCGGAGCTGTTCCTGCTTCCACACGCTCGCGCCGGTTCGCTGATCGAGCGCCATGACGTTGCCGTGGTCATCGGTGAGATAAACGTTGTTTGAATCCGCGTCCATGCCGGTATATGTCGACACATCGCGCGACCACAGGATGCGGCCTGTCTGCATGTCCACGGCGATGATCTTTCCCTGGTAACTCGCCGCATAGATTACATCGCCCACGACGAGCGGCGAGGCGTCGACGTCCACGAGGCGTTCCACTTCATTGCGCCCGTGAGGTTGGGCAACGGGCATCTCCCACAGGAGTTTGCCATCCTTGATCTGGATAGCAGCGATCTTGCCGCTGGCAAAACCGGCGAGCACTACATCGCCGGCCGTCACGGGCGCGGCCGTGCCATACAGGCTGAGCGGCGGCTCCGAACGCTCGTACAGCCACAGCCGCTTGCCATCCACGACCGAGAGGCCGACGAGCTTGCCGTCCACCGATTGCACCGCGACCACGCCGGCCTGGACCGTCGCCGGCGTCATCACCTGACTCGACAGGACACTGACCCATAACCGATGTCCGTCATGACTGTCGAGCGCGATCACCTCGCCTTTCGTGGTGGCGACCACCACGAGGCCATTGCCGGCAGCCACGGCGCCCGTCACCGGCCGGTCGACGCGCGATTTCCACATTGTGCGGCCGCTGTCGGCGGCGAATGCCGTCACGCGGCCTTTTGGGTCGGATGTATAAATTACGTTGTCATCCAAAGAAGGCCGCAGCGTGACCGCCTTTTTAACCGCGCTGGCGCCGCTGTCGGCAGACCAGAGTTTGTGTGCTCGCTTCTCGGCGGTGAAATCCTTGAGTTTCGCGGGTTCCTCGCGCACCACCTTGCTGCCACCGCAACCGGCGAGTAACAGCAATGCGCAGATAAATACCATGCCGCTTTTCATGAAGACTTCTCCGGTCCCAGGTCATCGAGCTTCATGTTGAGCACCGGCGCATATGGCGAAGCGGCCGGCAGTTGCTTGAGCGCCTCGCGATAGGCCGTGCGCGCTTGCTCGCGTTGTCCCTGGGCCAGGTAGATATCGCCCTTGAGCTCCGCATATTCGACCTCGAAACCGGCCTGGTCCTTCACTTCGAGAAGCGCAAGCGCGGCCTGCTTGTCGCCGCTGTCCAGATTAATCCGTGCCAGCCGCAGGCGTGCGGCGTGCATCGTCGCGGCGTCCTTGGCGTGCTCCACCACCCATTGCAGATGCTTGCGCCCACTGATCGCATCACCCGCTTCGAAGTCCATGCGTGCCAGCATCAATCCGGCCATGCCGGCATAGGGCGTGGACGAAGAATCGTTCAGCAGCGACTCGCCGGATTGGCGGGCCGTTTCGAGCTTCTTCGAGTGAAAATCCTGCATCATCCGGTCATATAGCACCGATGCGGTCTGCAAACGCTGTTCCGTGTGCTGGGTCCAGTAGCGGAAACCGATGATTATGGCGGCACCCAGCAGCACACCGAAAATTACGGAATTGCCGTAGTCCTTCCACCAGGCTTTGAGTCTGTCCAGATCTTCCTGTTCTTCATAAGCAGTCAAGGTGTTGCTCCTCGTGGAGTTTCTTTAAGCAGTAAATCGATCAATTCGCCTTGCGCGATCGAACGCTGCACGCCGTCGCGTAAATCCTTTATCGTGATCGAGGCGTTCCGGACTTCATCCTCACCGAGCAGCAGCGCATGACGCGCACCACTGCGGTCCGCGCGCTTGAGCTGCACCTTGAGTCCGCCACCGCCACAGTTGCATTCGATGTGCAAACCCGCGTCGCGCAGGCGTTCGGCCAGCTGCAAGCCCCGCTTCTCCGCCTCCTCGCCCAGCAGAATGAGAAAGCCGTGCGGTCGAACCGCTTGACGCGAATCGCTCTGCGGCGCCAACAGCTCGGCCAGCCGTTCCATGCCGATGGCAAAACCGGCCGCCGGGGCCGTTTTGCCGCCGAGTTGTTCGACCAACCCGTCATACCGTCCACCGGCGCAGACCGTGGATTGCGCGCCGAGCCGCTCGGTCGTCCATTCGAACACAGTGCGGGTATAGTAGTCGAGCCCACGCACGAGACGCGGATTCACGCTGAAGGCAATACCCGCCTGACGAAGGTAATCGCCGAGATGCGCAAAATGTCCGCGCGACGCATCGTCCAGATGGTCGTAAAGACTCGGGGCCGCCGCGATCACCTTCTGCATATCAGGGTTCTTGCTGTCGAGGATGCGCAGCGGATTTTTTTCCAGTCGTCGCAGGCTGTCTTCATCGAGTCGGGCGCGTTGCGTCTCGAGGTAACGCAACAGTTCGCGCCGGTAAACGGCGCGCGACTCGAGTGTGCCGAGCGAATTGAGCTGCAGGGTCAGTCCGTCAAGACCCAGGGCCTGCCACAGACGCGCGCACATCATGATGAGTTCGGCATCTAGATCGGGACTTTCGATACCGAAGGCCTCGACACCGATCTGGTGGAATTGGCGGTAACGGCCCTTCTGGGGGCGCTCGTGACGGAACATGGGACCGGCGTACCACAGGCGCTGAATCTGATTGTGCAGAAATCCGTTTTCGATGCCGGCGCGGACGCAACCGGCCGTGCCTTCGGGGCGCAGGGTGAGATTCTCGCCGCTGCGATCCTCGAAACTGTACATTTCCTTCTCGACGATATCGGTCTCGCTGCCGATGGAGCGCGCGAAGAGTTCGGATTTTTCCAGTATCGGCAGACGGATTTCACGGTAGCCGTAGGCATGCAGCACGTCGCGCGCGCTGGCCTCGATCCGCTGCCAGCGCTCCACGGCGTCCGGCAGCAGGTCATTCATGCCGCGTACGGCCTGTATGGCCTTGCTCAATGGAATGCCCTCACCCGGTCTGTTTGATGGGGAAGACCTTCTTATCCGCCGGCTTGTCACCCGGCTGGCCGCGTCGCTGTACCTCGGCGCGGATCGCGCGCTCGATTTCCTCGACAAGCTTATCGTTGCCGATCTTGTGATCGGGCTTGCCGTTGATATAGAGCAGGCTCGGATCGCCGCCCGCCAGACCGACTTGCGCCGCCTTGGCTTCGCCCGGACCGTTCACGCAACAGCCGATGACGGCCACGTCGAGCGGTTCCTTGATGTCTTCGAGACGCTGCTCCAGAGCATTCACCGTGGCAATCACGTTGAACTCCTGCCGCGAACAGGAAGGACAAGCGATGAGATTGATACCCTTGCTGCGGACATGCAAGGCTTTGAGGATGTCCCAACCCACGCGCACTTCCTCCACCGGGTCGGCCGCGAGCGACACGCGGATAGTGTCGCCGATGCCTTCGGCCAGAAGCATGCCCAAACCGATGGCCGACTTCACCGCGCCGGAGCGGAAACCGCCCGCCTCGGTGATGCCCAGATGCAGCGGTTGATCGATCAGCGCGGCGAGCTTGCGATACGCGGCCACGGCCATGAAAACGTCCGAGGCCTTGACGCTGACCTTGAAATCCTGGAAGTCGAACTTGTCGAGCATATCGATATGACGTCGCGCGGATTCCACCAGCGCGTCGGACGTGGGTTCGCCGTATTTTTTTTGCAACTCCTTTTCCAGCGACCCGGCGTTGACGCCAATGCGTATCGGAATACCGCGGTCACGCGCCGCGTCCACCACGGCGCGCACGCGGTCTTCGCGCCCGATATTGCCCGGATTGATACGCAGGCAATCGGCGCCCAGTTCGGCCACGCGCAGCGCAATCTTGTAATCGAAGTGAATGTCCGTCACCAGCGGAACGGAAACCTGTTGCTTGATCCTGCCGAAAGCCTCGGCGGCTTCCAGGGTCGGGATGGACACACGCACGATGTCGGCACCGGCGTTTTCGAGCGCGATGATCTGAGCCACGGTCGCCGCCACGTCCGTGGTTTCGGTGTTGGTCATGCTCTGCACGCTGACCGGTGCATCGCCACCGACCGCCACGCGGCCGACCATGATGCGGCGGCTTTTGCGCCGCTGGATGGGATTCTCGCCGAACATCAGTTGTTCACCGCCTTCTCATCGCCGAGCGTAAAGCGTGCGACCTGCCCACGCTTGTAGCGGCCGATGTCAAAATTCTGTCCGTTGAATTCTACCCGGACGCCCTCGGCATTGCCCAGAAACACGCTGAACGGCGCCACCCCTTCGATGGCGATGCTGCGACCTGCCGGCACGTTTTCGTACAGAAGTTTGTTGTCGCGGGCATCACGAACATCGACCCACGACTCCTGTATGGCGCGCAGCACCATCCGCGACCGCGGCACACCCGTGGGTTCCGCTGCTCGTCGCGTGCGCTCCAGGGCGCGATCGGTGCGTGGCGGCGTAGCCGGGCTGGCCTGCTTGAGTGGTTCGGTCGGCGCCACATTGATAATCATGTCGGAAACCGTAACTTGGCCATTGGATGATGCCGGCTTCGTGGCTGGAGCCGGTGTTGCATGCGTCGTGATGTTCGGTGTCCGCGCGACATTACTGGTCACGGCTCGCAACGCAGGCTCCGTTACAGCAGGGGAAGTCGCTGAATTCGTTGCCACTGACGTTCCAGCGGCGGATGGCACCGACACGTTTTCCGGCGGGCTTAGCGGTGCCGGCGGTACGATCGCCGGAGTCGGAGTTGCCACGGCGGGAGGCGAACTTGGCGCTGTCGGGGTTTCTTCCTCACTGCGCCACCACAGGTAAACCAGGCTCAGCACGATCGCCACCACACCGAGGGTCGCCGCCTTAATCAGGCGATCGCTGCTCGTGATTTGCGGTGGCGGAGCCGACTGCGGCAACATTATCGGCTTGGAAGGAATGGTGAGACTGTTGTAGGACTCGAGCACCTTTTCCGGTGACAATCCGAGCAACTGCGCATAGCTGCGCAAATAGCCACGGACATAGGTCGGTCCCGGCAGATTTTTGTAGTCATCCTGTTCGAGCGCTACGATCTGTTTGGAAGACAGGTGCAGGATCTGCGCCACGTCTTCCGGCGCCAGGCGCAAGTCCAGACGCGCCTCATGCAACAGGCATCCCGGACCGGACCGGGACGCGGCGGTGTCGGGTGATTCCGGTTTTGTGTTTTCCATGGCCTACTTCTTCTTGGACGTTGACGCCGCGTGTAATTGTCCAGCTTCGGGCGACTTGGGAAATTTGCTGCGCAGCCGCAGCGCGTAACTTGCCTCGGCATTCTTGTTGCCGAGCGCGCGCTCGATTTTGACGGCCAGTAACAGACTCTCGGGTGTATCGTCCGCGGACTGAAAGTAACGCTCGATGAATCCGCGCGCGGACAGGCGCTGGCCCGAATCCGCACTAAGCTTGGCCATCTGGTAAAGCGCGCTCGGGAGTTTGGGATTGATACGCAACGCTTCACGGTAGTATTTTTCGGCTGCGGCCGGTGCGGGTTTCTTCATCAAACAGAGGCCGGCGTTCAAGTTAACCTCGGCCGTGTAAGGATAAAGAGCATCGCCGGCCGCCACATCAAAATGCCGGATGCCGGCATCGAGCTTGCCGCGATCACAGAGAAACGCGCCATAGTTATGGTGCGCCGAAGAATTGCTGGCATCCTTGTCAAGCGCCTTGCGAAAAAGACGATCCGCCTCGTCGTATTTCTTCAATCGCCATTGCAGTACAGCCATGATGTTGTTGGCCTGCGAGTTATCCGGCACCTCACTCAGGGCTTTTTCAAGTTCTTCCTTGGCCACGTCCAGCTGGCCGCGCTGCATGTAGCTGGCGCCCAGCATCACGTGGGTTTCGGCTCGTTTATCCTTCTTTTCCATTTCCTCGTGGCGTTCCGCGGAAGAAGCGCAGCCCGCCAAGGCCAAGATCAGCAGGATAGTTGCCGTATCGAGAAAGCGGCGATTCATGTCTAATCCATCCCCGCCGTAAGGCGCTGGCGGCGGCGTGTGCGATCCTGCACCTGTCCGGCCAGCTGTCCGCATGCCGCATCGATGTCATCACCGCGTGTTTTGCGCGTGATCGTGGTGAGTCCCGCCGCGATCAGCACATCGCGAAACCGGTCGATCACCGGTTTCGAGGAACGCTGGTAATGCGTCTGCGGAAAGGAATTGAAGGGAATGAGATTCACCTTGGACGGCACGTCGCGCAGAATCCGGACAAGTTCATGCGCGTGTTCAACGCTGTCATTCACGTCATCCAGCATCACGTATTCGAACGTCACGCGGCTGCGCGGCGAATCGGCGCAGTAACGGCGGCAGGCCTCGATCAATTCCTGAATCGGGTATTTTTTATTCAGCGGCACCAGTTGGTCGCGCAGCGCGTCGTTCGGGGCGTGCAGCGATACCGCCAGGCTCACCGGGCATTCCTCGCGCAGGCGGTCCATCATAGGTACGACGCCGGCCGTGGACAATGTCACACGCCGACGTGACAGGCCGTAAGCATAATCATCGAGCATGAGACGCATGGCCGGCACGACATTGTCGAAATTGAGCAAGGGCTCGCCCATGCCCATGAGCACGACATTGGTGATGATACGCTCGCCCTTCGGGGCCCGGCCCAGGGCGCGGTTGGCGACGAGCAGCTGTGAAATGATCTCGGCGACGGTGAGGCTGCGGTTGAACCCCTGATGTCCGGTGGAACAGAACGAACAATTCAGCGTGCAGCCCACTTGCGAGGATACACACAGCGTGCCTCTGTCCTCTTCGGGAATAAATACAGTCTCAATGGCATTTCCGTCGTCCAACCGCAGCAGCCACTTGCGCGTGCCATCGGCCGCAACCTGGTCCTGCGCGATTTCCGGCGCACGGATTTCGGTGATAGCCTTCAGGCGCGCGCGCAATTCCTTGCTCAGGTTGGTCATGGCGTCGAAATCGTCCACGCCGTACTGGTGAATCCATTGAATCACCTGCGTGGCGCGGAACGGCTTCTCGCCGTGGGCGGCGAAAAAGTCCTGCATCGCCTGACGATCCAGATTGAGCAGATTGGTTTTTTCAGCGGCTGACAAGGCTATCCTCGGATGCTCGCGACCTTCTAGGACGAAAAAAATACGGGTCCGGCCTCTTGGCCTTGCCCGGTCCACCTCTGGTGGTTCACAAAAAGAACGACGCAAGCTCTCGAAAAAACGAGACTTTTACGTCCGTTCCAGATCTATAGTGTAGCGTCTGACAGCGGGTCAGACAATGAAGAATGGGGTATTTACAGCGAATAACAGGCGTTTGACCCTAGCGCCCCGTGCCCGAGGCGAATGCTCTTTCGGCAATGGGCGCAGGTAGCCGCAATGAACTAGGTTTCCTTGGGCGCTACTGCCACCGTCTCCGAAAGAGCTGCGCCAGGGATCCAGCGGCTAGCCCCCGTGTTCATCCATCCAGGCCATCTGGATCGCTTCGAGAATTTTTTCTCCCGAGCGTTCGGGCTTGTCCTCGAAATCGGGCAGTCCTATCACCCATTCATGCAGATCGGTAAAGCGGATGGTCATCGGGTTCACGTCGGGATATTTCTCGCTCAGCGCGATGGCGAGATCCCGGGTATCGGTCCATTTCAGCCCCATAAAAAAAGCCTCCTCAGTGCTGCTCGGATACGAGATTGATCGTGTACTTGGGTATCTCGACAACCAGGTCTCGATCCCCGACCTTGGCCTGGCAGGAAAGGCGTGATTCGGGTTCCAGCCCCCAGGCTTTGTCGAGCAGGTCCTCTTCCTTTTCCTCGGCCGGCTCGAGGCTGGTGAATCCCTCGCGCACCACCACGTGGCAGGTGGTGCAGGCGCAGGATTTTTCACAGGCGTGCTCGATCCGGATACCGGCGTTGAGCGCCGCGTCACAAATACTGATGCCCGGCTCCACTTCGATGGTTTTGCCCTCGGCGCATATC
>NZ_JBGQKW010000106.1:0-7840 GCF_041499725.1 Sulfuricaulis sp.
ATGCGCGCGGCCACCTCGCCGTGAATGCGCGACACGCCGTTGCGGAAGCGCGAACAACGCAGCGCGAGCGCGGTCTGGTTGAATCCGCCCTGGCTGCTCGGGCTCGATCCGAGCCCCAGAAAGTGGTTCATGTCGATGCCAAGCTGCTTCACGAAGTCGGAGAAATAGGTCGCCATCATGTGATGATCGAAGATATCGTGTCCGGCCGGCACCGGGGTGTGGGTTGTGAAGATGGTGTTGGTGGCTACGAACTCGAAGGCGCTGTCGAAATCCAGGCCCAGGGCGACGTGCTCGCGGCAACGTTCCAGCACCATGAAGGCGGCATGCCCTTCGTTGATGTGCCACACCGTCGGCTTGAGTCCGACGGCCTGCACGGCGCGCACCCCGCCGATGCCGAGCACGATTTCCTGCTGGATACGCGTGTTGCTGTCGCCGCCGTAAAGCTGGTAGGTGATGCGCCGGTCGGCCTCGGCGTTATCCGGCAAATCGCTGTCCAGCAGGTAGAGGGTGATATGGCCCGCCTTGGCCTTCCAAACCTTGAGCATGACGCGCCGGCCGGGCATGTCGACCTGTACGTGGATTTCCTTGCCGTCGGCGTCAATCGCCGGAAAGATCGGCAGGTCGCCGAAGTGGGTGGGCGCGTAATGCGCCACCTGGTTGCCGTGCGCGTCGATGGTCTGGGTGAAATAGCCCTGCCGGTAAAGCATGCCGACCGCGACAAAGGGAATATTCAGGTCACTGGCCGCCTTGCAGTGGTCGCCGGCGAGGATGCCGAGGCCGCCGGAGTAAATCTGGAAGCTTTCGTGGAAGCCGAACTCGGCGCAGAAATAGGCGACCAGATCCTCGTTCGGATCGAGATACTGGAGGATATCGGAGCGGGCGCGTTCTTGATGGTAAGTGTCGAAGCCCGACAGGACGCGGTTGTAGTCCTCCATGAACACGCGGTCCTCGGCGGCTTCGTTCAGCCGTTTCTGCGCCACGCGCCGCAGGAATACCTTGGGGTTGTGGCCGCAGGCTTCCCACAATTCGCGGTCGAGGCGGAAGAACAGGCTGCGTACCTCCCGGTCCCAGCTGTACAGCAGGTCATTGGCTACTTCCTGCAGGCGCTTCAGGCGTTCCGGAAGGACGGGTTGAACTTCAAGTGTGTAACGGGTGCCGGGCATGGTTCCTTTCGTTGGTTCCGAGACTATCTCTGGCTACTTAGTATAGTATGCCGACCGTTCACGGCGGTTGAGGCATTTCCGCGCAGCATACGCGGGGCTTGGTCAAAGTACATGCAGAAATCCGATTTTCATTATTCACTTCCCCACGATCTGATCGCGCAATATCCGGCAGCGTCGCGCACCGCCAGCCGTCTGCTGGCCCTCGATGGCACGAGCGGCGCCCGGCGCGATCTGCGTTTTACCGATCTGCCCGCGCTGCTGCGGGCAGGCGATCTGCTGGTGTTCAACGACACGCGCGTGATTCCCGCGCGCCTCTTTGGCCACAAGGACAGTGGCGGGCGCATCGAAGTGCTGGTGGAGCGTATTCTGGATGCTCATCATGTGTTGGCCCAGGTACGTGCAAGCAAGCCGCCGAAGCCGGGACAAAAACTTTCTCTGGAAGGGAATGTTACCATGACCGTGCAGCAGCGCGAGGGGGAGTTTTACCATCTGAAATTCGAAACGGATGCCACGGTGACGGAGATTCTTGAGCGTGTCGGTCATATTCCGCTCCCGCCTTACATCGAACGTGCGGACAATGCGAGCGACAGCGAACGCTATCAAACGGTGTATGCGCACCATCCTGGTGCAGTCGCCGCGCCTACCGCCGGTTTGCATTTCGACGAGGCCATGCTCGCGCGTCTCCAGGGAATGGGGGTGGAGACCGCCTTTGTCACCTTGCACGTCGCTGCCGGGACATTTCAGCCGATCCGTGTGGATGATATCCGCGAGCACCGCATGCATGCGGAGTATCTCAGCGTATCGCAGGCCACCTGCGATAAAATCAATACGGCGAAGCAGGAAGGGCGGCGCGTCGTGGCGGTCGGCACCACCGTGGTGCGAGCGCTGGAGACTGCCGCACAGGGACGTGCCAATGTCGCGGGAGGCAGGACGCCGGGAGCGACGGCGGCAGACAGCGGAAGCGTGACACCCTATGAAGGCGAGACAGAAATTTTTATCTATCCGGGTTACCGTTTCCGGATCGTGGACGCGCTGCTGACCAATTTCCATCTGCCGGAATCGACCCTGCTGATGCTGGTGTGCGCCTTCGGCGGCACGGAGCATGTGCTCAGCGCCTACCGCCACGCGGTGGAACATAAATACCGATTTTACAGTTACGGGGATGCTGTGTTTGTGACGCGCTAGGGAAGCTCTGAACAAGTTCCCGTTCGTGCTGAGCCTGTCGAAGCATGAACGAGAACCCCGTTGATTACGCTCGAATCCGTTCCCCTTCGGCAGGCGCAGAGCGAACGGATTCGAGCTTATTCAGAGTTTCTCTGGCGCGGAGCGCGCTGAATTCGACTGTTGCGGGTACGTCTCCGTATGAGTGCCAGCAGGGCGAGAAACAGGGAGACCACGATCCAATCACCGCCACGCCAGTTTGGCGATGGCGGCGCCACGATAGAGCATCCTCCCCCGGCCTGAGATGAAGAGTTTGCGTTTTCAGTCACCACCGCCTGTGCGCCCGTGTGGGTGATGCTGTTGTTCGCAGTGAGATCGTTATCGCCGCGTTTCCCGTCGACAAAATGCAGGATAATTCTATCGCTCATGATCTCGGCACCGGTTTCGCCATCGAAAGCAAAGTCGTACCAGTGTGGCATAGGATTATCCGGTGTCGGGCCGAAGGCGTAGTAGTGTGTGGGACGTGCAGAAGCACGGTCGTACATCGTGACAATGCTGCCTGCTGTATCAATTACACCGGTCATCGAAAAGGTGTACATGCCGTTGTTGAAATATACGGATTGATCCGGCGGCGATTTGAACATTTTTAGCAGCGAGGTGACAGTGGACACACTCACGGCATTAACCGGATCTAGCCGCATCATCGGCTCCGCCGCGAATGTAACTGTGGCGCCAAACAGCGTCTGTATAGTCGTAACGTTAGCCTGATCGCGGTCCGGTATGCCGTCTCCGTTCCCATCGCCGCCGGGAGCCAGGTCTTCGGTTTCGGAGCACGCGCCGTCGCCGTCATTGTTGATGCATATCTGGGTCACGGTCACGAAATTGCCGTTGATACCGGGAAGCTCCGGAAATCCCGGGATGGGAACAATCGGAAGGCTGGCAATCGCGTCCACGACATTCATCCCCGGATCGAGTACGCGGCCGAAGACGGTGAACCCGCCGCTGTTATTGATATCGTCGAGAGCGGCGGAGTTGTCACCGAGGTTAATAAACCATTCACTGGTCGCACTGTTAGGATCAGCCGATTTGGCCATTGCGATGGTACCGCGCACATTCGAGCGCGACGGGTCGAACTCGTTCAGTACGGGCGGATCCGTTGGGAAGTGATAGAGTGTCCCGAATAAACAGCATCTGTAACCCCCGCCCTGGATCACAAATGGGACCGGAGGGGTGCCGGAGACCGCACTGCGGTGAATGACGGTGTTATTGTAGTCGCCGCGGTTGACGTAATTGAGAAAATTCGCGACCGTCAGCGGGGCCTGCGTATCGTAAAGTTCGACGTTGAAGCCACCGAGGTTGGACTCTATTTGCACTATTGTCGCACCCGCGATGTGAGGTGAATAGAACGCGGCTGTCAGAACGGCACAGGCTGCGATGCGCAAACACATCCAACTCTGGTGATAACGACGACAGAAAAAAATAATCCGGGAAATTGCCCGCACGATGGTCATACCATCCTCCCGCTCCATGAGGGTATCTATGGAGCTTTATAGTGTCTGTGCATTTTCTCATAGCCCGGTTGCCGGTTCCAATCGAACGAGCAACAGGCTGTTTTGCCAGTACTTTGCATTTTATTACGCCATATACGTGACAGTCATTACGGTCAAGGCATGGGCGCGGCGATCGGCGAGCGAGTAGCGCGGCTGTGCTACCATCGGCGCCCGACATGAGCCTGAAATTCGAATTACTGGCAACCGATGGCACCGCCCGCCGCGGTCGCATGGTTTTCAAACGTGGTACCGTTGAAACGCCCGCGTTCATGCCGATCGGCACCTACGGCACGGTCAAGGGCATGACGCCGGAAGAATTGCGCGAATGCGGGGCGGAAATCATTCTCGGTAACACCTTTCATCTGATGCTGCGTCCGGGTGTGGAGACGATTAAAGCACACGGCGGACTGCATCGTTTCATGCACTGGGACGGCCCCATTCTCACCGACTCCGGCGGTTTCCAGGTGTGGAGTCTGGGACAGTTGCGCAAGCTGAATGAGGAGGGCGTGTGGTTTCAGTCGCCGGTGGATGGGGCGAAAATCTTCCTCGGACCGGAGGAGTCGATGGCGATGCAGCAGGCGCTCGACGCCGACATCATCATGATATTCGATGAGTGCACGAACCACCCGGCAACCGAGCCCGAAGCGCGCGCCTCGATGGAGTTGTCGCTGCGCTGGGCCGAGCGCTCCAAGCTCGCCCATGCGGACCATTCCGCGGCACTGTTCGGTATTGTGCAGGGCGGGATGTACGAGCATCTGCGCGATATTTCGCTCACCGGGCTCAAGCAGATCGGTTTCGACGGCTACGCCATCGGCGGCCTGTCAGTGGGGGAGGAGAAGAGCGAAATGTTCCGTATTCTCGACCACATCGCGCCGCAGATGCCCGCCGATCGGCCACGTTACCTGATGGGGGTCGGTACACCCGAGGACCTCGTGGAAGCGGTACGCCGCGGTATGGACATGTTCGATTGCGTGCTGCCCACGCGTAACGCGCGCAACGGCTGGCTTTTCACCCATGACGGGGCCGTGAAGATCAAAAACAGCCGTTATGCCCGCGATACCGGCCCGGTGGACCCGCTGTGCGATTGCTATACCTGCCGGCACTACACCCGCGCCTACCTGCGCCATCTGCAGCAGGCGAATGAGATTCTGGGCGCACGGCTCGCCACGATCCACAATCTCCACTATTACCAGCGCCTGATGCAGGGTCTGCGCCAGGCCATCGCAGAAAAAAAACTGGATGATTTCGTCGAGAAGTTTTATCTTATGCGCCGCCCGGCCGCCTCCCTGGAGGAGCCGACGGGATCCGACTGACATAACCGAAGGAAACACCATGAACTTTCTGATTTCCGATGCCTGGGCCGATGCCCCGGCCGCCGCCGGTGCGCCGGCACAAAGCAGTCCGTTCGTGACGCTCATCATGCTCGGCGTGCTGTTCGCCGCGTTTTATTTCATTCTCATCCGCCCGCAGGCCAAGCGCGCCAAGGAACACAAGACCATGATCGCCGCGCTTGCCAAGGGTGACGAGGTCGTGACGGGGGGCGGCGTCCTCGGACGAGTCACGAACCTCGGAGAGGCTTACGTGACGGTGGACATCGCCGAGGGAGTGGAGATTAAAGTGCAACGGCAGGCGATCCAGACCGTCCTGCCCAAGGGCACGATCAAGTCGGTCTGAAAATAAAATTCCAGCCACAGAGATCACAGAGGGCTCGGAGAGAAAAGAGGGAAGGCAATGTTGGTGTATTTCTCTGTGAACTCTGTGTTCTCTGTGGCAAAAATAATTAAATGAACAAATACCCGCTCTGGAAAAACCTGCTTATCCTCGTCATCGTCCTGGTCGGGATCGTCTACGCCCTGCCCAATCTTTATGGCGAGTATCCCGCCGTGCAGATCTCGGCCACGCGTACTACCAAGGTCGATCGGGGCTTGCTGGCCCTTGCCGAGAACCAGCTCAAGCAGGCGAATATTTCCTACGTAAGCGCCGTGCTCGACGACAAGGGCGCGCGGATCCGTTTCACGGACACGGAAACGCAATTACGGGCACGCGATCTAGTGCAGAAGGCCCTGGGCGAGCAATACATCGTCGCCCTGAACCTGCTGCCGGCCACGCCGGGATGGCTCGAGGCGCTGCGCGCCAAGCCCATGTACCTCGGTCTTGACCTGCGCGGCGGCGTGCATTTCCTCATGCAGGTGGACATGGCGGCGGTGCTGAAGAAGGCGGAGGAGAGTTACGTCGACGACATGCGCCGCGTCATGCGCGAGAAAAAGGTGCAGTATCTGACGGTGACCCGCTTCGACCGGGGCGGCGTCGAGATCCGTTTCCGCGACGGCGCCGAGCGCGACAAGGGGCGTGACATTCTCCGCAAGGAGCTCCCGGACGTCGAACTTGTCGACGCGGATCGTAGCGGCGACTTCGCCATTAACGCGAAAATGAAGCAAACCGCTGTGTTCGAAAAGAGCCGGTTTGCGCTGGAACAGAACATGAACTCGTTGCGCAACCGCGTCAACGAATTGGGCGTGGCCGAACCGATCATCCAGCAGCAGGGGCAGGATCGCATCGTGGTGCAGCTGCCCGGCGTGCAGGACACCGCCAAGGCCAAGGAAATCCTCGGGCGCACCGCGACCCTCGAGATCATGATGGTGGACGAGGAGCATGATCTGGCCGGAGCGCTCGCCGGGCAGGTCCCGGCCGGGTCGAAGCTGTACAAGATGCGCGACGGGCGTCCGATCCTGCTCAAGAACCGACTCATCTACTCGGGCGACAACATCGTGGATGCCGCACCGGGTTTCGAAAGTCAGAGCGGCAGCGCGATCGTCTCGATCAGCCTTGACGCGCGCGGCGCGGCCATCAACCAGCGCGTCACCGGCGAGAGCGTCGGCAAGCGCATGGCGGTGGTATACATCGAAATCAAGTCCGAACCCAAACTCGATGAGCAGGGCAAGCCGGTACTGGATGCCAATGGCCGTGCCATGCGCGTGAGCAAACGCGTGGAAGAAGTGATCACGGCGCCGGTGATCCGTTCGCAACTGGGCAAGCGTTTCCAGATCGAGGGCCTCGATTCCGTGCAGGAAGCGAATGAGCTCTCGCTGCTGCTGCGGGCCGGCGCGTTTGCCGCGCCGGTGGAGATCATCGAGGAGCGCACCGTGGGTCCGAGCCTCGGCGCGGATAACATCGCCAAGGGCTTCCATTCGACCTGGGTCGGCTTCGCCGCGATCGCGGTTTTCATGGGCGTTTACTATGTCATCTTCGGTTTGATATCGGTTATAGCGCTGGCCGTCAACGTGCTGCTGCTGGTGGCGTTGTTGTCGATGCTGCAGGCCACCCTCACGCTGCCCGGCATGGCCGGTATCGCGCTTACCGTCGGCATGGCGATCGACGCCAACGTGCTGATCAACGAGCGCATCCGCGAGGAACTGCGCAACGGCAATACACCGCAGGCCAGTATCTACGCCGGCTACGAACGGGCCTTCGGCACCATTCTCGACTCCAACGTCACCAACCTGATCGCGGGACTGGCGCTGTTCATGTTCGGTACCGGTCCGATAAAAGGTTTTGCCGTCGTGTTGTGCTTGGGCATCCTCACCTCCATGTTCAGCGCGGTGATGGTGTCACGCAGCATGGTCAATCTGATATACGGCAGCCGGCGCAAGCTGGAGAAAATTCCGATCGGCAATACCGCCTGGAAAGAAACGAGTTCGGCCACGGGATAAGACGCGTCATGGAATTTTTCAAGATCAGAAAAGACATCCCCTTCATGCGCCACGCACTGGCGTTCAACGTGATCTCGGGCATCACGTTCCTGTTCGCCGTGTTTTTCCTGATCACGAAGGGCCTGAATTTCGGCGTCGATTTCACCGGCGGCACGGTGATGGAGGTCAATTACCGTCAGGCGGCGGATGTTCCGCAGATTCGCGATTCGCTCGCCAAGCTCGGCTATCATGACGTCTCCGTGCAGAATTTCGGCAC
>NZ_JBGQKW010000107.1:0-7694 GCF_041499725.1 Sulfuricaulis sp.
CAAGAAAGTTCCGGAGTTCGCGCCGGGCGATACGGTCACCGTGCACGTGAAGGTGCAGGAAGGCGAGCGCGAGCGTCTCCAGGCCTTCGAGGGCATGGTCATCGCCCGCCGCAACAGCGGCTACAACTCCTCGTTCACGGTGCGCAAGAGTTCCTACGGCGAGGGTGTGGAGCGTGTATTCCCGCTTTACAGTTCGGCTATCGCCAAGATAGAGGTCAATCGCAAGGGCGATGTGCGCCGCGCCAAGCTTTATTATCTGCGCGATCTGGCCGGCAAGGCGGCGCGTATCCGCGAGAAGGTCTGAGCTGTTGTCATCTCCGCAAAAGCGGAGATCCAGGCCTTGAATGACCAAAAGCCGCCGAAAGGCGGCTTTTGACTTTGATAAGCTAATTGCGGGTGGCTCCGCCCCTGCACCCTGGGTGACTTTCTCTTGCTTGTCCAAGAGAAAGTCACCAAAGAGAAGGACACCCGGTCGCTTCGCCGCCCAAATACCGGGCGGTTCCCTGCGCGTCTCGCGGCGGCCGGGCGCTCGCCTAACTCGCCGGGCGCGAAAATGTAGCCCTGCTCGCTGCGCTCGCTCGTCTTGCCGTAATACTACGCGCCTCGGGCTCGATCAAAAGTCTCGCGAATACTCCCAGCCTTGCTCGGTGCTCGGCTCGCTCCGACGGGGTCTTAAAACCCCAGTCAGTGGCGTCGCCTCTCCCGCCCGTGGATAATGAGGACATGCGACGCAGGGAAAACTCTACACAGGCTATAGGATACGATGCCGTCATTTCCACACCAGTGGGACGGATCGGAGTAATGCTGGAGAACGACGCGCTGGTTGATGTCAGCTTTCTGGGCGATGCAAGGGCCCTGCATGCGCCACGCACGGCGGCGGCAAAGAAAGTCTGCCGTCAACTCCGATCGTATTTCGCCAATCCCCGCCATTCCTTTCGCGTTTCCCTGACGCTGTCGGGCACGGCGTTTCAGCAGCGCGTGTGGCGCGCGTTACGGCGGATTCCCGCGGGCCGGACGCTCAGTTATGGCGCGCTCGCCCGTAAACTCGCGACCTCGGCGCGCGCCGTGGGCAATGCCTGCCGCGCCAATCCCATTCCCATCGTGATTCCCTGCCACCGCGTCGTGGCCGCGAACGGCGCCGGCGGTTTCATGGGCAAACGCTCGGGAAGCGCGCTGCGCCTCAAGCACCGGCTGCTGGAGCATGAGCACGCCGGATAAGGACATCATCGAACGCTTCTGCGACGCCATCTGGCTGCAGGAAGGGTTGAGCGTCAACACGCTCGACGCCTATCGCCGCGATCTGGAAGGCCTGAGCCGCTGGCTGGCACCGCGCGGTACGGCGCTGACAACCGCTGCGCGCGGCGATTTGCTCGACTATCTCTCCGGCTGTGTCGGCAAAGGCGCGCGTCCGCGCACCACGGCGCGGCTGCTTTCGAGCCTACGGCGGTTTTACGGTTACCTCGTGCGCGAGGAACGCATCAACACCGATCCCACGGTGCTGATCGATTCGCCCAAGATCGGCCGGCCATTGCCCAAATCACTCACCGAAGAACAGGTCGAAAAGCTGCTCCAGTCACCGGATGTCGCGACGCATTACGGCCTGCGCGACCGCGCCATGATCGAGACGCTCTACGCTACCGGCCTGCGCGTGTCGGAACTGGTGGGGCTGACGCTGTCGCAGGTCAGCCTAACGCAGGGCGTGGTCCGTGTCATCGGCAAGGGCGACAAGGAGCGGTTGGTGCCGATGGGTGAGGAGGCGATCTCGTGGATCAGCCGCTATCTCGCCGAGGGCCGGCCCAAGCTGGTGCGCAGCCGCTCGACCGATGCGTTGTTCACCACCGCGCGCGGTGGACCCATGACGCGCCAGGCCTTTTGGCACAATCTCAAGGTCCACACGCGCACCGCCGGCATCCAGACGGCGCTGTCACCACACACCCTGCGCCACGCCTTCGCCACGCATCTGCTTAACCACGGCGCCGACCTGCGCGTGGTGCAGATGCTGCTGGGTCACGCCGATCTTTCCACCACGCAGATTTATACACATGTCGCCCAGGCAAGGTTAAAGACGCTGCATGCGATGCATCATCCGAGGGGGTAAGTTCCCTCTCCCCTTGAGGGAGAGGGCTAGGGTGAGGGGAAATAATTTGTCGAGCCGCCTGCGGTGGCGTATTTATTTGCGGTTCCCCGCACCGCAGGCGGGTTTCTTTCTTTGCTCGTGCAAAGAAAGAAACCAAAGAAAGCACGCCCCGGATGGCGCAACATCCCCCTGCGCTTCGCGCCTCGGGCGCGGCGGTCGCCCGACAGCACATCCCTGTGCTGACGGGCGACGCGCGCGATCCCTCGCGCGTCCCTGCGGACGCTCGGCCCGAGGCTTACGATGCTCGGGTGCGCCATACGGGTGTCCAAAACACCAATCACCTCGGTGCGACCCACAAGTGTTATACGCAACTTCTATTCACTCAAACGTATCGAGTCTGCTTGAATATCAGGTATAGAGGGAGTTCCGGTATCGTAGATCCCAGAAATAATGACTTTATCGCCTTTCCGCAAAGAAAATAATTTTGTCCTAAATTCTTCCGCAAACCAAACAAAGCACGTCCTTGGTGAGTCCGGCTTAACAGCCAAATTAATGGATAGCTGTTTTCCTGGGGCGCCTTTAACACTGTCGACGTAGCCTATCCAAGTTACCCGCGTGCGTTGAAGTTGTTGTACAAATTCTTCCTTTTCCAGGAATCTTTCTTTGAGACGATCAAGCGTAGAAAAATACTCTTCGAGACTGAGACCGCTATGGTTCACTTGATTAGGTAAGCTCTCAGCCTCATTTTTTGAAATGGGAGATTCCGGGCGCAAGGCTACATTCGATACAACAGCAACATCGGACTGGGCAGGTTCTCGAAAGAAGAGGAGACCGACAGCCATTACTGCCGTGACCAGAAACCATATAGACAAAACCATTTTGACCCATAGCGGATACGGCTGCAGAAATGGCACCAATGACTGAACTGTTTGGATAATATCTTTCATTTTACTCCGAGTTATTTTCAGTCCAATTTAAGATCAAACATTAGAACTGTCATAAAATTAAAACTTTACGCCGTAAATCCTATGTGATCAATTATATACAACTGTTATATGGGAAAGCTCGTTACCTTCCGAAGCATCTTTTCCATGCCCGTAGCCGCCGCCGAGCATTGCAGCCGAGGAAGGAAGAAGCTCTGGTTTCTAGAGTGCGCGAAGGGATTCGCGCACGAGCCAGCCGGCACATGGAAGTGCCGTCTGGCGAGCCCGACTGAGGCGAGAAGCGCAGGAAGCCGTCGGCGGCTCAGGGGTGTCATTTCTTTTGGTGACTTTTCTTTGGACAAGCAAAGAAAAGTCACCTGCCGTGGGTCAGCCACCCACAAGTAGTTTTTGAGTTCGCGCGCAAGCGCGCGAGACATTTAATACCTGGATTCCCGCCTTCGCGGGAATGACAACAATGTTGCAGAGGCGGAGCTACCCGCAATTAGCCTCTCAAAGTTAAAAGCCGCCTTTCGGCGGCTTTTAATCATTTACTTCCTGGATTCCCGCCTACGCGGGAATGACAGCAAAGAGAGTTTTCACGGAGATGACGACCCTTTAGTGATAAACCGACCGATCCATGTGATCGTTGTCGTCATGGAACACCTCGATGCCCGGCAGGCGTTTGTAACCCAGGACCATGGCGAGTTTGTGGATGAGGGTTTTCCAGTTGAGGGAATCGACGCGGCGGCGCAGGACGTCGTTGAGTTCCTGCGTCAGTTTCTCGATCCCCTGATCGAGCCCGGGCAGCTTGTGGAAATAATACCAGGAAAGATAACCGTAGGCCGCGGGCAGGAGCTTGATAAACCACGTCGGCTCCGGCATCGCCAGCCAGACAATGCCGCTGCTCACGCCGGCGAACACGAAGAAAAGCCCGTAGCGGATGAACTTGATGCGGTTGGCGCGATTGTCGTCCATGGCCTCGCGCAACCGCCGCTCGGCGTCACGTGACATGATCGAGTGGGCGTAATGGATATCGCGGAACATGCTGAGTATCCGCAGCATGCGCTCGCTGTGGCGCCGCTTGTCGATGAAGGAATCGACCGCCGCCTGCAGGCTGTCACGGAACTGGCGATAATCGGGCGTGAGCGGCGGTTCCTTGTACGTTTCAACAGTGTGGTTGATGAGGTAACGCAACTCGAGCAGGTGCGAGACCATCATCGGGAAACGCAGGTTGGTGAATTTTACGTAGAACGCATGGAAATTGTCCGGCGTCAGGTTCAGCGCGGAAAAATCCTGCGCGGTTTCCCACGAACGAATCCGGCTCTTACGCCGCTTGTCCATCGACTTGGATACAGTGCGAGGCGATGCCATGTTTTTTTGACGTCCCCGAGATATCTCTAATCGGCCCGAATGCGCCCAAGAATAGCGAAAACGGTCGTAATTTTCCATGACTCGCCAGGTTAACGGCTGGCCGGAGGTGGAATCAGCCGTTGCCGAGCGTGTTCCGCAGGTTGGAGAGATAGACCTCGGCGCGGCCGAGCATGGCCTGGGGGTCGGGTTCCCGGTCCGGTTCTTCCCAATGCAGGTCGTCAGGCGGCAGTTCCTTGAGAAAGCGGCTGGGTTCGCAGCCGATCACCTCGCCGCCGCGCTTGCGCCGCTCGACGAATGAGAAGGTGAGCGTCTGGCGGGCGCGGGTGATGCCGACATAGGCCAGGCGGCGCTCTTCCTCCACGCCCGTGTCCGACTGGCTCTGGTGGTGCGGAAGCAGGCCTTCCTCCATGCCGACGATAAAGACATGCGGAAATTCGAGTCCCTTGACCGCGTGCAGCGTCATGAGCGCGACTAAATCGCCGGGATTTTCCTCATTGCCCCGGTCCAGGATGCCCGCCAGCGTCAAGCGCGCGACCAGTCCGCTCAGCGACTTGTCCTCTTCGTCCTGCCGCGCGAGACGCTGGATCCACGCCACGAGCTCGAGCACATTTTCCATGCGTCGCTGCGCGATCTTCAGATCGTTGCAGGTGTCCTTGAGCCATTCCTCGTAATGCAGGTCGGCGAGTATGTCGCACACCAGCTTGGCCGGGTCTTCCTCGGCCGCCTTGCCGATCATGTCGGTCAGCCAGTGTGTGAAGACGCGCAATATCGCCACCTGCCGCACGGTGAGGCGCCGCTCGATGCCGGCGTCCAGTGACGCCTGTAGCAGGCTCGTGCCCAGTTCACCGGCGTGCGCCGAGAGTTGCTCGATCGTGTCCGCGCCGATCTCGCGCCGCGGCGTATTGATCACGCGCAGGAAGGCGTTGTCATCACCCGGGTTGCACAGCAGCCGCAGATAGGCCATGACGTCCTTGATCTCGGTCTTGTCGAAAAACGACGAACCACCGCTGAGGAAATAGGGAATGCGCCGCTCGCGCAGCACGCGCTCAAGCACGCGCGACTGGTGATTTTCCCGGAACAGGATGGCGTAATCCCGGAAGTCGGTGTTGTGCTTGAACTTGTGTTGTAGAAGCTCGGAAACGACGCGCTCGGCCTCGTGTTCGTCACCGCGCGCCTTGAGCACGCGCAGCGATTCGCCGTAATCACGCTCACTCCACAATGCCTTTTCGAAGATGTGCGGGTTGTTGGCGATCAGCGCGTTGGCGGCCTTGAGGATGCGCCCGCTCGAGCGGTAATTCTGTTCCAGTTTGATCACCTTCAGCGATGGATAATCCTGTTGCAGGTGCTTCAGGTTCTCGGGATGCGCGCCGCGCCAGGCGTAGATGGACTGGTCGTCGTCGCCCACCACCGTCAACGCCCCGCGGCTGCCGGCGAGCAGCTTCACCAGCTCGTACTGGCAGAGATTCGTGTCCTGATATTCGTCCACCAACAGGTAGCGCACGCTCCGGCGCCATTCTTCCAGCACCTCGGGGTGGTTCTGGAACAACCGCACCGGTTTGAGGATCAGGTCGTCGAGATCCATGGCGTTGTACGCCTGGAGGTGACGCTCGTATTCGCCGTAGACCCGCGCCGCGATGTCCTGAATGCTTTCACCGCCGGTCGTCAGCGGCGCCTCCGCCGGCGAGACCAGGTTGTTTTTCCAGAGCGATATCTGGCGCCGCACGGCGTCAGCTGGGTTGTTTTTGCCGGAGTACTGGCCACGTAGCAGTTTGGCAAGCAACGACTGGCTGTCCTCGTTATCGTACAGGGAGAAGCCCGGGCGGTAGCCGATGGCCTCCAGATGGTCGCGCAGGATCCTGAGACCGAGGGTGTGGAAGGTCGAGATTTGGAGTTCCTTGCCGTGAGCGCCGTTGAGCAGGTCGCCAACGCGCGCCTTCATCTCGCGCGCGGCCTTGTTGGTGAAGGTAACGGCGACGATATTGCGCGGGGCGATGCCGTAATCGCGGATGAGCCAGACGATCTTGCGGGTAATGACGGAGGTCTTGCCACTGCCCGCGCCTGCCAGCACCAGCAGGGGGCCATTGATGTACTGTACCGCCGCTTTTTGTTGCGGGTTCAGTTCAGGCAATTCCGTTGAAACGTGGTTGGAAGTGTCATAACTGGACGGGCATTCTAACCTGTTTCCGTCATGCATGGAAAGATAAAATTGGAAAAAATATCCACGGCGACGATCTTCAGAGGCTCAAACGAACGAGAAAATTTTGCATCTGTGCTCGCGCCGTGGCGGGTTCGGCGAGCAACCGGCCGATGAGATCGAACAGGGGATAGTTGCGAGAGTCGAAGAGTCCGTGAACGTGGACCATCTCCAGCGTATGCACGCCCTCGCCCATGAGCGCCTCCTGGCCCCGGGCCAGTCGCCGGCCCAATTCGTGATGGTGCGAGCCGGCGCTGGTCGCGGTGGTGATCAGATCACCCAAGCCGGCGAGCCTCCGGGGGGTATCCGGCAAACCTCCCAGCTCGGTCGCAATCCGCTCCAGTTCATCCACGGCCGCCACGGCAAGGTAACCCCGCGTGTTGTCGCCCAGTCCCATCTCGTCGGCCACGCCAAACAGGATGGCATAGACGTTTTTGAGCACGGCGGACCAGGAAATGCCCGCGATATCGGTGGTGTGCTCGAGATAAAGCGAGGTGCCGGCAAACAGTTCGCGCAGACGCTCATAGGTCTCGGCGTGCGTCGTTCCGGCCTGGGCGAATGCCGGGCGTCCGTCACGGATCTCCTCCGAGATCATCGGTCCGTACAGCACGCCGAAGGCGGCGGCCGGCCCCAGCGCTTCATCCAGTGCCAGCGCGGCGGTCCGGCCGTGTTCGTCGAGGCCCTTGGCGACGCTGAGACACACGCCATCACGGCGCAGACGCGGTCGCAGCCGGCTGGCCAGCTCGAAGTGGGGATTGGCCGGCAGGCAGAAGAGGATGAAATCCTGTTCTGCGGCGACGGAATCGAGCGCCACGGGTGGGGCGCCCGGTTTCGGGTGTCGTTCCCAGAGGGTAAGCCGGTGGTGCTGGCGCAGAAGGTATTCCATCGCCCGGCCCATTTCGCCGTGACCGAGGATGAGCACCCGGAATGGACTATTATTAGTTTTTACCGCCAAGGACGCCAAGGACGCAAAGAAAAATGAAATAGGAGTTTAACGGAACCCAAAGTTAAAATCTCACTTGCTTGCTGTGTGGACACCTTGAGCGCAACCAACCGCATCATCTTTATCCCTGGGAAAAATCCCAAGCCGCCGGTGGAGGAACACCGGCGGCAGCTCCTGCGCTGCCTG
>NZ_JBGQKW010000108.1:0-7097 GCF_041499725.1 Sulfuricaulis sp.
GAAACGAAACTCTCGGACGAACAGCGCCGTCATGCGGAAATCATCAAGTCATCGGCGAGCGGTCTGCTGACGCTGATCAACGATCTCCTGGACTTCTCCAAAATCGAATCCGGCAAGCTGGAGCTGGAGGAAATCGAATTCGACCTGCGCGATTGCATAGAAAAATCCGTCACACTGCTGGCACAGCAGGCGCACATGAAGGGGATTACGCTCACCAACCTGATGCAACCGGACATGCCGAACCGGCTGCTCGGCGACCCGGGACGCCTGCGGCAGATTATTATCAACCTGCTGGGCAACGCCATCAAATTCACCCATCAGGGTGAAATTGTATTGAGCGTCAAGAAACTAGCCGATGAATCCTCCGATCGCCTGCGACTACTCATCGAAGTCGCCGATACCGGCATCGGCATCTCGTCCAAGGACCAGGCGAAGCTTTTCCAACCGTACAACCAGGCCAAGGCGTCGACCGCCCACCGCTACGGCGGTACCGGCCTCGGTCTTGCCATCACCAAGGAGCTGGTGGAGGCGATGGGCGGGCACATCGGCGTTAAGAGCGAAGAAGGCAAAGGCAGCGTCTTCTGGTTCGCGATCAACCTGCGAAAACCTGTTACCGTCAGCGTCGCGCCCGCGCCCGCGCCGATCAGCCTCAAGGGGCTGCGTGTGCTGGTGGCAGACGGCAACATTCCAGCACGCGTGAATCTTGTGGATCAGCTGAAGACGTTGGGCATGGAAGTGCAATCCATCGGCAACGGCAACGCGGCCTTGCAGATGATCCGCTCGGCGGCGAATTCCAGTTTCCGTTTCGACCTGGTGATGGTGGACATGTTCCTGCCGAACCTGAACGGCGAGGAACTGGGGCACGAAATCAAATTACACCCGGAAATGTGCGACGCGGTTCTCGTCATGATGACGTCCGCCGGCGTGCGCGGCGACGCGCAGCGCCTGAACCAAGCCGGTTTCGCCGGGTACTTCGGTAAACCAATACCGCCCGAGGATTTGCCTGGCCTGTTAAAGGCAGTCATGGCGACACGAGGCCTGGACACGCAGGAACGCCACCGCTCGGGCCTGGTCACAAAATACACCCTCTCCGAAATCCGCAGGAAACATTCGCGACTGCTGCTCGTGGAAGACAGCCCCGTCAACCGGGAGATCATGCTCCACATGCTGTCCAAGCTCGGCTACAAGACCGATATCGCCGAAACCGGCCGTGCCGCCGTCGAGGCGGTGCGGCGGGAATCCTACGGTCTGATCCTGATGGATCTGCACCTCCCGGATATCAGCGGTGTTAAAGCGATCGAGTCCATCCGCGCGCTTCCGGGCACTCACGCCAAGACCTCCATCGTCGTGCTGACGGCGGGCGCCACGGATGCCGAGAAGGAACGCTGCCACGTTTTAGGCGTGCAAGATTTTCTTACCAAACCCGTGGAACCCGACGTTCTGAGTGACATGCTGAAACGCTGGCGCATGCTATATTCCCCATCATCCAGCCCGGCAGATACAACGCCGGAAACATCCGACGATACTGCCGGAAAGGACGCTGTCAGTCCCGACCCGAAACTGGTGGAAATCTTCATCAAGGAAGCCACACAAAGACTGGCCTCGCTGCGCCAGGCCTTCGCCGCTTCCGACGCACAACGCGCCGCGCGCGAGGCGCATACCCTCAAAAGCTCAAGCGCCTATTTCCAAGCCCATGCCATGCATGAAGCCGCGGAGCAGCTTGAAAAAATGGCGGACAGCGGCCAGCTTGGCAAGGCGGAGTCCGTGCTGCAGGCGCTCGAAGGCGCGTATGCCGCCCTGCGCTCCCGCCTTGAAAGAGACACGATCTAGATTTTCGTGAAGTAACCCCGCAGTCGGGAAACACCTTCGCGCAGATTTTCGAGCGTGTTGGCGTAGGAAAAACGCGCATGCCGCGCTGCATGGTGGCTCCCGAAATCCAGACCCGGTGTGACGGCCACGCCGGCGCGCTCGAGCAAATCGAGCGCTAACGCCTGACTGTCATCGGTGAAGCTCGAACAATCCGCATATAAATAGAATGCGCCCGCCGGCACCACCGGAATGATAAATCCCAGTTCGCGCAAGGAAGGCAGGAGGTAATCACGCCGCTCGCGGAAAATATCCCGGCGCTGCGCCAGTTCACGCTGCACGACGGGGCTGAATGCCGCGAGCGCCGCGTGTTGCGCCACGGTGCTCGAGGCGAGGAAAATATTCTGGGCGAGCTTGTCGATCGATGGTATGTAAGCCGTCGGCGCCACCAGCCAGCCCAGGCGCCAGCCGGTCATGCCGTAATACTTGGAAAAGCTGTTGACCACGAATACCTCCGGCGAATGCGACAGCGCCGTCACCGCCGCCTCCCCGTAAACAAGTCCGTGGTAGATTTCATCCACGATCAGCACGCCGCCAAGCTCCGCCACGGCCCGCACGATCTCCGCCATCTCGTCGCCGGAAATCAGCGTACCGGTGGGATTGGAGGGCGAGGCGAGCAGCACCGCGACCGTGCGTTTTGTCCAGTGACGACGGATCAGATCGGCGTTGAGCTGGTACGCTGTCGAGGCATCCACCGGAATACTTGCCGCCTCCCCCTCGAATAGGCGCACAAAATGGCGGTTGCAGGGGTAACCCGGATCGGCCATGAGCACTTGATCGCCGGGATTGATCAAGGCGGCGAAAATCAATTGCAGCGCACCCGAGGCGCCCGGCGTCACCACGACCCGCTCGGGATCGGGACGCGCACGAGCTGGATAACTGGCGGCAATGGCCGCGCGCAGCTCGGGCAGTCCGAGCGCGGGCGTGTAATGCGTATGTCCGGCCCGGAGCGCCGCGATGCCGGCCTGCACAATGCCCGCCGCAGTCGGGAAGTCCGGTTCGCCGATTTCCATATGGATGATGGACCGTCCCTGCGCCTCCATGGCGCGGGCACGAGCCAGAATATCCATCACGTGAAACGGCTCGATCCGGTTCAGACGTCTGGCAAATGGCTTCATGCGTCAGCCTGTAACTGCCCCAATAGTTTGAGATCGAAATAAGTAGCGCCATTCACGGCATATCCGGACAACACTTGAAACGGCCGGCCGGACTCGCCTAGATGATCGAGCACGATGGCCGCGCCGCGAAAATCATGCGCGCGCGTGTAGGCATTCACCGTGATGACGGTCTTAAGGCCTGCTGCCTGTGCCGCGCGCAGGCCGTTTTCCGAATCCTCGAACGCCATGCATTGCGCAGGCGCGAGACGCAGTCGATCGAGAACATAATAATAGATATCAGGCGCCGGTTTTTTCGCCACCACCACGTCGCCCGCACCGATGACCTCAAACCATGAAGCAGCCTCAGGTGAAATGGCGTGATGCAGCAGCGCGGTGACATTGTCCGGCGTAGTGGTCGTGGCAATGGCCAGGCGCACACCGCGAGTACGCGCCTCCTCGAGCAGGCGCCGCACACCCGGCCGCAGCGGTATGCCGCCGCACCCCAGCAAGGCGGTGTAGTGGCGCGTCTTGGCGACATGCAAACGCGCCACCAAGGTTTCAAAATCGGCGGGCTTCAGGTAATCCGGACGATACCTGTCGATGTAATGACGCATGCGCTCTTTGCCGCCCGTGACTGCCAGCAACTCGCCGTACAAAGCCACGTCCCAGCGCCAGTCCAGCCCGGCCTCAACGAACGCCTGGTTGAACGCCACCCGGTGTCCGTCACGCTCGGTGTCGGCCAGGGTCCCGTCCACATCAAAGATCAATGCCTCGAGTGCCATGGAATTGTCATCAAAACCCCGGTAAATCCGTCATAACGGCGGCGCCTATTCGCCGTGTCTATACTCTAACGGTTGCGACCCCCGGGGGTTTCTGGTATAGATTCGCGCTTATTTTTTTACCCCCCACCCTTCCGGGGCTACATTATTGCAGGAGTTGAAGCATGCCGGCCAGAAAAAAGAAGGAAAAGGAGCAATCCGTCTCTCCCGTTTCGGGCATGAAACCCTACGCGGCGAAGAAGGGCGAGAAGTACATGAACAAAAAGCAGCAGGAGCATTTCCATTCCGTGCTGAACGCCTGGAAATCGGAACTGGAGGAGGAAATCTCCCGCACCGTGCAGCAGATGCGCGACGTGCCGGAAAATCCGCCCGATCCGAACGACCGCGCGAGCCAGGAAACCGACATGTCGCTCGAACTACGGTCGCGCGACCGCGAGCGCAAATTGATCAAGAAGATCGATGAGTCCATCGGGCGCATCGACACCGGCGACTACGGTTACTGCGAAGTCTGCGGCGTCGAGATCGGCGTGGAGCGCCTGGAAGCCCGCCCGACGGCGGAGCTCTGCATCGACTGCAAGACACTCGACGAAATCCGCGAAAAGCAGATGGGCTGACGCCGCCTTTTTGACATTAACGTTCCCGCCAATATTTCCGCGATAACTTTTCCGCACCGAGACCGCCTTTGCCCAAGCTACTGATCCGCAACGCCCGCCTCGCGCGCCCGGACGGATCAATTATCGAAGGCGACCTACTGTGCCACGATGGTGTGATCGAACGCATCGCGGCGCAAATCAGCATCTCCGCGGACGAAACACTGGATGCCGGGGGAAACCTCCTGCTCCCCGGCGTGATCGATCCGCAGGTACACTTCCGCGAACCCGGCCGCGAGTATAAGGAAGATCTCGGGTCCGGCTCGCGTGCCGCGATCAAGGGCGGTGTCACCAGTTTTCTGGAGATGCCCAACACCGATCCATCCACCAGCAATCAGGCGGCACTGGACGACAAGCTGCGGCGCGCGGCGGAGAAATGCGTCGCCAACTACGGATTCTTCATCGGCGCCACCCCCGACAATCTTGACGAAGTCAATCGTGCCGGCCCCGCCTGCGGCATCAAGATCTTCATGGGGGCGAGCACCGGCAGCCTGCTGGTGGACAAGGCGGAGGATCTGGAACGGATCTTCGCCAACGGGTCACGCCTGATCGCGGTGCACGCCGAGGACGAAGCGCGCATCCGCGCACGCCGCGAACAGTTCAAGGACCGGACTGACGTGGCGGTGCATTCCGACATCCGCGACAACCAGAGCGCGCTGCTGGCGACGGAATTGGCGCTGGCGCTTTCCCGAAAATATCGCCGCCGGCTGCATATCCTGCATCTCTCCACCCACGAGGAAGTGGAACTTCTGCGGCGCGACAAACCCGCCTGGGTGACGGCCGAGGTCATCCCCAACCATCTGCTGCTCAACGTGAACGACTACGCGCGGCTCGGCGCGTTGGCGCAGATGAATCCGCCGATCCGCCGCCCCGAGGACAACGCCGCCCTGTGGGCCGGGCTGCACGACGGCGTGATCGACTTCATCGCCACCGACCACGCGCCCCACACGCTGGAGGAGAAGCGCAAACCCTATCCGCAATCGCCGGCCGGCATGCCGGGAGTGGAAACCTCGCTGCCGCTGATGCTTACGGAGATGAAGGCGGGACGCTGCACACTGGCGGAAATCCAGAAATGGATGTGTCACGGTCCGGCGGCGGCCTACGGCATTCGCAACAAGGGAAAGATTCTCGAAGGCTGGGATGCCGATCTCACGCTCGTGGACATGGTGCACGCCCGGCCCGTGCGCAATGAAGAAATGTTTACCCGCGTCCGTTGGTCGCCGTTTAACGGGCGCAAACTCATTGGATGGCCGATCTACACCATTGTCGGTGGGCAGGTGGCGTTCGATCGCGGAAAAATCCGCGACGGCGTCCGCGGCCGTCCACTCTCATTTACATAAACATAAACAAGAAAGAGACGCGCATGGAACTCGCTCTTCTGATCAAGGCACTCATTCTCGGTATCGTCGAAGGCCTGACCGAATTTTTGCCGGTTTCCTCCACGGGCCATCTGATCATCGTGGGAGATCTGCTCAACTTCAACGACGAAAAAGGCAAGGTCTTCGAAATCGTCATCCAGTTCGGTGCGATTCTCGGCGTGGTCTGGGACTATCGCGCCCGCGTCGGGCGCCTGATCACCGGCATCGGCAGCCGGCACGAACAGCGTTTCATGCTGAATCTATTCATCGCCTTCCTGCCCGCCGCGGTGGCTGGCCTGTTGCTGCACAAGATGATCACGACCCATCTCTTCAATCCGCTGACCGTGGCGGGAGCACTCATCGTCGGCGGCATTCTGATCCTGGTTATCGAACGCCTGCCTCTGCGCGCGCGCGTGAACAGCATGGAGGACCTCGGCCCGCTCGACGCCCTGAAGATCGGCATCGCCCAGACATTCTCGCTCTTTCCCGGCGTCTCGCGCGCGGGCGCCACCATCATGGGTGGATTGCTTTCCGGCCTGTCACGCACCGCGGCCACCGAATTCTCGTTCCTGCTGGCCATGCCGGTCATGTTCGCGGCCACGTTCTACGAGCTGTTCAAGAATCGCGAGTTGCTGCATGCCGCGGATATCCCGCTGTTCGCCGTCGGCTTCGTCATGTCCTTCGTGACCGCGCTGGTCGTGGTCAAGGCATTCCTGAAATTCGTGTCGCGTCATGATTTCACGTCGTTCGCGCTGTATCGCATCGTGTTCGGGCTGCTGGTGCTCGCCTATTTCTGGTAACCGTGATGATCGATAAAATCATCACTCTGCTCGCCGGCTTCATCATCGACACGATTTCACGCCTGGGCTATGGCGGCGTCGTGTTGCTCATGGCAATCGAAAGCGCCTGCATCCCCTTGCCTTCGGAAATCATCATGCCCTTCTCCGGCTATCTCGTGTCCACCGGCGAGATGAACCTGTGGCTGGTCGGCCTGGCGGGCGCGGTCGGGTGCGTGCTCGGCTCGATCGTCGCCTACTACGCCGGCGCCTGGGGCGGCCGTCCTTTTATCGAAAAATACGGAAAGTACATCCTGATCTCGCAATACGATCTTGACCTGGCCGACCGCTGGTTTCAGCGCCACGGCGACATCACCATTTTCGTCGGGCGTCTATTGCCGGTGATTCGCACCTTTATCGCATTCCCGGCGGGCGTGGCGCGCATGAATATGTGGCGCTTCAGTCTCTACACCTTTGTCGGCTCCTATATCTGGAGCGTGGGGCTGGCCTGGATCGGCATGAAGCTGGGGGAGCACTGGAACACCCTCGGGGTCTATTTCCACCGGTTCGA
>NZ_JBGQKW010000109.1:0-6922 GCF_041499725.1 Sulfuricaulis sp.
ACCCTGCCCTCTTCCAGCACGCGCAGATAAAAACCGGTGCGATTGGCTGATGTGAAACGCGCGGGAAAAACTCTGTCGCCCATGCGAATGCCAAGCTTGAAGCAGGGTGTGCGCGGCTGCGTCACCTGCACTCGTGCCCCGCCGATTTGGAAAACATCACCGATACTTACCTCATCCTCCAGAAGCCCCTCGGTGGTGAAATTTTCCCCGAACTGTCCGTGGGAAAAATCATGGCGCCCCAGTTCCCCGGCCCAGTAGGCGTAGTGCTCGAACGGATACAGGTACACGGCCTTGTCGGCCCCGCCGTGCACTTGCAAGTCCGCCTGGCCGTCGCCCGCCAGATTCAGGCGCCCCAGCCACAGCGGCCCGGCGACCGGGGCCTTGAAAATGCCGGTGGTAATCGCCTGGTCGCCATGAAGAATTTCACGCGGGAGGCCGACATTGATCGAGATCAAAGTCATGCCAATTACGTTCGGGGATAGTCGGTTCATATGACGGTTCATAAAGACGTATACGACGTCTCAGCCAAGGGCTAAACTATAAACCATGATGCACTGGTTCCGTCGAAAACTGAAGCCGATCGCCCGTGGCCTGCTGGCCACGATCGCTTCGCTGTGGCTGGTCGCGGGCGCGGCGCCGTGCGTCATGGCGCAATCCCAGCCGATGAACCATGCCTCCGTGCACTGCCCCATGCATGACGGCAGCATGAACATGGACGCCGACGACTGCGGTCCGGTCGCGGCGGTGAGCTGCCAGATGCCCGATATCAACTCACCGGCAACCGTTGCATTCGGCGACATGGCCGTGACGCCGGCGCTGTTGACCGTACTGCCCATTGCCGTCGCGCTCCCGGATAACAGCATCTCTCCGCGGCGCGATTTCTTCACGCCGGATTTCCCGGCACCACCGCTTCACATTCAACACCTCACGCTGATCTTGTAGCTCTCTCCCGCGCGCGTCCGCGCGTCTGTCGTTTTTTGTTCACGACTTGCAAGGAGAGATTTCATGTTCGTTTCCAATTTGTCCCGCTGTGCGGGAATAGTGTTCATCCTGATCACCGGCATGTCCGGAGCGTTCGCCGCCCCGGAACTGACGCTGGCCGAGACCGAGCGCCTGGCCCTCGAACAGGCGCCGTGGCTCCAGCATCATCTCACCAACGCCTCTGCCGCCGCCGAGCGCGCGGTATACGAAGGCCGGCTGCCCGACCCGCAGTTGACGCTGGGCCTGGCTAACGTTCCCACGGACTCCTATCGTCTCAACCGCGAAGACATGACCATGACGGTCGTCGGCGTGCGCCAGGCGTTTCCGCCGGGCAAAACACTGAAGCTCAAGACCGAGCGCGCGGAAAAGGAACTGGCGCGCGAGCAGGCGCGGGTGCAGATGGAGCAGCGCAACCTGCTGCGGCAGGTGCGCCAGGCCTGGCTCGAACTCTATTTCCAGGAACAGTCGCTGCGCACGCTCGACGAGTCGCGGCGGCTGGCGCAAAAACAACTGGAGTCGGCCGAGGCGCGCTACCGCGCGGCGCAAGAAACCCAGCAGTCGGTGCTGAGATCGCGCCAGGCGCTGGCGCGTGTGGACGAGCGCGCGCCCATGATCCGGGCACAGAGGCTGCGCCTGCAGGCGCAACTGGCGCGCTGGATCGGCGACGCCGCCTACCAGCCCCTGCCCGCCGAATTGCCGGTGCTGCCGGAAGCGCCCGGCGCATTCGATTACACGCATCATCCCGAATGGATCGCCACCCAGACCATGCTCGACGAGGCCCGCGTCGAGGTCGAGATGGTGCGCCAGGAATACAAGCCGGGCATGATGGTCGACGTCTCCTACGGTTTCCGCCGTCCGATGCCGGACGGCACCGAGCGTCCCGACCTGCTGAGCGCCATGGTGACGCTGGACCTGCCCGTGTTCCGGAACAAGCGCCAGGACCGCAAGCTGGCCGAGAAACAGACGATGGAAGCCGGCGCGCGTTTCGAGCTCGACGACAAGCGGCGCGAGCTCGAATCCATGGATCGTTCGCTGCGTGCCGAACTCGACGGCCTGACCGAGCGTGAAAAGATTTTCGCCGAACGGCTGATCCCCGCCACCCGCCGCGAGGCCCAGGTCACCGTGGCCGGTTTTGCGCGCGATCAGTCGGATTACCGCGACGCGCTCATGAGGTCGCTCGATGCCGAACTCGAATACCTGCGCCTGCGCGTGGATCGCACCAAGGCGCAGGCGGAACTTCTGTATCTCACCGGAGAACAGTCATGAAAAACAAAAACCTCGTTATCGCGGTGCTTGGCGTCATTCTGGCGTTGTTGGCCGCTGTCGAAGGATGGCGCCTGTTCACCGCCGGCAAGCAGCCCGCGGAAACCGCGGGCAACGGCGCCGAACGCAAGGTGCTCTACTGGACCGATCCCATGGTCCCGGGATACCGCAGCGACAAGCCCGGCAAATCGCCGTTCATGGACATGGACCTGGTGCCAGTTTACGAGGAAGAAACCGCGGCTTCCGGCGCGCCCATCGTCACGGTGCGTCCGGAAATCGTGAACAGCCTCGGCGTGCGCACCTACCGGGTCGAACGCGGCGTGCACACGCGCGAGCTCGCCGCCCAGGGCTACCTGTTCCAGGACGCCCGGGGCATGCACGTGCTGCTGGATATTTTCGAGCGCGGCGCCGGCTGGGTGCGGACCGGCATGTCGGCGGTGGTGCTCGTCCCCGACGCGCCGGGACGCCGCTGGGAAGGCGTGGTGGAAAGCGTGAGTTCCGACGTGGACATCGGCGCGCGCTCGATCAAGGCGCGTGTGCTGGTCCGGAATCCCGGCGAGGCGCTCAAGCCGAACCAGTTCGCCGACGTCGTCATCCAGGGCGCGCGTCTCGACAGCCAGAAAATCATGGTCCCGCGCGAGGCGCTGATCCGCACCGGTCGCCGCAACGCCGTGGTCCTCGGTCTTGGCGGTGGACGGTTCCAGCCGGTCGAGGTCGAGATCGGCGAGGAAGCTGGCGACTGGATCGAGATCCGCCGCGGCGTGAAGGAAGGCGACACCGTGGTGGTTTCGGGCCAGTTCCTGATCGATTCCGAAGCCAGCGTGCGAGCCAGTTTCCAACGCATGGAATCGAAACCGGAGGAGTCGCATGCCGATCATGAGGGAAAGAAGCCATGATTGTCGCCAACGTTCGTTGTCTCCCCCTCTCCCCTTCTTCCCGCCGGGGCGCACAACAATCGTGTGCGCCCGTTCGGCGGCACGATGCGACGTTAAGTCGCTTCGTGCCTAACCCGCCTCACCTCCCACTAATGCGGGAGAGGGGGAATAGGAAATACACCCCATGATTGCTGCCATCATCCGCTGGTCGATCCACAACCGTTTTCTGGTGCTGCTGTTCACCGCGCTGCTCGTGGCCGGCGGGATTTATTCCGTCAAGCACACGCCGCTCGACGCCATCCCCGATCTCTCGGACGTGCAGGTCATCATCCAGACTAGCTACCCCGGCCAGGCGCCGCAGGTGGTGGAAGACCAGGTGACCTATCCGCTCACCACCGCCATGCTGTCGGTGCCGGGCGCCACGACCGTGCGCGGCTTCTCCCAGTTCGGCGAATCCTTCGTGTACGTGCTGTTCAAGGACGGCACCGATCTCTACTGGGCGCGCTCGCGCGTGCTCGAGTACCTGAGCCAGGTGCTGCCGCGCCTGCCGGCCGGCGCGCGGCCGGCGCTCGGGCCGGACGCCACCGGCGTCGGCTGGGTGTACGAATACGCGCTCATCGATCGCAGCGGCCAGCACGACCTGTCACAACTGCGCGCGCTCCAAGACTGGTTCCTCAAGTACGAATTGCGCACGGTGCCGGGCGTGGCCGAGGTGGCTTCCGTCGGTGGCATGGTGAAGCAGTATCAGGTGATCGTCGACCCGGCGCGGTTGCGCGCGTTCCGGCTGACGCTGGAGCAGGTGCGCACGGCAATCGAGAACGCCAACCACGAAACCGGAGGCTCGGTCATCGAGATGGCCGAGGCCGAGTACATGGTGCGCGTGCACGGCTATATTCAGGGTGAAAAGGAACTGCGCGCCGTGCCGCTCGGCGTGACCTCGTCCGGCGCGCCGATCCTACTGGAACACGTCGCCGACATCCGCCTCGGTCCGGAAATGCGGCGCGGGATCGCGGAACTCAACGGCGAGGGCGAAGTCGCGGGCGGCATCATCGTCATGCGCCACGGCGAGAACGCGCTCGCCACCATCAACGCCGTCAAGGCACGGCTGGAAAATCTCAAGAAAACCCTACCCGCCGGCGTGGAAATCGTGCCGGCCTACGATCGCTCGTCCATCATCGAACGCGCCGTCGGCAATCTGCGCGGAACGCTGATCGAGGAATTCATCGTGGTCGCGCTGGTGTGCCTCGCGTTCCTGTATCACCTGCGATCCTCGCTGGTGGTGGTCATCACGCTCCCGATCGGCATTCTCGTGAGCTTCATCGTCATGAAGCACCAGGGCATCAACGCCAACATCATGTCGCTCGGTGGCATCGCCATCGCCATCGGCGCGATGGTGGACGCCGCCATCGTGATGATCGAGAACGTGCACAAGCACATGGAGAAGGAAACCGTCACCGATGAAAACCGCTGGGCCATCATCCGCACGGCGACCGAGGAACTGGGCGCACCGCTTTTCTTTTCACTACTGATCATCACTTTCAGTTTTCTGCCGGTGTTCGCGCTCGAAGCCCAGGAGGGCCGCCTATTCGCCCCGCTCGCCTTCACCAAGACCTTCGCCATGGCCGCAGCCGCGGGACTTTCGATCACGCTGGTGCCGGTGCTCATGGGTTATTTCATCCGCGGGCACATCCGGGGCGAACTGGAAAATCCGCTGAGCCGCTGGCTCATCAACGCTTACCGGCCGCTGCTGAACGGCGTGCTGGCGCGGCCCGGAACCGTGCTCTGGGTGTCGGCGTTGCTGGTCCTGGTCAGCCTCTATCCGGTGATGAAAATCGGCAGCGAGTTCATGCCCGACATGGACGAGGGCGACATCCTGTACATGCCCACCACCCTGCCGGGACTGTCCTCGGGCAAGGCGCAGCAGATTCTGCAGCAAACCGATCGTATATTGAAAACCTTTCCGGAAGTGAAAAGCGTGTTCGGCAAGGCCGGACGCGCGGAGACGGCCACCGATCCCGCGCCGCTTTCCATGTTCGAAACCACGATCCAGCTCAAGTCCCGATCCGAGTGGCGGCCGGGCATGACCACGGAAAAACTCATCCAGGAGATGAGCGCCGCCACCGCCTTTCCGGGACTCTCCAACGCTTTCGTCATGCCGATCAAGACGCGCATCGACATGCTCACCACCGGCATCCGCACGCCGGTCGGTCTCAAGGTCGCCGGTCCGTCGCTCGCCATGATCGACGCCATCGGACGGGACATCGAAAAGGCGATCCGTTCGGTTCCCGGCACCGTATCCGTCTACTCCGAACGCGTTACCGGCGCGCGTTACGCCGACGTGCGCATCGATCGTTACCGCGCCGCGCGCTTCGGACTGAACATCAGCGACATCCAGGAAGCGGTAGCGATGGCCGTGGGCGGGATGAACGTCACGGAAACCATCGAGGGGCGCGAGCGCTATCCGGTGAATCTCCGCTACCCGCAGGAAATCCGCGACTCGGTCGCGCGCCTGCGCGCGCTACCGCTCGTGACCATGAGCGGCATTCAGGTCGCGCTCTCGGAAGTCGCTGACGTCCGCGTCGTGGACGGCCCGGACATGATCCGCAGCGAAAACGCGCGCCTCTCCGGCTGGACTTACATCGACATCCGCGACCGCGACGTCGGCTCCTACGTCGCCGACGCGCAGCGGACGGTGGCGGAAAAGGTGAAATTGCCCACGGGTTATTCGCTCCAGTGGACCGGCCAGTTCGAATACATGCAGCGCGCGCTTGATCGCCTCAAGCTCGTCATACCGTTCACCCTCGTGATCATCCTGCTGCTGCTGTATCTCAACTTCCGCAACGGCATGGAGGTATTGATCGTGATCGGCACCCTGCCGCTGGCGCTCGTCGGCGGTTTCTGGCTGCTTTACCTGTTGGGCTATAACCTGTCGGTGGCGGTCGCGGTCGGCTTCATCGCCCTCGGCGGCGTCGCGGTGGAAATCGGCGTGGTGATGCTCGCCTATCTCGATCAGGCGCTCGCGCGCCGCCGCACGGCGCGCGCGGCAAGCGGACAGACACTGACGCGCGAAGACGTGCGTGAAGCGGTCGTCGAAGGCGCGCTGCTGCGCATCCGGCCGGTGACCATGACTAAGGTCGCGATCATCGCGGCGCTGCTGCCGATTCTGTGGAGTCACGGCACCGGTTCGGAGGCCATGCAGCGCATCGCCGCGCCCATGGTCGGCGGCATGCTGAGCGTCGCGGTGCTGACGCTGGCGGTGATTCCGGCAGCCTATTTCCTGTGGCAGGCAGCGCGCGCCAAACGGAACGGGCGCTGAACTCAGGGGCGTTTGCGCACGTAATAACGGAACGTCTTGCCGTCATCCTCCATGCGCAGGAGTTTATGACCGGTGCGTTTGCACCAGGCAGGGATGTCCATGCGCGAGCCGGTGTCGGTCGAGATCAGCTCCAGCACCTCGCCCGGCTGCATGGTCTTGATCGCACGGTGGGCTTCGCGCAGCGGTCCCGGACAGCATTCGCCCGAGGTATCCACCGTCCGGTCAGGTTTATCCTGGCTCACAACACCCTCCCTATAGTCTTCACTATATTACCTCATCTTGCTGCCGGGGCCGGATATAATCCCGCGGCATGGGCCGAAACCGACTTCCTCAACCCAAGGGCTCTGCCTACATCACGCCGGAAGGCGCGTCGCGCTTGCGCGAAGAACTGGATTACCTGTGGCGCGTGAAACGTCCGCAGGTCACGCAAGCGGTGTCGGAGGCGGCGGCCCAGGGCGATCGCTCGGAAAATGCCGAATACATCTAC
>NZ_JBGQKW010000110.1:0-6871 GCF_041499725.1 Sulfuricaulis sp.
CAGGTGCTGGCTGTCACCGGTCCGCACGCGCTCGAGGAAGTCATGCGATCGGTGCACGCGCACCTGCCAAAGCCGCATGACCCCTACACCGACCTCGTGCCGGCGCAAGGGATCAAGCTCACGCCACGGCACTACGCCTATCTAAAGATTGCCGAGGGCTGCAATCATCGCTGTACTTTCTGCATCATTCCCTCGATGCGCGGCGATCTTGTGAGCCGCGACATTGGTGAGGTCATGCAGGAGGCGGAAAATCTGGTCAAGGCGGGCGTGAAAGAGCTGCTGGTGATCTCGCAGGACACCAGCGCCTACGGCGTGGACGTGAAATACCGCGCCGGTTTCTGGCAGGGGCGGCCGGTGAAAACACGCATGACCGATCTCGCGCGCGCCCTGGGTGAACTGGGCGTATGGGTGCGGTTGCATTACGTCTATCCCTATCCGCACGTGGATGAAATCATTCCGCTCATGGCGCAGGGGAAAATCCTGCCGTATCTCGACGTGCCGTTTCAGCACGCGAGTTCGCGGATACTGAAGCTCATGAAGCGTCCGGCGAGTGCCGAGAACAATCTGGCGCGTATCGAAAACTGGCGCGCCATCTGCCCCGACATCACGCTGCGTTCCACCTTCATCGTCGGTTTTCCGGGTGAGACCGAGCGGGAGTTTGAAGAGTTGCTCGATTTTCTGCGCGCGGCGCAGCTCGATCGCGTGGGTTGCTTCGCCTACTCGCCCGTGGAGGGTGCCGCGGCCAATGTGCTGTCCGACGCGGTGCCGGAAGAAGTGAAGCGGGAACGCCTGGCGCGCTTCATGGAATTACAGGCGGAAATTTCCGCGGAAAAATTGCAGCGCAAGGTCGGGAAAACCCTGACGGTGCTGGTTGATAGCATCGAGGAAGGCCAGGCGGTGGCCCGTTCCAGCGCCGATGCGCCCGAGATTGACGGGGTGGTGTACGTCGAGAACGCGCGCGACCTTAAGCCGGGTGATTTCTGCGAGGTCCGCGTCACGCGCGCGGGCGAGCACGACCTCTGGGCGCGGCGACTTAAAGCGTAATTTCGTCGAAACTTCGGGCCTGCCGGTGTGCCGCCTTGGGATCGATAGCCCCATCCCTTACCAGCCAAATGGTTTGCATTCCCGCCGCCTGTGCGGCGTCGAGTTCTTCCCGTATGTCGGAAAGAAACAGGATGTCATCGGGTGCGCTGCCGATGGCCGCGGCGATCTTGCGGTATGAACCGGCCTCGCGCTTGTTGCCGATATTCGTGTCGAAATAGCCTGAAAACAACGGTGTCAGGTCACCGTAGCCGGTGTGCGCGAACAGTAGTTTTTGGGCCTGGACCGAGCCGGAGGAAAAGACATAGAGCCGGATACCGGCCTGTTTCCATTTTTGCAGATGGCGCACGGCGTCTTCGTACATGTGCCCCTTGAAGTCGCCTTTTTTGTAGCCGTCTTCCCAGATCATGCCCTGCAAGCTCTTCAGCGGCGTGATCTTCTTGTCCTCGGCGATCCAGCGGAGGAGCTGTTCAATAACTTCCGCTTCAGTCAGGTTTTTCCCGTTCAGCCGCTGCACCTCATCCAGTTCATGCCGCACCGCGGGTTCCTGCGCGTGGGCGCGCACGAACTCCGCCATGCGCGCGCGCGAATAGGGGAACAGCACGTCCTTCACAAAGGACAGCGAAGAGGTGGTTCCTTCGATGTCGGTGACTATCGTTTTAATCATTGTTTTAGTTACGTCCAATTCAGAGTCGCCCGCGCCGGTCATAGTCCGCAAACCCCAGGAACGGATCCTGGACGCCGCGCCCGAGGGTGATGACTTTATACAGTTCACCCATCTCGTGCGGCGAGGTGAGTTTCTTGACCTGCTGCGTGAGTTCGAGATGCGCGCGCGTATCTTCCGGGTCCGAGGCCGACATCAGTTGTTCCAGTCCGCAACCGATCAGAAATGCCGCCTGCGAAGAGTAGCCGAGCAGCGACAGACCGGTCTCGGTTCCGGCTTCGGCGATGGCGGTGAAATCGACATGCGCCGTGATGTCCTGCAGACCGACGAGCGTCAGCGGATCGTCATGGGCGCGATGACGGTAGTGGCACATGAGCGTGCCGTCGGTGCGTTGCGGATGATAGAACTCGGCACGCGGAAAGCCGTAATCGACGAACAGCATCACGCCCTGTTCCAGGATATCGGCGACGCTGCGCACCCAAGCCTCCGCCTGCAGATTGATTTCCGAGGTGTAGCCCGGTGGCAAGGCGAGGGGTTCGATGCGCCGCCGGATCGCTTCATCCGCTTGTTTTTCCTGCCAGCAGAAGCGGTCATTCTGCCAGGCGACATGAAATTGCCGGACGCCGTCCTCCGCGATCCGGAAACGCTCGACCGGCATGGCATCGAGCAGTTCGTTCGCCAGCACCATGCCGTGGAAGCTGCCTGGCAGCGTGTCGAGCCAGCGAATGTGTTCCAGAAGATGCGGCACCTTGCGCCGGAGCGTCTCGGCCTGACGATCGCGCAATTCGTTGCTGAGTTCGAGAATGAGATAACTTTCCGGGAGACGGCCCAGTGCTTCCAGCTCGAGCAGCAGGTCGGCCGCCAGCGCGCCGCTGCCGGCGCCGGCCTCCAGAATATCGCCGCCCCCGAGTTGCGCCAGGATCGACCGGCACGGTCGCGCGAGACAGCGCGCGAACAACGAACCCATTTCCGGGGCGGTGATGAAGTCGCCCGGCGCGCCGAATTTATGCTTGCCAACCGCGTAGTAGCCCAGTCCCGGAGCGTAGAGCGCCAGTTCCATGAAGCGCGCAAAGGAAAGGGAGCCTCCACGGGCGGCAATTTCCTCGCGCAGGCGCTGCTGAAGCCTGGTGCTGTGCGCCTGTTCCTCGGCGGTCGGCGGCGGCAAGGCGTGTGGGTCGGGACTGGCCGTCTGGCCATGGCGGTCGGGCAATTTCATCGGGCGGCTTGGCGCAAGGACGGGCAACCGGTATCGTGTCGAGTCTGGAACTATACTGGATATTCTATGATCAAGACGAACGAGCGAAGCGAGCAAGGCGTAATCTTATGGCAGGACGAACGAGCGTAGCGAAGTAGGGCTGCATTTATGGCCGACAACCCCCTCGAAGGCAAGGTGGCTCTGATCACGGGCGGTGCGCACCGCATCGGTGCGGCCGTGGCGCGCATGCTGCATGCCCAGGGCATGAAGCTCGTGATTCATTATCACACCTCGGAAAAGGCCGCCCACGCCCTGCAGGAGGAGTTGCACCAGAACCGGCCGGAATCGGTGATGCTGGTGCGCGGGGACCTCACTAGCGGCGAGCGCCAGGCGCGTAATCTGGTGTTCGAAACCGTCGAGTCCTTCGATCGTCTCGACGTGCTGATCAACAATGCCTCGCGCTTTTATCCCACCCCCGTCGGCGAAGTGACCGAATCGCAGTGGGACGATATCGTGGGCACCAACCTCAAGGCACCGTATTTTCTCGCGCAGGCGGCCGTGCCGCACCTCCGTAAAACCGGCGGCTGTATCGTCAACATCGCGGATATTTATGGCGACCGCCCGCTGATCGGTTATCTCATCTACAGTGTCGCCAAGGCCGGCGTGATCATGCTTACCAAGGCATTGGCGCGCGAACTGGGGCCGGAGATCCGGGTCAACGCCATCGCCCCCGGAGTCATCCTCTGGCCCGAGAGCGACCTCGACGAAATGTCCAAGCAACGCATCATATCGCGCACGCCGCTCAAGCGTTCCGGCGAACCCGACGACGTCGCGCGCACGGCGCTGTTCCTGATCCGCGACGCCGGTTTCATTACCGGTCAGGTGCTGGCGGTCGACGGCGGACGCTGGGTGGTGATGTAGGAAGCATCGGCGTATCACGACCGCGGATCAAAATCCGTTTTCCAGATTTCCTGTTTTCCTGAATCGAACTGCTCCCACATCCTGGCGCAGGTGAGCCCCGTTTCCGGGTGCCGCAGATCCGGCGCGATGTCCGCCAGCGGACGCAGCACGAAGGCGTAACGCTGGATGTCCGGATGGGGCAGATTGACCTGGCCGTCATGCCGCACGATATCGCCGTAGAGCAGCAGGTCGAGATCGAGAGCGCGTGCGCTGAAACGATTTTCCCGGCGGCTGCGCCCGAAGCGTGACTCGATGTGTGAAAGTGTTTCCTTGATGCGCTCGATCGGTTCGGCGGCGTCGAAACCTGCCACGAGGTTGTAGAAGTTATCGCCCTCGAATCCGTGGGCTTTGCTTTCATACACGGGGGACAGGGTGAGAGGGCCGTAATGCGCCGCCAGTTCGCGCACCGCCCCGCGAATGCTGTTTCCCCTGTCGATGTTGCTGCCGATCCCGACATACACCCGCGGCACAGACTTACGCCTCGCCGCGTTCAATGATTATGCCCACGTCGCCGGCACCGCGGACGGCGCCTTTCTTGTTGACGCGTACACGTACCCACTTGAGTTTGAACTCGGTGAGCAGAATTTCAGCGACCTTCTCGGCCAGAGTTTCGACCAGCTGGAATTGCGAGCCACCGACGAAGTCGATGAGTCGCTTGGCCACGGCCTTGTAATTGAGCGTATCGTCGATGCGGTCCGTGGCCGCGGCACGGCGGATGTCCGCGGCCATGTCGAGGTCGAGGATAATGGTCTGCTTGACGCGGCGTTCCCACTCCCAGATACCGATGATGCACTCGATCTTGAGGTCGTGGAGGTAGATAATATCCATGGATTGCCACTATAACGAAAACACCTGTGACTGTCTTTTACGAACTTCCGTGACCAACTTCAGATGACGTGGCTTTACTCCCTTCCGGTTCTGGCCTATTTGCTCGGTTCGATTTCGAGCGCCGTTGTCATCGCCCGCGTCATGGGCCTGCAGGATCCGCGCGAGGTCGGTTCGAAGAATCCCGGCGCGACCAACATCCTGCGCTACGGCGGCAAGATGGCGGCGGTGCTGACACTGGCGGGCGATATCCTGAAAGGGGCGATCCCGGTGCTGGCCGCACGCGCCCTGACCGCCGACGCCGTGATCATCACGCTCTGCGGTTTCGCCGCCTTTCTCGGCCACCTGTTTCCGGTGTTCTTCGGTTTCCGCGGTGGCAAGGGAGTGGCGACGGCGCTGGGTGTGTGGTTCGCGCTCAATCCCTGGGTGGGCCTGGCGTTGCTCGTCACCTGGGTGCTCATGGCGCTGCTGTTCCGCTATTCCTCGCTGGCGGCGCTCACCACGTCCGCGGCGGCGCCGCTGTATGTCGCATGGCTGTCGCCGGGCACTCCCTATCTGGCGACCATGATCGTCATGAGCGCGATTTTGATATTCAGGCACCGCTCCAACATCCGCAATCTCATCGCCGGCACGGAAAATAAGATCGGGCGTTAATCAGTTTTTGGCCGCGCCGATTTCCTCGATAGGCCAACGCGCCCGCGCGCCGAAAGACAAGGGCTCGCGCTGTCCCGCCGCCAGACGCAGATATCCGGCGTAGGCGATCATGGCGCCGTTGTCGGTGGAGAATTCCGGCCGTGGAAAAAACACGCGCACGCCAAGTTTTTCAGAAAGATGTATCAGACGTTCGCGCAATTTCCGGTTGGCGCTGACCCCGCCGGCCACCACCAGTTGCTTCGCACCGGTTTGCTCGAGCGCCCACTCGCACTTGATCGCCAGCACATCCACGGCGGCTTCTTCGAACGAGGCGGCGATGTCGGCGACCAGCCGGGACGTCAGCGGCTGGTTTTGCACCGCGGTGACGACCGCGGTCTTCAGACCGCTGAAACTGAAATCGAGTCCCGGATGCGCGCCCTGAGTCTTGAGCCGGCCGGTCTTGGGCCGTGGAAACTGAAACCGCTTGGGATCGCCGTCCAGCGCCGCCTGCGCGATGGCGGGTCCGCCCGGATAACCGAGGCCGAGCAGTTTGGCGGTTTTGTCGAAGGCCTCGCCCACGGCATCGTCCACGGATTCACCCAGGATGGTGTAACGGCCCAGTGCCTGCACGTCGGCGAGCAGCGTGTGCCCGCCCGAGACCAGCAGCGCGGTGAAGGGAAAGGCCGGCGGGTCGGGTTCGAGCATGGGCGAGAGCAGATGTCCTTCCATATGATGAATGCCGACACAGGGCACATTCCAGGCAAGGGCGAGTGATCGCCCCAGGGCCGCGCCCACGAGCAGCGCTCCCGCCAGCCCCGGCCCGGTGGTATAGGCGATGCCGTTAATCTGGTCCGGACGGGTCTTGGCTTCCTGCATGACTGCCCGGATCAGGGGCAGCGCCTTGCGGATGTGGTCGCGTGCGGCCAGTTCCGGCACTACCCCGCCGTAGTCGAGGTGCAGTTCGGTCTGGGAAAACAGCCGATGCGCCAGCAGGCCCTGGCCGGAATCATAGAGAGCTACGCCGGTGTCATCGCAGGAGGTTTCTATCCCGAGTACGCGCATGGGCCCGATTTTACACGGGAAGGGCCTGATTTCCGGTCTATAGATGTACAAATCCGGCGGGAATCTATAGAATCGCCGCCTTGTGCGACCCGAAGGGGTCGGCTTGGGCTTGACGGCCCGGTGCGCTCATCTTAGGCACGAAGCGCTAGTTCGGCGCAATATAAAACGAGCATAGACCATCCGAAAATCGGTCCTCCCGTTTTCGGATCACCCGCAGCAACCACGCGGGTAGCAAACCCTGGCGCACGCCAGGTTGAGTCCTCAAACAGGTGTGCGCTAAGGGTCACGCGGAGCAATCCGTGGACTCATCGTGCGCCTGTGCCTCATTAGAACGAGGCACGAGGATTCAAAGCCGACAACCGTGCATCTGTGCCTAGAGGGTGCAATTCCCTCCCCGCTGACATGGCGGTGAATGCATCAGCCCATGCGCGAGATAGACTTCTTCTCGGGTGTGAAGCGGCTGGAAACGGTGGAGTCTGCGAGCCTCAATG
>NZ_JBGQKW010000111.1:0-6674 GCF_041499725.1 Sulfuricaulis sp.
GAAACCGCCCAGGTCATCCTCGGGCGCCAGCGCCACCCAGGTGGCGAGCGGCTCGTTGTCGCGCGCGGTCGCGAGCGCCGCCCAGCGCTGGCCGCGCAGCAGCGCCGCCAACTGTCGTTGCTCTTCGGGATTCACGCCTTGTTCCATGCGCGGATTGTACGCCGTTGCGCGCCGCCTATCTTGCGGCGAGTCGCAAAAGAGCGGCTACTTCGCCGCCAGAATGGCGATGCGCGTGTACGGCCGATTCTGCAGACGCTCGCCGAGACCCTCGACGCCGATCTCTTCATCGGTGAGATAACACGCCGGGTCTTCGGCCCAGGGATCGTTTGTGAGTTGATGTGCACGCACGCGCGTGTTGCCGCCGCAAACGTCGAAGTATTGGCAGGCGCCGCAACGGCCCTTGATTGTGCGCGGGCTGGCCTTGAGTCCGGCCATGAGTGGGTCGGAAACATCCTGCCAGATCTGCGAGAACGGTCTTTCCTTCACGCTGCCCAGGCTGTAATGCCACCAGAAGGTGTCGGGATGGACATTGCCGAGATTGTCGATATTCGCGATATTCACACCGGAGGAATTGCCGCCCCACTGCGCGAGCTTGGCGCGCAGTGGGGCTTCCAGGTGCGGAAAGTGCTTGCGTACCCAGAACAGCAGATACACGCCGTCGGCGTCGTTGTTGCCGGTGACGAACTCCTTATGCAAGCCGCGTTGCGTGTATTCCCAGCATTTGTCGAACAGCAGGTCCATGGCCCAGCGCGTCGTTTTCAGGATCACGTCGTCTTTGCGGTTGATGTTGCCGCGCCCGGCATAGTTGAGATGCGAGAGGTAGAACTTGTCGATGCCCTCGGCTTCCATGAGATTGAGCAACTCGGGAAGCTCCGCGGCGTTGTCCTGCGTCATGGTGAAGCGCATGCCGACCTTGATGCCGCGCGCGTGGCACAGGCGGATCGCGTGCATCGAGGCGTCGTAGGCGCCTTCGAGACGCCGGAATCGGTCATGCGTAGCGCGCAGGCCGTCGATGCTGATGCCGACGTAGTCGTAACCGATCGCGGCGATCTGTTCGATATTGGATTCGTTAATCAGCGTGCCGTTGGTGGACAAACCGACGTAAAAGCCCATCTGCTTGGCGCGGCGCGAGATGTCGAAGATGTCGCGGCGCATGAGCGGCTCGCCACCCGAGAGAATCAGAACCGGCACGTGGAAACCCTTGAGATCGTCCATGACTTGGTAAACTTCCGCGGTCGAAAGCTCCCCAGGAAAATCCGTGTCCGCGGAAATCGAGTAGCAGTGCTTGCAGGTCAGGTTGCAGCGCCGGATCAGGTTCCAGATCACCACCGGTCCGGGCGGGTTCCGCTTCGGCCCGAGCGGCGTGGGCTGTTTGATCTCCTGCATGTACTGGGAAATGCGGAACATGCTCAACCTCCCAGGCGCAGGCCGGTTTTCTTGAGGATGCGCGTGCTGTACAGCACCGCGTGGCCCCGATCGGCATCGCCGAGCAATGCGGCGATCTGCGCCGCCTTGGCCTCGACCTCGGCACGGTCGCGCCCATGCACCATCGCGAACAGGTTGTACGGCCATTCCGGCGGATGCCGTGGACGGTGATAGCTGTGGCTGACGAAATCCAGTGCACCGATTTTCTGTCCCAGCTCGCGGATTCGCTCTTCCGGCACATCCCACACCGACATGCCGTTGGCCTGGTAGCCAAGGGCGTAATGGTTCGGCACCGCGCCGATGCGGCGGATGATGCCCGCTTCCAGCATGCGCCGCAGGCGCGCCATGACTTCGTCGGCACTGACGCCCAGTTGCCCGGCAATGACATGATACGGACGGCTCACGCGCGGCAGCCCCGCCTGGGTCGCCAGAACAATGCGGCGGTCCACGGCATCCAGTATCGTGGCGGCCTCGAATCCGGCGTGGGCAAGGATTTCAGCGGCGTGCGCGTTCATACCGTAAACCTCAGGCCCACGTAGAATTCTTCTAGCTTGGGCATGTTGTATACCCGGTAGCCGGCGGCCTTCTCGATTTCACCGATCGCTTCTTCAATTCGCTCCGGCTTTTCCGTGGCGAGCACGAACCACATGTTGAACGCGTGCTCGCGTGCATAGTTGTGCGCAACCTCGGGAAAACGGTTCACAATTTCCGTCACCCGTTCGAAATCCTCCGCCGGAACCTGCATCGCCGCGAGCGTGAGCGCGCCGCCGAGACGTTCGGCGTGGTACATCGGCCCGAAACGGGTGAGCGTGCCGTTTCCCAGCAATACGTCGAGACGCTGCATCAGCTCATCCTCGGTCAGGCCCAGATTCGTGGCGGCTTCGGCATACGGCCGCTCGCAGATGGGAAAGCCGCCCTGCAGCTGATTGACGATGGCGCGATCCACGGCATCCATCAACATTCCCTCTTTCCAGACGTATAAATGGCGCCGCGCTGTTTGAAACGGCGGCGGCTGAACAGGACTTCGTGCGTCAGGTTCTGAAGTCCGCAGTGGTTCACCATCCACTCGAGATGCGCCAGCACCGCTTCGCGGCTCTTCCCGTGAATCATGCAGTAGAGGTTGTAACGCCACTGGGGCCGGCGCCGCGGACGGCGGTAACAGAGCGTGATGAAATCGAAGCCCGCCAGGCAGCGCCCGAGCTCGGCCACCTGCCCGTCCGGCACGTCCCACACCACCATGGCGTTGGCCGAATAGCCGAGTTCGTGGTGCCGCACCACCACGCCGAAACGGCGGATCACGCCGCTCGCCTTCAGGTGCGCGAGCCGCGCGATCACCTGCGCCTCGGTCAGACCCAGGCGCGCGCCGATCTCGGCATAGGGACGCGGCGCCAGCGGAAGACCATGCTGGATCGCCGCCAGCAACCGCCGGTCAACATCATCCACCGGCGGCCGCTGCAGCGTCATCGCGGAATGCTTGACGACATTCATTTCCATAGTAGCCCTGACACGAATCCCTACTTCGCTATGCTCGTTCGTCCTGTCATATTCTTAGATCGAACCCCAGGTCGATGTGATAATCCTCCACGAGCGGAAACGACAGCGCTTCGTAGCCGGTACGGATGGTGATCTCGGCCAGCACCGAATGCAGGCGCGCCATGTCCGGCGCCGTGGCCACGAACCACAGATTCAACCGGTGTTCGCGCTCGTAGTTGTGATTGACCTCGGTATAACCGTTGACGATCGCCGCGACCGATTCGAGTTCCTCCGGCGGCACCGCCATGGCCGCGAGCGTGCTCACGCCGACGGTGTTGGGCCGCACCACGGCGCCGACGCGGCTGACGGCCCCGGCGCTTTTGAGCGCCTCCAGCCGCGCGAGCACTTCCGCTTCCGTCACACTGAGATTCCGCGCCATGTCGGCATACGGCGTCGGTGACAACGGAAAATCCTGCTGAAAATCATTCAACAGGCGGCGGTCGAGTTCGGTCAGTTCCAGCCTCATTGCCCGATCCTGTGCGCGCGCGAAGTAAAGAAAATCCCGCTCGGTTTGTCCGCGGGCAGCGACGTGACGCGCTCGAAGCTGTCGGTGTCGTACACGTCCACCCGGTCCTCATCGCGCACGGACAGCCACACCTGCTCTCCGCGCGGCGTGAATTCCATGTGCAGTACCGCCTTGCCGGGCTTGAGCGTGCGGATGATCTTGAGCGACAGCGTGTCGATGACCTGCACCGTGTCGTTGTCCGGGGGCGCGAAGTTCACCCATAGCTGGCGTCCGTCCGGACGCGCGATCACGAACACCGGCTGGCCGGCCACAACGACGCGGCCGGCTTCCGTCCAGTTCTTCTGGTCGATCACCAGCACCTCGTGCCGCCCGACCGCCGGCACATAGGCGATGTCGTTTGCCTGCGCCCAGTAGTCCATGTGTGGCATCTTGAATACCGGCAGCGGTTCCTGCCCGCGCCCGTAGCCTTCCAGCACGCGGCGCACGCCTTTTTCCGGTTGCCACAGGTCGAGCAGCGCCAGCCCGTCCTCGCCGAAAAGACCGGCGATGTAGTAACGCCCGTCAGGCGTCACCGTGCCGTCGTACGGCTGTTTGCCGACATGGGGAAATTTCTGCACCTGCGGTTGACGTGGGTTACGCATATCCGCCACCCAGATCTCGCCGGCGTCCCACAGAGAAAACACGAAACGATCGCCCGGCGCATCCACCAACCCCACCACCTTGGAACGGCGCTGACTGTCGCCCGAACCCGCAGGGATGTCGGCAAGCAGATCGAGCGTGTCGGCGGCGAACACCTTCACGCCGCCCGGTTCGTAATTGGAAACCGCGATCAGGCGTCCGTCCTGCGAGATCGCGCCGCCGATGGCGTTGCCCGCCTGCACGACGCGCTTGTCGATGCGCCCGCGCAGCAGATCGACCTTGGTCAGCCCACCGTCGCGCCCGAAGACGTAGGCATAACGCGCATCGCGCGAGTACACGGCCGAGGCATGCGACAAGTCGCCCAGGCCCGGAACCAGTGCCAGACGCGTGTGGTGGGTGGTTTCAACCACCTGCACGCTGCCGCTGGCGCGTTCAACAATGATACCCAGATCTCCCGTGCCGCGCGGCGAGGCACACGCCGAAACCAGCACGGCGCCGATGAGACTCAGGAAAATTTTGAGGAAGGATTGGAAAAATTCAGTGCGCATCGGTTTTGCCCGCGAGCAGTACCTGCACCAACCAGTCTGCTTCCTGCTCGTTCAGGAAACTCTTCCACGGCGGCATCGGCGTGCCCGGCCGGCCGTGAAGAATCACTTCGCGCAACATGACGGCGGACTTGCCGGCCAGCGCCTCCTGTGTCAGCGCGGGGCCGAGACCGCCCTTGCGCGTCAGCCCGTGGCACGAACCGCAATCCTGGGTAAGAAAATACATCAGCTCGGTTTGCCTCGCGGCGGGGATCTCGGCGCACACCGCAGACGCCCACAACGCGCCCAGCGCGGCGAGGGTGATGCCGGTCTTATGCCTGGGCCTGCGCATGCGAACCTGCTCTCCCGTTGAGGGGCGGGATATCTCCCACCCCTTACTGCCACGGACTAGTAGACGTCGTGCTGCGTGTTATAGACGTTGAACTTGCCCGTCGGCGTGACCAGGCGCTTGTCCTTGATCACGGTCTTGAGCTTGCGCGTCTTGTCGTCGAGCACCACGATGGCGGATTCCTGGGTCTTGCCGTTCCACACCGAGAACCAGACTTCGTCGCCCTTGTTGTTGTACTCGGGCTGCACGACACGCTTCGGACCTTCGCCCAGACCGGCCATCTCGGCGACCTTCACCACCTCAAACGGCTTGTCGAGATGGTTGATGTCGAACACGGCCGTCGACTGGCTGATCTCGGTGTTCGGATTGAGCGCGGTGTCCACCCACAGATTCTTAGACTTGGGATGGGTCTTGATGAACAACGACCCGCCGCCCTGGCCCTTGAGTGAACGCACTACTTTCCAGGCATTTTGCTTATGATTTACCGGATCGGTGCCGATCAAGGCGATAGTGTCATCGCCCAGATGTCCCGTGGCCCACACCGGACCATACTTCGGATCGACGAAGTTGGCGCCGCGGCCAGGGTGCGGGATTTTGCCGACCTCCACGAGTTTCACGAGTTTGTCGTTCTTGGAATCCACGACGGCGATCTTGTTGCGCTGATTGGCCGCCACCATGAAGTAACGCTTGGTGGAGTCAAAACCGCCATCATGCAGGAAACGCTCGGTGCCGATGTCGGTCACCTTGAGGTTGTTGATGTCCGAGTAATCCACCATCAGCGTATGGCCGGTCTCCTTCACGTTCACCACGAATTCAGGGTGAAAGTGCGAGGCGACGATCGAGGCTACGCGCGGTTCGGGATGATACTCCTGTGTGTCCACCGTAAAACCGCGGGTGGCGACGATCTTGAGCGGCTCGAGCGTATCGCCTTTCATGATCGTGTACTGGGGCGGCCAGTAGGAACCGGCGATCGCATAGGTATCCTCGTAGCCCTTGTACTTGGAGGTTTCAACCGAGCGCGCCTCAAGGCCCACCTTGATCACGGCGACGTTGGCGGGTTGCGCCATCCACAGATCGATCAGGTTGATCTGCGCATCGCGTCCGATCACATATAGATAGCGGCCCGAATTGGACATACGTGAGATGTGCACCGCGTACCCGGTATCGATCACGCTGACAATTTTCTTGGTATCGCCATCGATCAGCGCGACCTGGCCGGCATCGCGCAACGTCACCGAGAAGACGTTGGCCAAGTTGATGTTGTTCATTTTCTTTTTCGGGCGTTCTGCCGGCGGTACGATCACTTTCCATGACGCCTTCATTTCCTTCATGCCGAACTCGGGTGGTGTCGGCGGTTCGTGCTGCAGGAACTTCGCCATCAAGTCCACGTCCTGATCGCTCAGCACACCGGAGGTGCCCCAGTTGGGCATGCCCGCGGGTGAACCATAATTGATGAACACCTTGAGATAATCTGTGCCCTTGTTGAGGGTGATATCGGGGGTCAGCGGCTTGCCGGTGGCGCCCTTGCGCAGCACGCCGTGACAGCCGGCGCAGCGCTCGAAGTAAATCTGCTTGGCGCGGGTGAATTCAGCCTCCGTCAACGGCGGCGCTTTCGGCGACACCACGGTTTCGGCCTGTTCCGGCTTGATCGGCACCGGCGCGCCCTTGTAGCGCATTTCCGTCTCCGGCGTTCCCGGATGGCCGGAAGGTTTTTCCTCCGCCCCTGCGGCACCGGTAA
>NZ_JBGQKW010000112.1:0-6572 GCF_041499725.1 Sulfuricaulis sp.
AGAGCTGATTGCCGCCAATTCCATGATCTTGCATGAACTCTACTTCGACAGCCTGGGCGGAGACGGGCAGGCGCAAGGCGCGTTGCACTCCGTGCTTGCCCGCGACTTTGGCAGTGCCGAGCGCTGGCAGGCCGAGTTCAGTGCGATGGGCAAAGCCCAAGGCGGCGGTTCCGGTTGGGTGTTGCTCATGTATTCTCATCGCGACAAGAAACTCATTAACCAGTGGGCGGCCGATCACACCTGCCACCTTGCTCGCGGCACGCCGATTCTCGCGCTCGACATGTACGAGCATTCTTACCACATCGATTACGGCGCCAAGGCGGTGGCCTATGTCGAGGTTTTCATGCAAAATATCAATTGGGTCAACGTCACCCGTCTTTACGAGGAATGCCTGAAATGAATCGGACTATCTCACCCGACGAGCTTAAGCAACTCCTGGAAAACCGTAAAACCATCTTGTTGCTCGATGTGCGGCGCCGGATCGATTACGACACCGACGGCCAGAAGATTCCGGGTGCCGCCTGGCTCGATCCGGAAAGGCTGACGCAATGGAGCACGGCATTGCCGCTCGACCGGGAAATCGTGATTTATTGCGCGCGCGGCGGTTCTGTAAGCAAGTCAGTGGTGGACCAGCTGAAGGCAAAGGGCGTCAAGGCGCGATTCATCGAGGGCGGTATCGAAGCCTGGAAGCAAACCGGCGGTGAAACCGTTCCGAAGTAGCCGGAGCACGACATGAAATGGGTTACCCGTGAACGTCCCAAGATCGATCGTATCGCCTGCCCGTGGCTGATCGCGCGGTTTATCGACAAGACCCCGGAATTTTTGTACGTGTCAGGGGATCGGGTGATGAAAGTGGCGGCCGAAACCGGTGCGACTCCTTATGACGTTTCCGGCGTGGAGCTGGGCCACGTCGGGGAGTTTTGCAGCTTTGATGCGTTTCTCAAGAAATATCAACTGACCGATCCCGCACTGCAAAAGCTCGCGGTCATTGTGCGTGCCGCCGACACCGGCCGGCCGGATTTTGCGCCGGAAGCGGCGGGACTGCTCGCTGTCTCGCGTGGGCTGTCGCAGAACTTCCGGGATGACCACCAGATGCTCATGCACGGCATGGTGGTTTACGACGCCCTGTATGCCTGGTGCCGCGGCGCGTAGCCGGCGCGGATGAGCGATCGCCTGATTATTTATGCGGCCGCGCTCCTGCGCGCGCTTGCCACCGGCTTGATGGGCGTGCTGCTGGGTATTTACCTCGACAAGCTTGCCTTCACGTCCGCCGATATCGGTCTCGTCATCGGCTCCGGTCTCACCGGCGCGGCGCTGTCAACCCTGATCGTGACGTTTCTCGGCGACCGGCTGGGACGGCGGCGGTCCTTGCTTGTCATCGGCGTCGCCTGCGCGGCAGGCGGACTTGCACTGATTGTCACTTCCAGCCTTCCGGCTGTCTGCGTGGTCGCGTTTATCGGCATGGTCAACGGCATGGGTCGGGACCGCGGCGCTTCACTCGTGCTGGAGCAGGCGATTCTGCCTGGCACTATCCTGCCCGAGCAACGCACGCGTGCTTTTGCCTGGTATAACGTATTGCAGGATATGGGCCATGCTTTTGGCGGCGTGTTGGCGGCCTTGCCGGTACTGTTGCGCGAGTCTTTCGATGTAGATGTGCTGGCTTCGTTCCATGCGACCGTCGCCGTCTATGCCGGCCTGCTGCTTCTGAGCGCACTGCTGTATGTCGGTTTGTCGCCCGCGGTCGAGACATACAAGCCATCGGCGACGGTAAAACTTGCGCCACAAAGCCACCGCGTCCTCTGGAAATTATCGGCGTTATTCGCGCTCGACAGCCTGGCAGGCGGTTTCCTCGGCACGGCGCTGCTGGCGTATTTCTTTTATGTGCGGTTCGCGGTCGATGAGGCTACCATCGCCATTCTATTTTTCTGTGCACGCACAGCCAACGCAGCTTCGCACTTCGGCGCGGCGTGGCTGGCCGCGCGCATCGGTCTCGTGAACACCATGGTGTTCACCCATATCCCTTCAAGTATCCTGCTCATGACGGTGCCGTTCGCGCCCAGCTTCGCGGTGGCCGCGTTACTGTTCCTGCTGCGCGAGGGTTTGGTGGAGATGGACGTACCCACGCGTCAGTCCTACGTGATGGCGATGGTCAGACCCGAGGAGCGGACGTTTGCATCCGGCATCACGCACCTTGTGCGCATGGGCGGCTGGGCCGTCGCACCGTTTTTCGCCGGGTTTCTGATGCAGGGGTTCGCGCTGGCCACACCCCTGCTGATTGGCGCGGGCATGAAGATTGTTTACGATGTCGTGCTTTACAAGGCATTCCGCCATGTTAAACCGCCTGAAGAATTGATGGCAGCAAAATAACGAATCCGGTGCAGGCACGTACCAGTATTCCCAAGGTGTACGATAAGCTTTTCGCCGCCAACGGAAAGCAAAACTGGTGGCCGGGTAACTCCGCGTTTGAAATCATGGTCGGCGCCGTGCTGACGCAAAACACCGCCTGGACTAATGTGGAAAAGGCAATCGCCAACCTGAAAAAGGCCAAGGCACTGTCGCCGCAAGCGATCGTCAACACCCATCCACGCCGACTCGCCGGCTGGCTCAAGCCTTCTGGATATTTCAATATCAAGGCCGAGCGCCTGCGCGCCATGTGCTGGTGGTTGCTGGGGCAGGGCGGAACCAGAAAAATTGCGAAACTTCCCACGGATGAACTGCGCCGCCGTCTTCTCGCCGTGCATGGCATCGGCCCTGAAACCGCCGACGATATTCTGCTCTATGTCTTTAACCGCCCGGTGTTTGTCATTGATGCCTACACCCGGCGTATATTTGCGCGTCTTGGTTTGATTGAAGGCACGGAGGATTATGAAACCTTGCGGCATATTTTCGAGGATGCGCTCGATTCGAATGCCGGGCTTTTCAACGAATACCATGCCCTGGTCGTGGTTCACGGCAAGGATGTCTGCCGCAAGCGGCCGTTATGCGACCGTTGTTGTCTGGCCGAGGATTGTCCGGCATCGGATCTGTCCGGGAGTGAACTCCATTGACTTCATTTGATCGATACGTACATTAGCGTGTAAACAGCATGGAGGATGTGACCATGGAACAGGATCGAAAAAAAGGCCATTTCACTTTTCGTACCACGGCGGTGCTATTGATAGCCTCCGTCGTCTTTGAGCTCATCTCGATTACCGCGGAAGAGCCTCTGTTCGGAGAGATAAGAAGCGGGCTGAGCGTCGGCATCTATCACATCGGCTATGCCGTGCTCTTTGCAGCGCTGGGGGTTGGGTTGTGGCGCGCCCGGAAGTGGGGATACGGGCTCGTTTTTGTAACCACGGCGGTTTACACCCTCGACAAACTGCAATTTATCTTGAACCGGCAGCTGATGGATAACTTGATCAGGCAGCAGTTGAGTGGGTATGAAAGCACCTTGCAGGCACAGGGAATCGACAACGCGCTCATCATGCAGGCGATCGTGCTGACGAGCATTGTCATTGTCCTCTGCTGGTGGGGGTTCGCCCTCTATACCTACTGGCGGCGTGATTATTTCAAAAACACCGGGGCATAATGAGCAGCTCGGCCGGTTTATAGATATCGGGCAAGATACGCCGGGATGCGTTCATCCAGCCAGTAATGCGGCCGCCACGGCCAGATCCCCGCGACAAAGCCGACGTGCCCGCCGTGAGGCGAAAGCTCCAGCGTCACGGATTCAGACAGTTCATCCGACCGGGGTATGGCCGACTCGGTCATGAACGGATCGTCAAGCGCGTGCAGCAGCAAGGTCGGTACGGTAATTTCCCCGAGATACTGCCGGGAGCTCGACACGGTGTAGTAGTGATCGGCGCTGTCAAAACCGTGCAACGGCGCCGTGATGTACTCGTCGAAATCGCGGAAGTTTTTCAGCGCCGATAAATCCCGTATTTTCAGCGGCAATTCCATGTGGCGCCGTTTCGCATCCACGGTGTGCCGCAGGGAGCGTAACAACTGCCATTGGTATAACCGGGAAAATCCCTGTTGCAGCCGCGCGGCGGCGCCATGCAGTACAAACGGTACCGATACCGCCACGGCCGCTTGTAATGGCGTCACTCCACCGGATTTTCCCAGCCACTTCAGCAGAACATTGCCGCCCAGTGAAAACCCGACGACTGCCAGTGGCGTTTGGGGCTCGCGACGCCGGAGCGTGTCGATGAAGAAGGCGAGATCACCGGTATCGCCGGAGTGGTAGCTGCGTGCCAGACGGTTGGGCTCGCCGCTGCAGCCACGAAAATGCATGACAACACCGCGCCAGCCGCGGCGCTCGATCGCTCGCAGCAGCCCGCGGGCGTACGGCGAATCGGACGAGCCCTCGAGACCGTGCAAAACAATGATGATCGGTCCGCTGCCTTTTTCCGTCCAGTCCAGGTCGATGAAATCGCCGTCCGGCAATTCCAGACGTTCACGCCAGAGTGCGACACGAGGCGAGCGGCGCGCCAGACGTGCCCACAGGGTCTGGCCATGCGGACCTCGGCACCACCAGGCGGGTTTGAAACATCCATCCATGGATGTGAATGAGAAGAATGCTGGCGTCAGGTCCAGAGAGTTTGCCACCAACGTTGGCGGCTGGCGGGCAACGGACGCCGGCTCTCGATCGGTTGTGGCGGAATCAGGCTCATGACCCAGCCGGGCAGCGGCGGGTTGTTGCTGAAACCGCAGGACACGCCGAGATTGTTTGGATCGAAAATTTTGATCAAGGTAGGCGCTTCCATGCTGTCGGTATACACGATGCCGCAGTAATCTTCGTGGTGTTCGCTATGCAGCAGCTTGTCGATTTCGGCGATGAATTTGACGACGTCCTCGGCGGAGGACTGATGCGCGGGGACCGGGGCGCCGATTGCGTAGAGATACCAGCCGGCGCCAGCGTTACGGCGCACGACATTCCAGAATTCATCGAGTTGCTGCCATCTCAGCAGGCTGCTGAAGGTGCCGCGGAAGGCTTTGTGAAACGTATCGTTTTCGCTCATGGCCCGAACCGTCGTGATGTTTCCGGACCATTATCGCATATCCGCGATTTTTTCCTTGAGAGACTCGATGGCGAAACCCAGGCCCAGATCGAGCTTTTTGTTGCAGAATTCGAGCAGGGGAATGCAGCGCGCGACCAGGTCCGGCAGGAACGGCACCAGTTTGCCGCCCTCGCTGGCGCCGAGCATCTTGAGCGCGGTTTCGAGATCGGGTTGTTCGATAATGGCCTCTTCCGGCTTGGGCGCTTCCTCCCGGTAGCTGACACCGAGGCGATTTCCACCGGCCGCCTTGGCCAGCGTCATGCGCTGTTCGGCCAGCGCGTGAAGTTCCTCGACGGTCTCCCCGGGATCCCGTCCCAGTGTCGCCAGTCCGAGACTGATCGTCAGCGGTATCGTGACGTCTTCGTTTTTGAAAGGTTCGGCATTGACCGCCGCGCGTGCCCGCTCGCACAGTACCGCGGCTTCCATGCGCCCCGAGGACGGAGCCAGGATGGCGAACTCCCCGCCTCCCGTGCGGGCCACGGTGTCTTCCGTGCGGCTCGAGGCAGTCAGTTTTTTGGCGAGCCAGATGAGGATCTGATCGCAGGCTTGATCGCCGTATTTCTTGTAAAGCGAGCGGAAGTTGTCGATGTCGATGCGGATGATGGATACATCGCTGTTATGACGCTTGGCGTAGGCGATATCCTGCACGCCGTGCTGGAGGAAGTAACGCCGGCTGTGCAGTTGCGTGAGCGGGTCGACCGCCGTCTGTTCTTCCAGCGCCGTGGAGGTTTCCTCCAGTTTGCGCGTGGTTTGATCGAGCTTGGCGTGGGCGCGGGTTCGTGCCAGCAACTGCACACCGTCGATGGGCTTGATGATGAAATCGGTCGCACCACAGGCGAACGCGCGCTCGCGGGTCAATTCATCGTCGGCGCCGGTGATGACGATGATGGGAATATTGCGCACGCGCTCCGGCTCGGCGGCGCGGACGCGGCAGATAAGCGAGTAGCCGTCGAGTTTCGGCATCTCGATGTCGGAGACCAACACTTCGATGGAACCGTCCTGGAGCAGGTGCTCCCACGCGGCTTCTCCGTCTCCGACCTCGATGAGCTCGAATTCGTTGCTGAGTATCTTGCTGATGGCCTTGCGAATGACGCGCGAGTCATCCGCCACCAGCACCCGGACCTTTTCAGCCGCGGGCGCAGCGGTTTCTGGCTTACGGCTCATTCCTTGATTCGGCTGGGTGTTGGTGTCCGGCACGGCTTTGCCGGCACCCGGGGTTTGTGTATCCATTAGGAATAAACATAGTGCACGCGGGCGACACATTCAAAGTGCCGAATGTAGGGGATTTCCCCCCGGATTAACGCATTTGCTGGGGAAAACCGGCGACTTCAGCGCTTCATGTGCTGCAGGTGCCGCCGGACATACCACACGACGGCGATGAGCAGAATCACGCCGATGGCGGTGTCGAACCGGTGGAAATAGACCCCGAGGGTGTTCCAGTGCTCCCCCAGCTTCATGCCGATCCAGGCCAGCCCCACGCTCCAGATATAGGAGCCGACAAAGGTGTAGAGACTGAAGCGCCACATATTCATG
>NZ_JBGQKW010000113.1:0-6546 GCF_041499725.1 Sulfuricaulis sp.
CAGAAAACCGCATTGACAACAGTGGGTTATTGGACGATTCTTAACTTGAATCTCAGAAAACATAGCAATTTGCCGATATGTCGGGGTTTTTGGCTGTGTTTTTGCATGGCAATGGGAGTCTTTCGGGATAAGGAGAATTCCCCTGTTACCGTTTCTGAAAAAAAGGATGCTCCCCGGTCTGACCGGCGTGGGGCTGCGACCGGATGGCGTCTGTGTGGTGCGCGTCGAGCGCACGACCGGACGTCCGCCGTCTGTCACGCTGGTTGATTTCCGCCCCTGGGGCGACCAGGGGCAGGAGAAAGTTCTCGCGCGCGTGGCGGCCGACCACGATCTCACCCGTTCACGCTGCACCACCATTCTCGAACCGAACGAATATACGCTGCTCCTGACCGAAGCACCGGACGTGCCGCCCGACGAGCTGCGCGCCGCGATCCGTTGGCGCATCAAGGAGCTGATCGATTTCCACATTAACGACGCGACGCTGGATGTCTTCGACCTCCCGGGCGAGAAAGCGGCAGGCCGGGCACGTTCGATGTACGCCGTGGCCGCGCGCAGTGCCGCCATCCAAAGGCGCGTGGATATGATGACTGCCGCCGGCATCAATCTGGATGTCATCGATATTCCGGAGATGGCGCAGCGCAACGTGGCCTCACTGCTGCCGGAAGACGCGAAAGGCGTCGTTCTCTTGTCATTTACGCCGAACGGCGGACTGATCACCATCACCAAACAGTCGGAAATCTATTTGAGTCGCAGCATCGACATCGGGCTCGATATGCTGACGCAGTCGCAGGACAACGCCGGGCTCTTTGACCGCATCGCGCTCGAAGTGCAGCGTTCGCTCGATTATTACGACAGCCATTTCCGCCAGGCCCCGATCAACACGTTGGCGTTGGCACCGATGCCCAGGGAAATCCCGGGGCTCGTGGATTATCTGAAGGCTAACCTCAATGCCACCGTATTGATCATGGACTTGACGCAGCTGATGGAGTGCGATGCCCAGCTGCCGCCCGCACTGCAGTCGGTTTGCCTCAGCGCGCTGGGCGCGGCATTGCGGCAAGAGGAGCGGGCGCTGTGAGCCAGCAGGTCAATCTTTACCAGCCGATCTTCCGCAAGGAGGAAAAGAAATTCTCCACGGTAGCCATGCTTCAGGCGATGGGGCTGGTGGTGGTTGGCGTGGTAGCCATCTACGCCTACACCTGGTGGCAGGTCGGCACGTTGAAGATCGAACTGAAACGAGCCGAGCAGCAGCAGGCGGCGGCCAGCAAACGCCTTGCCGATGCGACCGAAAAATTCGGCCAGCGTCCGGGGCGCACCTCGCTCGACGGCGAAATCACACACATGGAAAGCGAGATCGTCGCCAAACAGCGCATCCAGGAAATCCTGCAACGCGGTATTTTCAGCAACACCCGCGGGTTTTCGGACTACTTTGTTTCCTTTGCCCGCCAGTACACCCCTGGGGTTTGGCTGACCGGCTTTGACATCACCGGTGCGGCGGAACAGATGACGCTTGCCGGACGCAGCACCAATCCCGAACTGGTGCCACGTTACATGCAAAAGCTTTCGGCCGAGAAAACCCTTTCCGGAATTGAATTCCGCGTTTTCCAGATGAACCGGCCGGCCGCCGCCAAGGAACCGGACGCGCGCTACGTCGAGTTTCAGGTCAAGACCTCAGGTAATCCGGGATAGCCATGCAACTCGAAGACTTGAAAACCCAGTTTAATGGGTTCACCGACCGGATCGACGCGATGTCGCTGCGTGAACGCGGCCTGATTTTCGTCACACTCCTGGTGGCGTTGTACTTCATCGCTGTGAATCTGCTGTTTGGTCCGGTTAATGCCGATAAGGATCGGCTGCAGAAACAGGTCAACCAGTTGCACGAAGAAACCCGGTTGCTGGAACTGCAGGTGCAGGGCATGGTTTCCGGCGGAGAAAATAACCCCGAGGCGGCCAAACGCAAGAAAATCGCCGCGCTGCAGGAAAACCTGAAAACAATGGATGCGGCCCTCGGCCGGGTGACGGCCGGGCTGGTGCCACCCAAAGAGATGACCAAGCTCGTCGAGCAGATGCTGCTGAAAAACCGCGGTCTGGAGGTGATCAAGATAGAAAGCCTCCCGTCCACGCCGCTGCTGGAAGGGGCCGCGGAAGGCGGGCCTGAGGGATCGATGGTTTACAAGCACGGGATGCGCATCGAACTCAAAGGAAATTACCTGGATATCCTGCGCTATTTGCGCTCCCTGGAAGGACTCGAATGGAAGGTTTTCTGGGGACAAGTGACCTTGCAGACTGAAAAATACCCGGTTTCAAGGGTCAGCTTGCTGATCTATACCCTCAGCACTCATCAGGGGTGGATCGGTTTATGAAGCCCTGCTCCGTTCGTCTTGTTATCGTGCGGCCTGTAATTGGCATGAAACTTGATACTACTAGTAGTAGGAAATCCGGTCCTTGGATCGCCGCCTGTCGGGCAGCGGTAATAGTGGCCGGGATGGCGGGGTTTGTTGCCGGAAGCCAGGCAGACGAATCACTGGCCGGGCTCGTGGATCCGACACAACCGGCGTACAGCGGCACATCGGGCGGAACCGCGGCGAGTAAACCGGCGGGTCCGATGCTCCAGTCGACCTTCATCTCGACGAGCCAGCGCCGCGCCGTGATCAGCGGCAAATCCTATAAGGTGGGCGACAAGTTTGGTGGCGGCGTGATTACGGAAATTCAACCGTATGAAGTAGTGATGCAACGGGCGGGTAAAGAATCGCACTTGCGTTTGTTGCCGAAACTGGCGAAAGAAACGTACGTGGTCAAGGTGCCGGCGAATAGCCAAGAAGGCGGGCAAAAATGAAAAGGACAGACAATATCGAATTGATGATCCGGCGCTCGCTGGTCGCGGCGCTGGCCATGCTGTTAGTGGGGTGCCAGAGCGTATCTCCCGGCTGGAGCGATTCAGTGAGAGCCAGCGTGGACGACAGCCTGTCGCAGGCGCGCACCGGCAAGGACGGCAAGGCGGTTCCCACGGACGTGAGCAAGGCCTTGTTGCCGCCGATTGAAATCACACTTCCCCAAGGTGGTTCCGTCCCGCTCGAGCCGCGTTTCGATCTCACCGTGAACAACGCGCCGGCGCGCCAGGTGTTCATGGGGCTGGTCGAAGGCACGCCGTACAGCATGATCCTGCCTCAGGACTTGCATGGCACGCTGTCGCTGAACCTGAAAGAAGTCACGGTGCCCGAGGCGCTGAGCGCCATCCGTGACGTCTACGGTTATGAGTATCGTCGCGAGGGCAACCGGTTTTTCATTCTCGGGAACGAGATGCAGACGCGGATATTCCCGGTGAACTACCTTAATCTTTCGCGCAAGGGTCTTTCCGACACGCGGGTTGCGGCGACCGGCTTGAATTCGACTGGAGGCTCGACAGGCGCGTCGGGTTCATCGTCTTCGTCTTCGTCGGTCAGCGGCGTTAAGATCGAGACGCAGTCGCTGACGGATTTCTGGAAAGATTTGACTACAGCACTGGTGGCAATCATTGGTGCCGATGGCGGCAGAAAGGTGATCGTGAATCCGCAGGCCGGCATCGTGCTTGTGCGCGCCATGCCGGATGAGTTGCGGTTGGTGGGAGATTACCTGGGTGTGACCCAGACGAGCATGAACCGCCAGGTCATACTCGAGGCGAAAATACTCCAGGTCCAGCTCAAGGATGGTTTTCGGAGCGGCATCAACTGGGCGGGGATTGCCGAGTCCGCGGGCCGGAACTATACCGTGGGTCAGACGGGCGGCGGTACATCGCTTACCACTACCTTGCCTAACCAGATCGCCGCGAGCGATATTGCCGGCAATGCTGGGAACCTCAATCCCACGCCGGGCATATTCAGCGCGATCGATGGCACCGCTGCCTCGGCCTTCGGCGGGGTGTTCACGCTGGCGGTCAAGTCCAGCAATTTTGCGGCGTTTTTCGAGTTGATCAAGGCGCAGGGCGATTTGAACGTGCTCTCCAGCCCACGCGTTTCGACAATGAACAACCAGAAGGCGGTGATCAAAGTCGGTACCGACGAGTACTTTGTGACCAGCCAGGAACAAACCGCAGCCACGACTCTAAGTACCCAGCCTACCGTGACGACGACACTCTCACCGTTTTTCTCCGGTATTGCGCTCGACGTGACCCCGCAGATCGACGATGCCGGCAATATTACCCTGCATATTCATCCATCCGTGAGCGATGTTACCGATAAGAAGATATTGGTCGGCACGCTCATCCCTCTCACGACGGCGTCCAGCAACGTGCAAGAGTCGGATAATATCGTACGCGCCACCAGCGGCCAGATCATCGTCATTGGCGGCCTGATGAAAGAGGTGAGTACCGACGATAACACCTCCGTGCCGGTCCTCGGTGACATTCCGATATTGGGCAATCTGTTCAAGAGCAAGAAAGTCACCCGAATCAAGACGGAACTGGTTATATTGCTCAAGCCGACGGTGATCAATCAAGGTCAGGACTGGAGCGACGCGATCGGCGAGTCGCAGGAACGCATGAAGAAAATCCGCATCGGTTCTTGAAACATGACATCCATGGATAGCAGGTAACAGGAGAAGTGTGACAGGGATGCCGCGAGGAGTGGTGCAGGGACGCACCGGTTACAAAGCCGACGACGCATTACGGAGCTGAGGACGCAAATGTACGGAACGCATTTCGGGCTGCAGGAACTGCCGTTTACCATCACACCGGACACGAGCTTTTTCTTCGCCCATTCCTCGCATCAGGACGCGCTGAACACACTGCTGGTCGCGGCGCGCAGCGGCGAGGGCTTCATGAAGGTGATCGGCGAGGTCGGCACGGGCAAGACGCTGCTGTGCCGCAAGTTCATGAGCGCGCTTGACCACCATGAATTCGTCACTGCCTATATTCCCAATCCCTATCTGCAGCCGATGACTCTGCTGTTCGCCTGTGCGGACGAGCTGGACATAAAATACCCGCAGCACGTCAACCAGCATCAGCTGCTCAAGCTGCTCAACCGCTATCTCATCGACACCTATGCCGAAGGCAAGCGCGTGTTGCTGTGCCTGGATGAGGCGCAGGCCATTCCACTCGAGACGCTGGAGAGCCTGCGGCTGCTGAGCAATCTGGAAACCGAGCGGCGCAAGCTGCTGCAGGTGGTGCTCTTCGGACAACCGGAACTCAATACGCGCCTCGACAATCCCTCAATCCGCCAGCTCAAGCAGCGCGTGAGCTTTTCCTGCCAGCTGTCGCCGCTGAGCCTGAGCGAGGTCGAGTTCTATATTTCGCACCGGCTGGCGGTGGCGGGTTACCGCGGGCCGCGGCTGTTTCCGCACAAGGTGGTCAAGCAGATCTATCGTGCCAGCAACGGAATCCCGCGGCTGGTCAACATCCTGGCGCACAAGGCGCTCATGGCGGCTTTCGGCGAAGGCGCACGCGTGCTGGCCGAGCGGCACGTACGCATGGCGGTGACGGACACCGAGTCCACGCAAGGCGTACGGTCGGTAAAGGCGAAAATACTCAAATACCTGACGGCGCTGGTGCCGGCGGCAGTTATCGGCCTCATCCCTCTCATCAATCTCGCGTTTTCCGGCGTGTCACTGATCGCAGGCGGTAGCGTGTGAGCCTGATCAACAAGATGCTCCAGGACCTGGAGTCGCGCAAGAATGCCCCGACCGACGCCGCGAGCAAGAAATCCGTTTACGAGGATCTCAAGCCTGTCAAGGCTTCGGGCTTCCGTGCGCCATCGAACAAGCGGCTGAGCGTCATTTTGCTGGCGCTCGCGGTTATCGGAGGCGGCGCCTATGCCTGGATGCAATGGGGCGAGCGGTTGCTATCGTATGAACCGGCGGCGGTCAAAACACGTGCTGTCGCGGCACACAAGGCAGCACCCAAACCGGCTCCAGCCCCGGCGCCGGTCGCAACGGTTGCCACACCTGTTCCGGCGGTGAAGGCAGATCCAGCCCAGCCAGCGGTACCGGCGGCGGAGAAACCCAAGGATATGTCGGTGACAAATGTACAGGCTGTGAACACGGTTCAAACACCCAATGCCGGACCGGCTACCAACGCGGCTCCTGTGCCGGCGCCGGTCGAACCGAAAAATATTTCCGCTCCCGTCCACACGGCCGTGCCGGCCACGGAGGACGGTTACTGGACGGTGGCGAAAGGTGAAACGCTTTACGGCATTTCCGCCAAGACGGGAATCGATCTTTGGGACCTGTCCAAATGGAATCATCTCGGACGCAATCACGTCATCCATACGGGACAACGCTTGCGCCTGACGCCGCCGGATTCAGCGGTGGCCAAGACGGCTTCACCGTCAACGGATCAGAAAAATGAAAAGAAAAAAGAAACGAAGAAAGTAATAACTACCATGGCATCCGTGAAAAAGCCGACCGTGAAGGACGGTGCGACGAAAGCCGCTCCGGTATCGTCAACGGGCCCAGAGGAGAGTTCCACGGATAGCAGTGTCATGAATAAAAAGCTCAAGCCGCTCAGTCCGGATGAGCAGGCCGAGAGCGAATACCGTCAGGCGGTGAGCCTGTTGCAAAAAGGGCGCGCGGCCGATG
>NZ_JBGQKW010000114.1:0-5925 GCF_041499725.1 Sulfuricaulis sp.
TCCATGCGCGTCAGTCTCGACGCCGAGTGCGGACAGCCACGCGGGCGGCTGCGCGACGAAGCCGAAGGCGAGGATCACCGCATCGCACTCCTCTGTGAGTTCGCCGTCGGGCGTCTGGAAGCGCACCGCCGCGACCGCGTCCGTGCCGATGATTTCAAGCGGATAATGCCGGAAGCGGAACGCTATGCCTTCCTCGCGCGCTGCCTTCAGCTCGTGCGGCGAAGCGCGCAGGCTCTCCGCGGCGGCGCGTGCGCAGACCGTGACCGCGGCGCCCGCGCGCCGCGCCGTGCGCGCGCAGTCCATCGCGGTGTCGCCGCCGCCCAGCACGAGCACGTGCTTTGCTCGGTAAGCCGTCGACGGCTTCAGGTAATCGAGTGCGGCGAAGACGCCGCGCCGTTTCCGGCCCGGCAATGCAATCTCGCGCGGCGCCTGCGTGCCGGTCGCGAGGAACATTGCGTCGTGGTCGTCAACGAGCCGGCGCATTGCTAGTTCGTCCACCTCAACGCCGAGTTGGAATTCGATACCCGCCGTTTCCAGCAAGTCGCGGCGCGTTGTGAGCGCCGCGCGGTCGAGCTTGAACGGCGGCACGCCTTGTGCGAGCAGCCCGCCGATCGCGGCGTGCCGGTCGAAGACAGTCACCGCGCAGCCTGCGCGGTTCAGGAAATCCGCGCAGGCAAGCCCGGCCGGGCCGGCGCCGATCACGGCGATGCGCCGGCCGTTGCGCGCTGATGGCGCCGCCGGTTTCCAGCCGCTTTCGAGAGCGATCTCGGTGACGTAGCGCTCGATCGCACCGATTGTGACGGCGCCGTCTTTCTTCGCGCGCGTGCAGGCGCCCTCACACAGACGATGCTGCGGACACAGCCGTCCGCAGACTTCCGGGAGCGGACTGGTGGCGTGCGCGATTCCCGCGGCCTCGATGAATTCGCCCCGGGCGGCGGCCTGCATCCAGTCAGGGATGCGGTTGGCGAGCGGGCAGCCGCTGCGGCAGCCGGGCACACCGCAATCGAGGCAGCGTGCCGCCTGCCGCTGGATCTCGGCGAGCGGCGGACGAACGTAGATCTCGTTTGTGTCGTATACGCGCTCGCCGGCCGGGCGTGCCGCCGGTTCGATGCGCGGCACCGGCTCCATGGGAGCTTGCTTCATCAGATGGCTGCCGTTCTGGACAAGCTTCGGGCGGAAGAGATTGCGTACATCGCGGATCTCAAGCGCGTCGGTCGGGCACGACACCACGCAGCGCCCGCAGCCCATGCAGTCCTCGATACCGGTGATGCGCCCGAATTGCTTCCCCTGTTCCCACACCGGGATGCCCATGTCGCACACCTGTTCGCAGCGGCGGCAGTCGTTGCATTTGTCCTTGTCCATACGGATGCCATAGAAGCCGGCGTGGTTGAGCAGGCCGAAGGTCGCGCCGTACGGACACAGGTAGCGGCAATAGAAGCGGTTGCCGGTGATCGGCGCGACGAAGAACGTGCCGAAGTAGGTGAGCCCGATGATCAGATAGAACAGCCCCACGAAACTTATGGTCCAGGAATTCGGCGGGTACTGAGTCACGACCATCACGCCGACGTAGAAAATGAAGAAGAACCACTTGCTATGTCGCAGTCGCCACGCCCACTTACCGCGGATGGTGCGATCGCGGAAGGCAAAGCCCACGGTCTCGCGGACACCGACGCAGGGGCAACTCCAGCCACAGATAACTCGTCGCCCGAAAAGAAACACGGCCGCGAGCACCAGAAAAAAGGTGATGGTGCCGGGGACGTGGATTGACGGAAAAATCGGTTGCCCCCAGAGATAACCGACGTAAGGCTCGTATGTTGGCCACAACCAGGGGGTGAGCCACCAGAGCACCGTGACCAGGGCGACCAGCACGGTGAGGCGCAGGCGCGTATAGCGGTTCTGTTCCGCATAAATGCGCCACAGGCCAAACGCGAGAATAATCGCGTATTCGGTGTAGCGGTTGAGCCAGATCGGATTGTCGAACAGGAACAGCCAGGTTTCGTTGAGCCATCCGACGAAGGCGAGGGTGAAGGCCGCGAGGCTCAACCACTGGACTGCTTGGCTGTAACGTCGCGGCAGCAGGTCCTGCACGCCGCCTGCGCTTGTGCGCGCCGCATGCACGATGGGAATGACCGGGTAGGTCTTTGCTGTACGCTGCGTGGCGGTCGGCAGGATCAAGGAGTCAGCGGTTGTGCTCATTGTTGACCTCGATACCTGCTCAGAAAACCAGCACCTTGTCGGCCCAGACTGTCCACGCACTCAGCTCGGCGAGGTTTCCGCGCAAGGCCCCGTCGACAAGTTCGGTATCATTGATGCCGCGCGCATCCATGCAGGTGCCGCACACGCCGATCTCGCCACCGGCACGCGCGATCATCTTCAGGAACGACTCGAGATGGTAGTAGCCCTGCGGCACCTTCTGGCCGCTCTTGGCGCACGCTGCCGCGTCGCCGAGCAGAAACACGTGCACCTCGTTGCCCGCCTTGGGGTCCTTGAGCAGCTCGCGCGCCAGCCGCAGGCCGTTGTAGCTGCGCTCGGTGCCGTAGGGCGGATCGTTCAGAATGAACAGGTATTTCATTCACGTTCTCCTTCTAAAACGTCAGGTTCATGTCTGCCGGGATCACCACTTCCTTGTAGTACTTCGCCGGATCGGCCACCTTGACGCCGTCCGCCAGGTCCTTCGGCGTCATGCCGAAGAGCGGCAGGTTGAGCGGGCAGGCAAGCACGGTGGCGCCTTCCGCGATCAGCATGACGAACAGGTCCTCGACCAGCGGCAGGCCGATCTCGTCCATCTTGGCCATCATCGCCTCGCCGATTTCCCGAGGTTCGTCGGGCAGACAGGTCAGCGTCTTCATCTTGTCGCGGTGCACGACATTGATGCCGCGCGAGCCGAAGAAGAGTGTGACCTTCGATCCCTCGCGCAGCAGACTCAGCGCTATTATCAGGGCGTTGAACACCTGGCACAGCTCGTCGTGGAAACACATCACGGATACTTTCTTCATGGCGAGGCTCCGTTCTTGAGCGGCGCATGCCGCCCGGTATCGGGCACAATGGTCTTGGTGCGCGGCAAATCCCCGTCGGGCACAGGCGCCATGGCGCGTGGGTGGGTTATGAAACGTGCAATCTGTCGCCCGGCGCGGTAGACGCGCAGTTCGCCGGGTTCAAAGGCGAGCCAGCCCGAGTCCTCGGTCAACGGCTCGGTGGCGATGACCGCCGTCTCGGTCGCGGCATCGAGCCAAAAGGTGGCCCGCGTGTCGGCGAGACTGTGCAGCCGGTCGTGGCCGTAGGCGATGAGGTGCACGCCGTCCGACATCAGGAAATTGAAGCGGCCGTGGGAGGCGAGCATCTCGGCCGCCCGTGCGAGCGCATCGAGCCACTCGTGGCCTTGCACCGCTGCCGATGAGGAGAAGGCCGTCGCGATACGATCCAGCACCACGCAGAAGGCGTGTTCGGAATCGGTATCGCCCGACAGCGCGCAAAGCGTCGTGGCGCCCGGTCCACCGAGCGCGATCGTGTCGGGGATGATCCCGTTGTGCGCGAAAACCCATTCGCGTCCGCAGCAGACGCGGCGAAACGGATGTGTGTTTTCGAGAATCTTCGCGGTCGGCGGGTTGGCCTTGCGTACATGCCCGAGAATCAACGAAGAATGCGTCTGCCCGCACAGTTGCTGGAAGCGGGCGCTGTGGGCGGCGGCGTTAGGCTCTTTCGTCAGACGAAATGCGCTGTCATTGAGCGTGGCGAGACCCCAGCCGTCGGGGTTGTCGGCGGTATTACCGCCGCGCGCTCCGAATCGGCGCAGCAACTCCCCCGGTGGCACCGGCCGGTTGCTGCTGAGTCCGAATAATTCGCACATGGTCGTGGTACTCAGAAAGTCAAAACAATGTCGGATTCCTTGATCCAGCCCGTGAGCGCCGTCATCGAGCCGGTTTGCACGCCGGCGATGAGATCGTGTTCGTCGAGCTTGCATTCGTTCATCGCCATGGCGCAGGCGCGCACCTCGAGCCCGCACTCCATGAGTTCGGTGAGCAGTTTCTCGAGGTCCACGGCGCCGTCCGGCACCTGGTGGCCGCGCCGTGCGAGCACCGCGCCGTCGTCGAGCAGGTGCACGCGCACCTTCATGTCCTCGGCCAGCGCCGCACCCGCGAGGCGCAGCGCGTGCCAGGCTTTGTTGTCGCCCTTGTACGGTGCGTTCTGGATGACGATGGTGATGGCTTTGCCGGTGCCGGCACTTACGCTCCCCGGTACCGGCATTGCGGCACAGGCATTTTCCTGTCCGGCGGGCAGGGGTTTGCCTTGCTGGCGTTGCCAGCCGACCATGCCGTCGTTCACGAGCAGCGCCTGCTTGAAACCGGCGCCGCGCAGGAGTTCGACGGCCTTGCCGGACATCTTGTTGGTGCGGCAGACCACGGCGAGCGGATGGTCACGATAAGGCTCAAGCTCAGCCAGGCGTCGTGGCAGTTCGTCGATGGGGATGTTGAGCGAGCCGGCGATGTGTCCGAGCTCGCCGGTGTAATCCTTGGCAGGTCGGACATCGAGCACGGTGATGTCGTCGCGCCGCTCGAGCCGTTGCTTGAGGTCGGCGCTGGAAAGTTTGCCTTCGGCCGTCGCGGACGCGCCACGCAGGCGCTTGATGAGACTCGGCAGGAAGGCGACCAGACCGAGCAAGGCGAGAGCGAGCAGCCCCTTCTGGATCAATCCTTCACCGCCCGCGACCGCCTCGCGCCCGGCGTAGCCGAGATAGGTATAGGCGAGCGCGCCGGGGAACATGAACACGTAGGAACCAACGACGTAGGCGAGCAGCCCGATGCGTGTGAGCCCGAGCGCGTAATTGAGCAGGTTGAACGGGAACAGCGGCACCAAACGCACGAACGCGATAAAACGCCAGCCCTCCTGCTCCACGCCCTCGATGAGTTGCTTTGTCCAGCCGCTCGCCTTGCGGCTCACCCAATCGGAAGCGAGGTAGCGCGCGATCAGGAATGCCGCGGTGGCGCCGAGGGTGGCACCGGTCAGACTGTAGAGCGTGCCCCATACCGGACCGAAGAGTGCGCCGCCGGCGAGCGTCAGCACCGAACCGGGCAGGAACAGCACGGTCGCGATGGCATACACCGCCATGTACAGCACCGGACCGAGCGCGCCAGCTGACTTCACCCAACTTTCGAGCGCCGCGACATTCAGCAGATCGCGATACCGATAAGCAAGAAGGATAGCCGCGGCGAGTGCGGCGAACAAAACGATACGAGTTAGCGTCCGGCGGTTCATGGCTTGCTGCTCCAGTTACGGCGGTTGATGGCATAACCGGTGATGCGCCCGAGGAACGGCAGGATCAGCATGCCGGGCAGATCGGTGGCGAGCCGCGGCTCGCGATAGTCGCGGATGCCGATGGTCATGGCCTCGTGTCCGGCGTCCGGTTGCGCCTTGTAGGTGCCGAGCAGGCGGTCCCACAGCGGCAGGTTGAAACCGAAGTTGCTGTTGGTTTCATGATCCTCGATCGAGTGATGCACCCGGTGCATGTCGGGTGTGACGACGAACAGGCGCAGTACGCGGTCGAGCCCGACGGGCAGGCGGAAATTGCCATGGTTGAACATGGAGGTGGCGTTGAGCAGCACTTCGAAAATGATCACCGCCGCGGCCGGCGCGCCGATCACGGCAATGACCGCGAACTTGATGAGCATCGACAACAGGATTTCAATAGGATGAAAGCGCGCGCCGGTGGTAACGTCGAAATCGAGATCGGCGTGATGCATGCGGTGCAGCCGCCACAGCGCCGGCACCGCATGGAACATCACGTGCTGCAGGTAGATCGCAAAATCGAGGATGACGACGGAGGCAATGATGCCAACCCAGGTCGGTGCATCGAGAACGTTAAAAACACCCCAGCCACGCTGCGCGGCAAACACGGCAAAGCCCGCCGCCGTCGCGGGCAGGATCAGA
>NZ_JBGQKW010000115.1:0-5670 GCF_041499725.1 Sulfuricaulis sp.
TAACGGTGCGAGAGTTTCCACGGTGGAGCATCTTATGTCGGCATTCGCCGGACTGGGTATCGATAACGCCTATGTTGACCTGACGGCCGCGGAAGTGCCGATCATGGACGGCAGTGCGGGGCCATTTGTATTCCTGGTCCAATCGGCGGGCATAGCCGAGCAGTCGGCACCGAAGCGTTTCATGCGCATCAAGAAGAAGATCCGTCTGGAAGAGGGCGACAAGTGGGCCTGTTTCGAGCCGTTTGAGGGGTTCAAGGTTTCGTTTGCCATCGAATTCAATCACCCTACCTTCCGCAACTCGACTCAAAACGCGAGCGTCGACTTTTCCACAACCTCTTTTGTAAGAGAAGTCAGCCGCGCGCGCACTTTCGGTTTCATGGGCGATCTCGAGGCGTTGCGTGCGGCTGGACTGGCGCGCGGCGGCGGGCTCGATAACGCCATCGTGCTCGATGAATACCGGATTCTCAACGACGACGGTCTGCGTTACGAAGACGAGTTCGTCAAGCATAAGGTGCTGGATGCCATCGGCGATCTGTATCTCCTGGGTCACCCGCTGATCGGCGCCTTCAGCGCTCACAAGTCCGGGCATTCCCTCAATAATCGTCTGTTGCGCGAACTGGTGACGAACCAGGAGGCGTGGGAACTCATCACCTATAACGAAAACGACGAGGCGCCCATCGCCTTTGTGCGCACGGTTCCGGCTGTCTGAACGGCGCGCGGCGGGAATCAACGATTTCGTATTCTGTGTATCGGTGAGTTGACAGGGGAGCGACCGGCATGAACATCATACTTGTACCCAACAGCCGTCACGGCAAAGGCCGCAACGCCACCCTTTCCCAGCGCCATTTGATACTGATTGCCCTGGTTGTTTTTGTCGCGCTGCCCATTTTACTCGGAGTTATAGCCTACCGCGCCCAGGACATGTTGACCGCCTACAGCGCGGATTCACTGTTGACCGCGCAGCGCCGCGAATTGGCGGCGCAACGTACCGCGGTCGCCGAGGCCAAACGCAACGCTGAGGCGCATCTCAACGCCTTGGCCCAGCGGCTGGGGCAGTTGCAGGCGCAGGTGCTGCGGCTCAATGCGCTCGGCAGCCGTCTGACCCGCATGGCGGGACTGGATGCGCGCGAATTCAATTTTTCCGCCGATGCCGCCATGGGTGGCCCGGAAAAGGCCAGTGTTTCCTCGAACCCGCCGGAGTTGACGTCTTCGCTCGATCAACTCACGCATGAAATCGAGCGCCAGCAGGAGCGCTTGGCCGCGCTCGAGAACCTGTTGCTGGACCGCAAGCTTAACGCCGCCGTGACGCCTTCCGGATGGCCGGTGGATGGCGGATGGATTTCCTCCGGTTTCGGCGTGCGCGCCGATCCGTTCAATGGCCATCAGGCCGTGCATGAAGGTGTGGATATCGCCTCGCATATGGGCTCACCCGTGCTGGCGGTGGGCGACGGGGTCGTGTCGCACAGCGGGGAGCGAGCCGGCTATGGACTGCTGGTCGAGGTGACGCACGAATCCGGCCTGATCACTCGGTATGCCCATACCAGCGCTACCCTTGTCAAAGTGGGCGACCTTGTCAAGAAGGGACAGTCGATCGCACTGGTCGGCACTTCCGGTCGTTCCACCGGGCCCCATCTGCATTTTGAAGTCGTGCGTAATGGCACTCCGGTAAATCCCATGCGGTATCTCCAGCAGGTCGGCGCTAAATAGTCATCCGTCGCCGTATTACGCTTCAAGTCTCTCCGTTTTTCCTCCATAATTGCCGCTCTTTTGAACGCCTCCGCGTGAGGCGCATGGATTTTTATGATTACGAAAGCGCTTACCAAGATATTCGGCAGTCGCAACTCGCGTCTGCTCAAGCGCATGCAGCAGGATGTGGCACGCATCAATGCGCTCGAGCCCGAACTCGCCAAACTCACCGACGAGCAGCTGCGCGCCAAGACTTCCGAATTCAAAACCCGCGTGTCGAATGGCGAAAGCCTGGACAGCCTGTTGCATGAAGCCTTCGCTTGTGTGCGCGAGGCGTCCAAGCGCGTGCTCGGCATGCGTCATTTCGACGTGCAGCTGATTGGTGGAATGGTGTTGCACCAGGGCAAGATCGCGGAGATGCGCACCGGTGAAGGCAAGACGCTCGTGGCCACGCTCGCCGTGTATTTGAACGCCCTTTCCGGCAAAGGCGTGCACGTGGTGACCGTCAACGACTACCTGGCGCGCCGCGACGCCGAATGGATGGGTCAGATATACCGGTTTCTGGGCTTGAACGTGGGCGTCGTTGTTCCGGGTCAGGATCGCCAGGAAAAACGCGAGGCCTATGCCGCCGATATCACCTACGGCACCAACAACGAATACGGCTTCGATTATCTGCGCGACAACATGGCGTTTCGCGCTGAGGAACGCGTGCAACGCGGTGTCAACTACGCCATCGTGGACGAGGTGGACTCGATTCTGATCGACGAGGCACGCACGCCACTCATTATCTCCGGATCGGCCGATGAAAGTGCCGATCTGTACGTCAAGGTCAACACTATTATTCCCCGTCTAATCAAGCAGGAGACCGAGGACGGTCCGGGGGATTACAGCGTGGACGAAAAGGCGCGCCAGGCCATCTTCACCGAGGCCGGGCACGAGAAGGTTGAAAAACTCCTGGCCCAGGCCGGCCTGCTGGAAGCGGGATCAAGTCTCTACGATGCCTCTAATCTGATTCTAATGCACCACCTCAACGCCGCGTTGCGGGCGCATTCCCTGTTCAAACGCGAGGTGGATTACATCGTGCGCGACGATGAGGTGATCATCATCGACGAGTTCACCGGGCGCATGATGCAGGGACGGCGCTGGTCGGATGGCTTGCACCAGGCCGTGGAAGCGAAGGAAGGCGTGAAGATCCAGAACGAAAATCAGACGCTCGCTACGATCACCCTACAGAATTATTTCAGGCTGTACGCCAAGCTTGCCGGCATGACCGGCACTGCCGACACCGAAGCCTTCGAGTTCCAGCAGATCTACGGCCTCGAGGTCGTGGTGATACCGACCCATCATCCCATGATCCGCCAGGACATGGCTGACCAGATATACCGCACGGCCGGGGAGAAACACACGGCGATCCTGGTCGATATCCGCGATTGTCATCAGCGCGGCCAGCCGGTGCTGGTCGGTACCGTGACCATCGAAGCCTCGGAGCATCTTTCGGGCCTGCTGCAGAACGAAAAGATTCCACATCAGGTGTTGAATGCCAAACACCACGAGCGTGAAGCGATAATCGTGGCGCAGGCCGGCCGTCCCGGGGCCGTCACCATCGCCACCAACATGGCCGGCCGCGGCACCGACATTGTGCTTGGCGGCAATCTCGAGATGGAGTTCAAGGAAATCGGCGATGATTCCACCAAGCGGCAGCAGGCTCGGACCGATTGGGACAAGCGACACCAGCAGGTCGTGGCGGCAGGCGGGCTGCACGTGATCGGCACCGAGCGCCATGAGTCGCGGCGCATTGACAACCAGTTGCGTGGCCGTTCCGGGCGCCAGGGCGATCCCGGTTCCTCGCGTTTTTATCTTTCGCTGGAAGACAATCTGTTGCGCATCTTCGGCAGTGACCGGCTTTCCGGCCTCATGCAGAAGCTGGGCATGCAGAAAGGCGAGGCAATCGAGCACCCTTGGGTATCGCGCGCAATTGAGAATGCCCAGCGTAAGGTCGAGGGACGTAACTTCGATATTCGCAAGCAATTGCTCGAATACGACGACGTGGCGAACGATCAGCGCAAGGTGATTTACGAACAGCGCAACCGGCTCATGAACGTGGACGATATTTCCGAAAGCATTACGTCGATTCGACTTGATGTCGTCAACGAGCTGATGAACCAGCACATTCCCCCGGAGAGTCTGGAGGAGCAGTGGGAAGTGCCCGCGCTGGAGGAAAGTCTCGAGCGCGAGTTCGGGTTGAAATTGCCTGTTGCCCAGTGGCTCAAGGACGAGACGGGGCTGGACGAGGGAAAACTTCGCGCCCGTATCATTAGCGAGGCTGATCGCCGGCACGCCGAAAAGGCGATAGCCATCGGACCCGATGTCATGCGTCACCTTGAAAAGGCGGTCATGTTGCAGGTGCTGGACACGCAATGGAAGGATCATCTCGCGGCCATGGATTATCTGCGCCAGGGCATTCACCTGCGTGGTTATGCCCAGAAGAACCCGAAGGAGGAGTACAAGCGCGAGTCATTCGTGCTTTTCTCCGACATGCTGACTCGCCTTCGGCACGACGTGATCAATCTTCTGGCTCACGTTCAGGTGCAGGCACCGCAGGATGTCGAAGCGCTGGAAAGTCAGAATCGCCAGCCCCAGGAAATGCACTTCGTCCACCCCTCGCTCGATACCGGTGGACAGCCGGAAGAGGACGATGACGCCGTCGGCGTGGCCGCTGCGCAGAAGCCGCTGACGCGCCGCCAGCCCAAAGTCGGGCGCAACGAGCCTTGTCCCTGCGGCTCCGGGAAGAAGTACAAGCATTGCCACGGCAAACTGGCCTGACCCATGGCGGTTGGCTTACACGGTTTACCTTCCCTCGGATCCATTGCCGGCATACGTCTCGGCACTGTTGCCGCCGGCATCCGCAAGCAAGACCGGCGCGATCTGGTGCTGATCGAGTGCGCACCGGGCACGCATGCCGCCGCCGTGTTTACCAAGAACCGCTTCTGCGCCGCGCCGGTCATCGTGGCGCGCGAGCATCTGGCCAAAGCCATTCCGCGCGCGCTGCTCATCAATACCGGCTTTGCCAACGCCGGCACCGGCGATCCGGGTCTCGAGGATGCGCGTGCCTGCTGCGCAGCCCTGGCCAGGCAAATTGGCTGTCGCGCCGAAGAAATCCTGCCTTTTTCCACGGGCGTCATCGGCGAGCGTTTTCCGCGGGAACGGATCATCGCCGGTCTTCCGGCCTGCCAGGCCGCGCTCAATGAAAACGGCTGGGCGGAAGCGGCGCACGGCATCATGACCACCGACACCGTGCCCAAGGGCAGTTCGCGCAAGACCCGCGTCGGTTCGCACACGGTGACGGTGACCGGCATCGCCAAGGGTGCTGGCATGATCCGGCCTGACATGGCGACCCTGTTGGCATTTGTCGCCACCGATGCCGCCGTGACTCCAGCGGTTCTCCAGGCCTGTGTTATCGCGGCGGCCAATGATTCATTCAATCGCATTACCGTGGACGGCGATACTTCCACCAACGATGCCTGTGTATTGCTGGCGACAGGCGCTGCGGGTAATCCCTTGATCGATCATGCGGAAGGCGAAGCCCATGCGGCCTTCCTGCACACCATCACGGAGGTGTTCACGGATCTGGCGCAGGCTATCGTGCGCGACGCGGAGGGTGCGACCAAATTCATCACGATCGAAATACGTGGCGGGCGCAGCGAATCCGACTGTCTTGAGGTAGCCTACACCATCGCTCATTCGCCATTGGTGAAGACCGCATTTTTTGCCAGCGATCCCAACTGGGGCCGCATCCTGGCGGCCATCGGGCGCGCGCCGATAGCGCAGCTCGATGTCAGCAAGGTGGCGATTCATCTCAACGAGGTGCGTGTCGTACGTAACGGCGCCCTCGATGCCGATTACGCCGAGGCCAAGGGGCTCGCCGTCATGCGGCTTCCGGAAATCCGTATCGGAGTGGACCTGGGCGTTGGATATGCCTCGGCA
>NZ_JBGQKW010000116.1:0-5562 GCF_041499725.1 Sulfuricaulis sp.
CCAGGCGGTCGAACAGACCGCGACCTTGCGCCTGATTCCGAACATGTCGGTATGGCGTCCGTGCGACGCGGTGGAATCGGCGGTGTGCTGGAAGTTTGCCATCGAGCGCAAGCAGGGCCCGACGATCCTGATCTTCTCGCGCCAGAACCTGACGCACCAGAAGCGCGACGCCGCGCAGCTGGCGGCCATTCGCCGTGGCGGCTACGTGTTGTCCGAAGCCGAAGGCGGCAAGCCGCAGGCCGTGATTATCGCCACCGGCTCCGAGGTCGGCATCGCCGTGGAGGCGCAGAAGCTGCTCGCCGCCAAGGGCAAGAAGGTGCGCGTGGTGTCGATGCCGTCCACGGATACGTTCGACGCCCAGGACGCCGTCTGGCGCGAATCCGTGCTGCCCAAGGGCGTGAAACGCGTGGCGGTCGAGGCGGGCGTCACCGACGGTTGGTACAAGTATGTCGGGCTCGACGGCAAGGTCGTGGGTCTCAACCGCTTTGGCGAATCCGCCCCGGCCGGCGCGCTGTTCAAATATTTCGGCTTCACCGGCGAGAACGTCGCGAAAGTGGTGGAAGAGATTTTGTAACTAATTTCGAACCGCCAAGAACGCCAAGAAAAGCAATTTTAATTTAAAAAACTTGGCGTCCTTGGCGGTTCAAAGATTTTAACTTTAACTTTCTGGAGATTTGGTCATGGCAATCAAAGTCGGTATCAATGGGTTCGGCCGCATCGGCCGCATGGTGTTCCGCGCGGTCGCGAAGGACTTCAAAGACATCGAGATCGTCGCCATCAACGACCTGCTCGAGCCCAGCTATCTGGCTTACATGCTGAAGTACGACTCCGTGCATGGCCGCTTCCAGGGTGACATCAGGGTCGAAGGCAACAACCTGATCGTCAACGGCAAGAAAATCCGCCTGACCGCGGTGAAAGATCCGGCCGAACTGAAGTGGGGCGAAGTCGGCGCCGACATCGTGATCGAATCCACCGGCCTGTTCCTGACCAAGGAAACCTGCGAGAAGCACCTCGCCGCCGGCGCCAAGAAGGTCGTGCAGTCGGCCCCGTCCAAGGACGAGACCCCGATGTTCGTGTACGGCGTGAACCACACCAAGTACGCCGGCGAGAAGATCGTTTCCGCCGCCTCCTGCACCACCAACTGCCTGGCGCCGGTCGCCAAGGTGCTGCACGACAACTTCGGCATCAAGCGCGGCCTGATGACCACCGTGCACGCCGCCACCGCGACGCAAAAGACCGTTGACGGTCCGTCCACCAAGGACTGGCGCGGCGGACGCGGCATCCTGGAAAACATCATCCCGTCCTCGACTGGCGCGGCCAAGGCCGTGGGCAAGGTGCTGCCGGAGCTCAACAAGAAGCTCACCGGTATGGCGTTCCGCGTGCCGACCTCGGACGTGTCGGTGGTCGACCTGACCGTGGAACTGAACAAGGAAGCCAGCTATGAGCAGATCTGCGCGGCCATGAAGAAGGCCTCGGAAGGCGAGCTCAAGGGCGTGCTCGGCTACACCGACGAGAAAGTGGTGTCCACCGACTTCCGCGGCGTGAGCCTGCCGTCGATCTTCGACGCTGAAGCCGGCATCGCCCTGGACAACACCTTCGTCAAGGTGGTGGCCTGGTACGACAACGAGTATGGCTACACCTGCAACATGCTGCGCTTCGTGCAGCACGTCGCCAAGTAAAAACATCTCACCGCCAAGACGCCAAGAATCAGGAAATTAGAAATTAATTCTGGGTTTTCTTGGCACCTTGGCGGTCTAAAAATCTTTTAGGGTTTGAAATATGTCCGTTATCAAGCTGACCGATCTCGACCTCAAGGGCAAACGCGTGCTGATCCGCGCCGACCTCAACGTGCCGGTGAAGGACGGCAAGGTCACGTCCGACGCCCGCATCAGCGCTTCACTGCCGACGTTTAATCGCTGCCTCAAGGCCGGCGCCAAGGTGATGGTGATGTCGCACCTCGGCCGTCCGACCGAGGGAGAATACAGCGAGGAGAACTCGCTCAAACCCGTGGCCGACGATCTTTCGAAGAAGCTCGGCAGGCCGGTGCGTCTGGTGAAGGACTGGATCAACGGCGGTTTCGACGTCGCCGCGGGCGAACTGGTGCTGCTCGAGAATGTACGCTTCAACAAGGGTGAGAAGAAGAACGTCGACGAGACCGCCAAGAAGTACGCGGCCCTGTGCGACGTCTTCGTGATGGACGCGTTCGGCACCGCGCACCGCGCCGAGGGCTCGACCCACGGCGTCGCCAAGTTCGCCCCCGTCGCTTGCGCCGGCATCCTGCTCACCGAGGAACTGGAGGCGCTGACCAAGGCGCTGCTCGATCCGAAGCGTCCGATGGTGGCGATCGTCGGCGGCTCCAAGGTTTCGACCAAGCTTACCGTGCTCGAGTCGCTGTCCGAGAAAGTCGACCAGCTCGTGGTCGGTGGCGGCATCGCCAACACCTTCCTCGCGGCAAGCGGCAAGAAGATCGGCAAATCGCTGGCCGAGGCCGACCTCATTCCGACCGCGAAGATGCTCATGGAGAAGATGAGCAAGCGCGGCGCGACCATTCCGATCGCCGTGGACGTGGTCGTGGGCAAGAAGTTCGACGCCAACGAGAAGGCGGTATTGAAAGACTCCGGCAGCGTGGCCGATGACGACATGATCTTCGACATCGGGCCGAAGAGCGCGCAGCAGCTGGCCGACATCATCATGAAGGCCGGCACCGTGGTATGGAACGGGCCGGTGGGCGTATTCGAATTCGACCAGTTCGGCGCCGGCACCCGGACTATCGCCGACGCGATTGCCAAAACCAAGGCGTTTACCCTGGCCGGCGGTGGCGATACCATCGCGGCGATCCAGAAGTACGGAATTTACGACAAGGTGTCCTACATATCGACCGCCGGCGGCGCGTTCCTCGAATTTCTCGAGGGCAAGAAACTGCCCGCGGTTGCCATGCTCGAAGAACGGGCGAAGAAATAAGCCAACGAAAACCGCCGGCACCGGCCGGCGGTTTCAAAGGATTTTATCTGCATCGTAGAACCAAAATCGTCGCCACCTTCGGTCCGGCCACCGAAGATCCGAAGGTCATCGACAAGCTGATCGAGGCCGGCCTGGATGTGGTGCGCCTCAACTTTTCGCATGAGGGGCACGAGATTCACATGCAGCGCGCCGAGACCGTGCGCGAGCGCGCCAAGGCGCACGGGCGCGAAATCGGCATCATCGTGGATCTGCAAGGGCCGAAAATCCGGATCGGCAAATTCAAGACCGGCCGGATCACGTTGCAGGAAGGCGAGACGTTCATTCTAGACGTAGACCATCCGCTCGAAGCCGGCACCCAGGAGCGCGTGGGTATCACGTACAAGGCCCTGCCACAGGACGTCGTACGCGGCGCGACCCTGCTGCTCGACGACGGACGCATCGTGTTATGGGTGGACAAGGTGGACGGCAGCAAGGTGATCTGCCGCGTGGTGGTCGGCGGAGAACTCTCGAACCACAAGGGCATTAATCGCCAGGGCGGCGGCCTGACGGCCAAGGCGCTGACCGACAAGGATCGCGAAGACATCCGCGCGGCCGCCAAGATGCAGGCCGATTACGTCGCCATTTCCTTCCCGCGCAGCGCCGATGACGTGAACGAGGCCAGGCAGTTGTTGCGCGCGGCCGGAGGTCACGGCGGGATCATCGCCAAGATCGAGCGGGCTGAGGCGGTCACCAACATCGAGTCGATCATCGATGCCGCGGATGCGATCATGATTGCGCGCGGCGATCTCGGTGTCGAGATAGGCGATGCCGCCGTGCCGCCGATTCAGAAGCGGCTGATCAGGATGGCGCGGGAACGCAACAAGGTGTCGATCACCGCGACGCAGATGATGGAGTCGATGATTGAAAATGCGATCCCCACGCGCGCCGAGGTGTCCGATGTCGCCAACGCCGTGATCGACGGCACCGACGCGGTGATGCTGTCGGCGGAGACCGCCGTCGGCAAGCATCCGGTGGCGGCGGTCTCGGCCATGGACCGGGTCTGCCTCGTGGCCGAGCAGGAGCCCGATGTCACCATGTCCGCGCATCGCATGCGCGCCATGTTCAGGCGCGTCGACGAGGCCATCGCCATGGCCGCCATGTATACCGCCAACCATCTCGCGGTGAAGGCCATCGCCGCCCTTACAGAATCTGGGTCTACTGTTTTGTGGATGTCGCGCATCAGTTCGGCGGTGCCGATCTACGCCTTGACGAGCCAAGTCGAGACGCGTAGAAAGGTCAGTCTTTACCGCGGCGTATACCCCGTCGCATTCGAAGTCAAAACGTCGGATCACGCGACTGTCAACAAAGAGGCGATCGATGAACTTCGCCGCCGGGGCACTGTGCGTGACGGCGACCTGGTCATTATCACCAAGGGCGATTTGACGGGTGTGATGGGGGGAACCAACGCCATGAAGATCGCCATGGTGGGGAATCTGCCGGAATTTTGATTTCAGTTAATAATTAATCGCCAAACGTTTTAGGAGGATTTATGGCCCTAGTCACTCTTCGCCAACTTCTGGATCATGCCGCCGAGCATGTTTACGGGGTGCCGGCATTCAACGTCAACAATCTCGAACAGATGCGCGCCATCATGGAAGCGGCGCACGAAACCGACAGCCCGGTGATCGTGCAGGCCTCGGCCGGTGCGCGCAAATACGCCGGCGCGCCGTTCCTGCGCCACCTGATCCTGGCCGCGATCGAGGAATGGCCGCATATCCCGGTCGTCATGCACCAGGATCACGGCGCCTCGCCGGCGGTGTGCCAGCGTTCCATCCAGCTCGGATTTTCGTCGGTGATGATGGACGGTTCGCTGAAAGAGGACATGAAAACGCCGGCCACCTATGAATACAACGTCGACGTCACCAAGCGTGTCGTCGACATGGCGCATTCCTGCGGCGTTTCGGTGGAAGGCGAGCTGGGCTGCCTGGGTTCCTTGGAGACCGGCATGGCCGGCGAAGAAGACGGCTCCGGCGCCGAGGGCAAGCTCAATCATTCGCAGCTACTGACCGACCCGGACGAGGCCGCCGACTTCGTGAAGAAGACCAAGGTCGACGCGCTTGCCATTGCCATCGGCACCAGTCACGGCGCCTACAAGTTCACCCGCCCGCCGACCGGCGACATCCTCGCCATCGAGCGCATCAAGCAGATCCACAAGCGCATTCCGAACACGCACCTGGTGATGCACGGTTCGAGCTCGGTCCCGCAGGAATGGTTGAAGATCATCAACACCTTCGGCGGCGATATGGGCGAAACCTACGGCGTGCCGGTGGAAGAGATCGTACAGGGCATCAAGCACGGCGTGCGCAAGGTCAACATCGACACCGACCTACGCATGTCCTCGACCGGCGCGGTGCGCAAGTTCCTCGCCGAGAACAAGAAGGAATTCGATCCGCGCAAGTGGCTTGCCGCCTCGACCAAGGGCATGAAGGAAATCTGCAAGCAGCGCTACCAGGTCTTTGGTTGCGCCGGCCAGGCGAGCAAGATCAAGGTGCTGTCGCTCGAAGCGATGACGACACGTTACGCCAAGGGCGAGCTCGATCCGAAAGTAAACTAGTCAACTAA
>NZ_JBGQKW010000117.1:0-5528 GCF_041499725.1 Sulfuricaulis sp.
ATTAAGTCCGTTCGTGGTGAGCCCGTCGAACCACGAACGGACGAATCGTCTGCCATTTACGGCATTTCCCGTTCGCCCTTCGACAAGCTCAGGGCGAACGGGAAACTTGATTAAAGGTTCCCTAATTGTTGAGACTTTACGTTATGTGCTCGGTTTTCCCGCCGGCGCCATGTCACGGCCAGGGCGTTTGCAACTGTCCGGATTTTCACGGCACTTCTCGCGGTGCTCGCGCATCTCCTCGCGTCTTTTCTTGCACTCTTCCGGGTTGGCCTCGCACTTGGCGCGCATTTCGGCGCGGTGCGACTTCATCTGCTCGCGCTGCTTCTGGCACTCCTCGGGATTGGCCTTGCATTTGGCCTTGCGCTCCGCCATGCGGGCTTTCGTCTCCTCGCAGCGCTTCGGGTCCTGCGCGCATTTTTCCTGCATGCGCGTTTTCATCTCCTGGCACTTCTGCGGGTTGTCGGCGCACCACTGCTGACGATTGGGTGCCGGCCCGGGCTTGCCAGCGGCGTCATCGGCCAACGCCACGCCTGCGAATAGGCCCAGGAAGGCCGGGATTAAAACAAGAGAACGGATGTTTAGTTTCATGAAAAAAGACTCCATTTGTTGGTTGCATCAGGACAAGTTTAACGCAGCAACCCAATTGGGGTTGACGGGAATGTTTCGTGTGCGCTACGCGCACGGGTTAAGAGGCTGATAGCGGGTGGCTCCGCCTCTGCACCCTGGATGCCCGCCTCCGCGGGCATGACAAAAAAACGTAGCTTTCGCGGGGATGACGATAATTTAATTTGAGGGGGCGGAAATACTTTTACTGCGCCACTTCAATTCCCTTCACTTCCTGATATCCCTTCGGCAATCTCCCACCGCGCTGCGTGCGCTCACCCTCGTAGAGATCAACTTCCTCCGGTGAAACCGTCAACTCGCCCTTGCCGGTATGGACCACCAGTGTCTGGCCCTCGCCGAAAACAACAACACCGGCAATGGCCTCCTCGCCCTTGGCAAACTTCGCCGTGGGAACGTTCAGGATCTTGTTGCCCTTGCCCTTCGGCATCTGCGGCAGTTCCTTGACCTTGAACACCAGCATCTGGCCGGTGGTCGTGGCCGCCGCGAGGTAATCTTTTTTAATATCGGTCACGAGCTGCGGCATGAGTACTTTCGCGCCCTTCGTCGCCTTGAGCACTGCCTTGCCGGCTTTCTTGTTCGCGACCAGGTCCTCGAGCTTGGCGACGAAGCCATAACCGGCATCGGTCGCGAGCAAGTACAAGTCCTCGGGATTGCCCATCATCACGCCGGCCCAGGTTGCGCCGGGAGGCGGATTGAGACTGCTCGAAAGCGGCTCGCCATGACCACGCGCCGAGGGCAGTTTGTGTGCGGGCAGCGAATAGGTGCGGCCGGTGGAATCGATAAATACCGCCAGTTGATTGCTCTTGCCGCGCGCCGCCTGGTGGAATTTATCGCCGGCCTTGTAATCGAGCGTTTTGGGGTTCATCTCGTGGCCCTTGGCGGCGCGCACCCAACCCTTTTCGGACAGCACCACGGTAATCGGCTCGGTCGGCAGCAGCGCGGTCTGGTCGATCTGCTGCGCGGCTTCGCGCTCGATAAGCGGCGAGCGGCGCGTGTCACCGAATTCCTTGGCGTCCTCGATAATCTCGTCGCGTACCAGTTGCTTCAGCAGCCGCGCGGACTTGAGCGTTTTTTCCAGGTGAAGGCGCTCGCGTGTCAGCTCGTCCTGCTCGCCGCGGATTTTCATTTCTTCGAGTTTGGCCAGGTGCCGCAGCTTGGTCTCCAAGATCGCCTCGGCCTGTATTTCCGTCAGCTTGAAGCGCTTGATGAGCTTGGGCTTGGGCTCGTCCTCGTTACGGATGATGTGGATCACTTCGTCCAGATTCAGATAAGCGATCAGCAGGCCGTCGAGGATGTGCAGCCGCGCTGTAACGCGTTCGAGCCGGTGCGTGAGCCGCCGGCGCACGGTCTCGATGCGGAACTTGATCCACTCCTTGAGCAGGTCCTTGAGGTTGTACACCCGCGGCCGGCCGTCGAGGCCGATCATGTTCATGTTCACACGGTAGCTGTGCTCGAGATCGGTGGTCGCGAACAGATGCGACATCAGTTCCACCGGATCGATGCGGTTGGAACGCGGCATGATCACCAGGCGCGTCGGATTCTCGTGGTCGGACTCGTCGCGCAGGTCTTCGACCATGGGCAGCTTCTTCTGCTGCATCTGCTGGGCGATCTGTTCGATGACCTTGGAGCCCGACACCTGATACGGCAGTGCCGTGATGACGATGGCGCCGTCCTCGCTTTCCCATTTGGCTCTGGCGCGGATCGAGCCGTTGCCGGTTTCGTACATCGTGCGGATTTCGCTCTTGGGCGTGATGATCTCGGCCTCGGTGGGATAGTCCGGGCCCTTGATGTGCTTGAACAGGTCCTTGAAGCCGGCGTCCGGCTCCTCGAGCAGGTGCACGCAGGCAGCAGCGACCTCGCGCACGTTGTGCGGCGGGATGTCGGTCGCCATGCCGACGGCGATGCCGGTGGTGCCGTTCAGCAGCACGTGCGGCAGGCGCGCCGGCATGATCTTCGGCTCCTGCAGCGTGCCATCGAAGTTGGGCGTCCAGTCGACCGTGCCGTGTTCGAGCTCGGACAGCAGGATCTGCGCGAAGCGCGTGAGCCGCGACTCGGTATAACGCATGGCGGCGAACGACTTGGGATCGTCGGGTGAACCCCAGTTGCCCTGGCCGTCGATGAGCGGATAGCGGTAGCTGAACGGCTGGGCCATGAGCACCATGGCCTCGTAGCAGGCGGTGTCGCCGTGCGGATGGAATTTGCCGAGCACGTCACCCACGGTGCGCGCCGATTTTTTGTGCTTGGAGGCGGCGTTGAGGCCGAGCTCCGACATCGCGTAGATGATGCGCCGTTGCACGGGTTTCAAACCGTCACAGATGTTCGGCAGCGCGCGATCGAGAATGACATACATGGAATAATCCAGGTACGCTTTTTCGGTGAAGGCCGCGAGCGGCAGGCGCTCGATCGAGGCGGCGCGCGGACGCGCGAGCGGCTGCGACTTGCCGCGCTTGCCCGTGGATTTTTTGCCCGCGGTGTTTTCCTTGCTGGAGGGTTTCTTTGCCATTAGCGTTTCGCTTCGGCGGTTCGCTTCAACGCCAGATTCATCAGATTAAAGGCTTTGAGTGTTTTCTTGGTGATAAAAGGCATTACCAGCGATACAAGTAAACCGGAGAAGTGCTCTCTCTGGATGAAGCGGACACCTTTGATGCCGTTCGGCACGATGAAAAACGCCTGTTCGCGATCGAAGACACCTTCGATAAACCGCCAGCGGCGCCAACGCAGTTCAGTGGCAGGAATAACCTTCACGACACGTGGCGAAAATTTATATTCACGACCTGGAAGGCGTGCCTGGATCTTCAGGCGCTGGCCCGGCGACAGACTTCCTTGAATGGAAACCAGGACGGGGTTCCATTTAGGGTAATCGGGGAAATAGGTCAGCACGCGCCACACCATTTCAGGCGAGGCGGCGACGTCAACGGCGGTCTTGATGGTCGGCACTAGATGACCTCCGCCTTGTTGCCATTCTTCTCGAGCCAGTTCTTGCGGTCGGACGCGCGTTTCTTGCCGAGCAGCATGTCGAGGAGCTTGTTGGTGTTGTCGCCGGACTGGATATCCAGTTGCACCAGCCGACGCGTCTTCGGGTCCATGGTGGTCACGCGCAGCTGGTCGGGGTTCATCTCGCCCAGGCCCTTGAAGCGCGTGACCATCGGCTTGGCGCGCGAGCCGCTCGATTCGATACGCTTGAGGATCGCCGTTTTCTCCTCGTCGTCGAGCGCGTAATGGATTTCCTTGCCCACGTCGATGCGGTACAGCGGCGGCATGGCGACGCACACGCGGCCGTCCGCCACCAGCGGCCGGAAGTGGCGCACAAACAGCGCGCATAAGAGTGTCGCGATGTGCGCGCCGTCGGAATCGGCGTCAGCGAGAATGCAGACCTTGCCGTAACGCAGGCCTTCGAGATTGCTCGAGCCCGGATCAACGCCGAGCGCGACCGCGATATCGTGCACTTCCTGCGAGCCGAGCACCTCGGCGGATTCCACTTCCCAGGTGTTCAGAATCTTGCCGCGCAGCGGCATAATCGCCTGGAATTCGCGGTCGCGCGCCTGCTTGGCGGAGCCGCCGGCGGAGTCGCCTTCCACCAGAAACAACTCGGTGCGCGACAGGTCCTGGGCCACGCAATCCGCGAGCTTGCCGGGCAAGGCCGGGCCACTGCCGATTTTCTTGCGCGCGACCTTTTTATCGGCGCGCTGCCGCTCCTGCGCCGATTCGATCGCGAGCACCGCGATCTTCTCGGCGTCGGCTACGTGCTGGTTGAGCCACAGACTGAAACTATCCTTGGCCACGCCCTGCACTAAACCAGCGGCTTCGCGCGAAGTCAGCCGTTCCTTGGTCTGCCCCGAAAATTGCGGGTCGCGCATCTTGAGCGCGAACACGTAGCTCGACTTGCCCCAGATGTCCTCGGGCGCGAGCTTCACGCCGCGCGGCAACAGGTCGCGGAACTCGCAGAATTCGCGCATGGCGTCGGTCAGCCCGGCGCGGAAGCCGTTGATATGCGTGCCATCCTGCGTGGTCGGGATGAGATTGACGTAGCTTTCCATGATCGGCTCGCCACCCGCCGGCAGCCACACAATCGCCCAGTCCACCTCGCCATCGTCGCCCTTGTGATGCCCGACGAAGGGCTCGGCGGGAAGATATTCCCAGCCCTCGATCTGGGTCTCGAGGTAATCCTTGAGGCCGTCCTCGTAATGCCACTCCTCATTGTCCTTGGCGTCGGCTTCGTTCGTGAAGCTGATGTACAGGTCCGGACACAGCACTGCCTTGGCGCGCAGCACATGCTTCAGGCGCGGGACGTGGAATTTCACCGTGTCGAAAAACTGGGCGTCGGGCCAAAAGCGGATGATGCTGCCGGTGACGCCTTTTTCCGCCTTGCCGACCGCCTTCAATTCCGAAGTCTTCTGCCCGTCGGCGTAGGACATGCGGTATTCCTTGCCGTCGCGCCGCACCGTGACCTCGAGCTTGTGCGATAGCGCATTGACCACCGAAACGCCCACGCCGTGCAGGCCGCCGGAATAGGTGTAATTCTTGTTCGAGAACTTGGCGCCCGCGTGCAGGCGCGTGAGGATCACCTCGACGCCCGACACACCCTCCTCCTTGTGCTTGTCCACTGGCATGCCGCGGCCGTTGTCCGCGACCGAGACCGAACCGTCGGCGTGCAGCGTAACGTCGATGGCGCTGCAGTGGCCGGCGATGGCCTCGTCCACGCTGTTGTCGACCACTTCCTGGACGAGATGGTTCGGGCGGTCGGTCTGAGTGTACATGCCCGGACGGCGGCGCACCGGCTCGAGGCCGGTCAGGACTTCAATGGCGGAAGAATCGTAGACGGCGCTCATGGGTGGCGGATCGTTAACGGTGGAAAATTATCAGGGTTGGTTTTTTAGCAGGCGCCGGAGATCTTCCGGGGCGCG
>NZ_JBGQKW010000118.1:0-5515 GCF_041499725.1 Sulfuricaulis sp.
CGCGGTAGTTATCTCGACACCGCCGGCGTGGTGCTGTGCGTCATCATGATGTCCATCTCCGCGCTGTTTTACGTCATCGGCGGGCAATACCTGGTCAGCATGCTGCTGCGCCTGGTGCCGGTCTCGGGTTATGACATCGGCGTGGATGCGGTCAAGTTTCTGGTGCTGCCGGTATTGGTCGGAGTCGTGAGCGGCATCGGTTCGAGCACGCGTCTGTACCGCACGTTTTTTCTCGAGGAGATCGGCAAGGATTACGTTCGCACCGCGCGCGCCAAGGGTCTGTCGGAACTGCGCGTGTTGTTCCGTCACGTGCTCAAGAACGCCATGATTCCGATTCTGACCGGCGTCGTGGTCGTGATCCCGCTGCTGTTCACCGGCAGCCTGATCATGGAGTCGTTCTTCGGGATTCCCGGCCTGGGCAGCTATACCATCGATGCCATCAACTCGCAGGACTTCGCCATCGTGCGCGCCATGGTGTTCCTCGGCTCGCTGCTGTACATCCTGGGGCTGATCCTGACCGACATCACCTACACGCTGGTGGACCCGCGCGTGAGGTTGAGCTGACGCTATGCCATTCCAGCTCGAATTCCTCTGGACCGATCTTCTGATCTACCTGCTGCTGGTGTCGGTGATTGTCTTCGCGTTCTACACCCTACGCCACGAGCACCTACGTGTGCCCTGGCGGCAGGTAGCGCGTCGGCCGATGGCCATGGCTTCCCTGGTCATCTTGTCGGTCTACGTGGCCGTGGGACTCATGGACTCGGTGCACTACCGGCCTTTGCTTGAGACCAAGATGCAGGGTGAGCGGGTCTACTCGAACGAGGTATTGAGTCTGCTGGACAAGATGACGACACGCCTACGCACGCGCCTGGAGAAAACCTATTCCGCGCCGTTTGCCGTGCAGGCCTACACCAAGGAAACCATGGAGTATCCCGACGGTCGCCACGCGCGGGAATATCCACGCCTGTTATACGGCGGGGCGCATCTGCAAGACCCGGACGAGCGCGCGGCCGACATTGCGCGGCGGGTTGGCCTTGCCACGCTGGCGGGTCTAGCGTTGTGGATACTGCTGGTCGCGGGTTTTCTGTTGTTGTGGCGCGAGCGCATGGAATCGTGGATTGAAGCGGTTCGCCGACTCGTGCGCGGCGATAGTCAAGTACCGTGGCGCGCCGTCTGGGTGACGACGGGCATTTTGATTGTGCTCACCATGAACGTCGTCAGCCTCTCGCAGGTCTATCACATCCTCGGCACCGACCAGGTGGGCCAGGACGTCTTTTACAAATCCCTGAAAAGTATCCGCACCGGTCTCGTGATCGGCACGCTCACCACGCTGGTGATGCTGCCGTTCGCCGCCGTGTTCGGCATCATGGCCGGTTATTTCCGCGGCTGGGTGGATGACGTCATCCAGTACACCTACACGACACTGAGTTCGATTCCCGGCGTGCTGCTGATCGCCGCCGCCATCCTTAGCCTGCAGGTTTATGTCGGCAACCATCCCGACTCGTTCCATAGCGCGACGGAGCGGGCCGACATCCGGCTGTTGTTCCTGTGTCTGATCCTCGGCGTGACCAGCTGGACCAGCCTGTGCCGGCTGCTGCGCGGGGAGACTTTGAAGCTGCGCGAGATGGATTACCTGCAGGCCGCGCATGCTTTGGGCTCAAGTCACGCGTCGGTCATGGCGCGTCATATCCTGCCCAACGTCATGCATATCATCCTCATTACGGTGGTGCTGGATTTCAGCGGGCTGGTGCTGGCCGAGGCGGTGCTGTCGTACGTGGGGGTGGGCGTGGACCCGACCATGGACAGCTGGGGAAACATGATCAACAGCGCGCGGCTGGAAATGGCGCGCGAGCCAGTCGTTTGGTGGAGTCTGGCCTCGGCGTTTGTGTTCATGTTCGGGCTCGTGTTGTCGGCGAATCTTTTTTCCGACGCGGTACGGGATGCGTTTGATCCGAGGTTGCGGAAGTGACAAGCATGCGACATGTTGATGCTTCATTGTTGAGCGGCCTTCGGCCGTACTCAAAACCTAATTGCGGGTGGCTCCGCCCCTGCACCCTGGGTCGCTTTTCTTTGCTTGCCCAAAGAAAAGCGACGAAAAGAAAGGGCACCCCCTGGTCGGCGCCCGCCAACACCGCGGGTTCCCTCGCGCCGCGTTTGCCTCAGGGGGTGCGCATACGGCGCATCCCTGCGCCGGATGCGCACGCGCGGGCTTCCCGCCCGCGCCTCTGCGGGCCCGTGCTTCGGCTTCACGCGTCACTCGGCTTGACCAAGGGGGGTTTGAAAACACCTCTGCGTATCGGCCTGAGGTGGGTTGCTCCCACCCCCGTCGAAGCGATCCGAGCACCGAGCAAGGCCGGGAGTCTTCGCGAGATTTTTGATCGAGCCCGAGGCGCGTTGTGTGCGCCCGGCGAGTTAGGCGAGCGCCCGGCTGAAGCGAGGCGCGCAGGGTACCGCGAGCGATGTATGCGAGCGGCGAAGCGACCGGGGCGTGTTTCTTTTGGTTCCTTTTCTTTGCACGAGCAAAGAAAAGGAACCTGCCGTGGGTCAGCCACCCACAAGTATGCGTCGCCGCAGGCGACACAAAACCACGCGCAGGGAACGAAGCCTACAAACACGGCCGAAGGCCGCTCGACCTGCCATCGCCTCTGGAGGCGCCATGAGCACTAAAGAACTGCTCAGAGTCGAAGGTCTCAAGACCTGGTTTGACACGCCGGAAGGCATGGTGCGTGCGGTGGACGGCATCGACTTCCATATAGCGCGCGGCGAGACGCTGGCACTGCTCGGCGAATCCGGCTGTGGCAAATCGATCTCGGCCCTGTCGCTGCTGCAGCTTGTGCCACAACCCGCCGGCCACATCGCCGCTGGCAGCGTGCGTCTGGACGATCAGGACGTGCTGACGCTGCCCGAACGCGACATGCGCAATATTCGCGGCAAGCGCATTGCCATGATCTTCCAGGAGCCGCAGACCTCGCTCAACCCGGTACTGACCATCGGCGAGCAGATCAGCGAAGCGCTGCCCGCGGCCGACAGGCAGACACGTAAGCAATGTCGCGCCAAGGTAGCGGAACTGCTGGCCGCGGTCGGCATTGCCGATGCCGACCGGCGCTACGACGAGTATCCGCATCAACTCTCTGGCGGCATGAAGCAGCGCGTCATGATCGCCATGGCGCTGGCGGCGCAGCCCGACCTGCTGATCGCGGACGAACCGACCACGGCGCTCGACGTCACGATCCAGGCGCAGATCCTGGGCTTGCTCAGGGAGCTGCAGAAAAAGACCGGCATGGCGATACTGCTCATCACCCACGACCTCGGCGTGGTGGCGGAGATGGCCGATCGTGTATCCGTCATGTACGCGGGGCAGATAGTTGAATCCGCTTCGCGCAAACAGTTCTTTGCTTCACCCAAGCATCCGTATTCGCGCAAGCTGTTCCGCTCCATCCCCGGACGCGGGCAGCGCGGCGCGGCGCTGGAGGTGATCGCCGGCAGCGTACCATCGCTGCGGCAGACATTCCGCGGCTGCCGGTTTGCCGACCGCTGCGATCAGGCCTGGGAACTCTGCCGCAAGAAAGTCCCTGGCTGGACGACGCAGAACAGCCGGGGTGTACGCTGCCACCTGTACGATGACACTGTTTCGGCGCCACCCTCGACGGTCAAATCCCGCCGTACAACCAGAAAGGCACCGAAAGCAGATACCGGCAAGGCAGGTGAAACGCTGTTGCACGTGGCCGACCTCAAGGTGCATTTCCCGATAACCAAGGGTGTGTTCCAGCATGTCGTGGGTCACGTGAAGGCGGTCGACGGAGTATCGCTGGACATCGCGCGCGGCCGCACGCTGGCGCTCGTGGGCGAATCCGGTTGCGGCAAGACCACCGTCGGCAAGGGCATTTTGCAACTGGTGCCACCCTCGGCGGGACGCGTGGTGTACAACGGCCGGGAACTCACGCAACTGAAGGGAAATGAATTGCGGCCGTTGCGACGCCACTTCCAAATTATTTTCCAGGATCCTTATGCCTCGCTCGACCCGCGCATGCTGGTCGGCGAGATCCTGGAAGAGGGCATGCGCGCCCAGGATATCGGTGCCAACCGTGTGGAACGGCAGGTCAGGGTGGCGGAACTGCTGCAACAGGTCGGATTGCCGTCCGAGGCGCGTCAGCGCTACCCGCATGAGTTTTCCGGCGGTCAGCGCCAGCGCATCAGCATCGCGCGGGCGCTGGCGGTCGAACCGGAGCTGATCGTGTGCGACGAGCCCACCAGCGCGCTCGATGTGTCCGTCCAGGCCCAGGTCCTGAACCTGCTTAAGGGCCTGCAGGACGATCTGGGTTTAAGCTACCTCTTCATCACGCACAACCTGTCGGTGGTGGAGTACCTGGCGCACGAGGTGGCGGTCATGTATCTCGGGCGCATCGTGGAACGCGGGCGCGTGGACGAGGTGCTGGAGAGTCCGAAGCACCCGTACACTGAAGCGCTGTTGTCGGCGGTGCCGGTGATCGAGGCGAAGGACCGCCGCACCATCATCCGCCTGCAGGGTGACATGCCCTCGCCGAGCAATCCTCCGGCGGGCTGCCATTTCCATCCGCGCTGTCCGCAGGCGATGGATATCTGTCGCCGGCAATATCCCGCGACAACGGAATTCAGCGGCACGCATGAGGCGCGTTGCCATCTGTTCACGACGGGGAAGAACTAAAAGAAAACGGAACGGCTAGCCGTTCGGCGTGGAGACTTCGATCGAGGCGGTCGGGGTACCGCCGGTCCAGATTTTGAGCTTCTGCCCGCGACGCAGCACATCGCTCATCTGCATGAGGTTCCACTTCGCCAATTGGCCAGCCACCACGTTGTAGCGGCGCGCGATGCTCGACAGGGTCTCGCCGCGGCGCACGCGGTGAATGACCGGCTCGCCTTGGGCGGCACGTGAAGTCGAAGCGCGGTAGGCGGTGCGAATCACTTCCGGCTTCAACGGACGGGCGGAAATCGGAATCAGCAGGTCCTGGCCGCTGCGCAAAAGGTTGCTACGCAGGCTGTTGGCGGTGCGGACCACCGGTACGGTGACGCCATAATGGCGCGCGATCTCATGCAGGCTGTCGCCGCGTTTGACGACATGGTGAAGCCACTGAACCCTTTCCTCTTCCGGCAAGTTGCTCAGTCCCGCGATCAGGGCATCTTTCTTGTTAGCCGGCACCAGCAATTGGTGCGGACCGTTGGGGTCGGTGGCCCAGCGCGTGTAGCCGGGATTGATGTCGTGCAGGTCGTCCACCGGCATGTCCACCAGTCTGGCCACCACGCCGAGGTCAATCTGCGAGCCGGTCTCGACCGTTGCAAAATAGGGTTCGTTCGGAATGCTGGCCAGCTTCACGCCGTACTTGTCCGGGTCGGCGACGATCCTGACCATGGCCATGAGCTTCGGCACGTAATGTTGCGTCTCGCGCTTGAGCTTGAGGTACTCGTAATCCGTGGATTTTCCCTTGCGCTCGTTGTATTTCATCATGCGCCCGATTTTGCCTTCGCCCGCGTTGTAGGC
>NZ_JBGQKW010000119.1:0-5390 GCF_041499725.1 Sulfuricaulis sp.
GGATGCACTGGCCTATCTCGATCTGCTCGAGGAGCTTGAGGTGGCCGGCGATCTCGTAGAGCTCGACGTGCTGGCGGAGCGGGTAGAGAAGCTGTTTGCCCTGCCCGATGTCGAGGCAACGGAGCAGCTTCAGCTCATGACTATCCACAAGGCCAAGGGGCTTCAGTTCCACACGGTGATCGTTCCGGGTCTCGGACGAAAACCACCACCCAATGAATCACGGTTGCTCACTTGGGCGGAGCGACCGAACCCGCGTGCACGCGCAGTCGACCTCTTGCTCGCGCCGATCCGGGAGAGCGGGAAGGACGCCGAACCGATTTTCAGTTTTCTCAGGCAATTCGATGACACCAAGAGCCGTTACGAAGATGGGCGCGTATTGTATGTTGCCGCGACACGCGCGATCGACCGACTGCATCTCCTGGGCCACGTGGCCGTGAGCGAGAAGAACGGAGCGCGGGAAGTGACGCCGCCGCCCCCGAGTTCGCTCCTGTACCATCTCTGGGAGGAAGTGCGGCCAGAGTTTGACAAGGCCCTGAACGAAATGTCGGCGGATGAACGGGGAAATGCCGTTGCCGATGTTTTAGCGGATCCACCGCGGGCATTGCTCAGGAGGTTACCGATAAGTTGGCAATTGCCCGCCATTCCGGCACCGGTAGCGTGGAACGAGGGCGAAGCGGTGATCGAAGCGAGGGAGGCTCTGCCGCGTGTGGAATTCGAGTGGGCGCGGGAAGTGATCCGTCACGTGGGTACCTTGGTCCACTGGGTCCTGCAGCACATTGAGCGCGATGGGCTCGAAAACTGGGACCAGGAACGTATAGGAAAGTTGCGGCCGGCACTCGCCAGGCGCCTGGCGGAGGAAGGTGTGCCGCCGGCACAACTTGATGCGGCGGTCGCTCGTGCCGAGGCGGCTCTAACGCGGACGCTGTCGGATGAGCGCGGGCGCTGGATCCTGGATCAAGCGCATTCAGATGCGCATGGTGAGTATGCGCTGAGTGGTATTATTGATGGAGAAATTGTGAATGCGATTCTTGATCGAACGTTCGTTGACGATAAGGGCGTGCGCTGGATCATCGATTACAAGGCGAGTTCCCATGAGGGTGGAAGACTGGATGAATTTCTCGACCGTGAGCGCGAACGCTATGCGGCGCAGCTTGAGCGTTACGCGGCGTTGATGGGTAAGATCGATGCCCGGCCAATCCGCTTGGGGCTATATTTTCCACTGTTGGGCGGTTGGCGCGAGTGGGCACCCGTTGCAGCGAGCCGATGAGGATACGGAATTTGCCGGGTCGCTGCTTCAGCGCTCAAGGTACTTGAGTTTGTCGGGCTTGTCTTCCCACTCGGCGGCGTCCGGCGGCGCGGGTTTTTTCTCGGTGAGGACCGGCCATTTTTTCGTGAGCTCGGCGTTGATCTGAGTGAACTGCTTCTGGTCTTCCGGCAGGTCGTCTTCCGCGAAGATGGCGTTTACGGGGCACTCCGGTACGCACAGGGTGCAATCGATGCATTCGTCTGGGTCGATAACCAGAAAATTCGGTCCTTCGTGGAAACAGTCCACCGGGCAGACCTCCACGCAATCCGTGTATTTGCAGCGGATGCAGCTTTCAGTAACCACATAAGTCATCGACCATCTCCGCTAAAATTATGAAACATTATAAAACGCGCCGAATGATACACGCGCAGCCGAATACGTGGAATAAGCGGGGACGCCTTTTGATCGCCCGTAAGTCGTTAATTACGTGGAATTCTTCCATACAATCGCCAGAGCCGGCACCCGGATTTGCCGCGCATATGCTATATAATCAGTTGATAGTATTCGGAAATACCCAGGCCCAACGCCACGGAGTCATCAGTGACGGGATTCACTCTTTCAATGCCGGCAAAGCGGGTTTCAGCCTGGATGGCCGAAACCGATCCGAAATACGCGCGCGCCTGGCTCGCCTCGCTGCCGCTTGCCGATAGCGCCGAATCGGCGCGGGAAATCTATCAGGCCCTTTATACACTCAACCGCCAGGAATTGGACGCCGCCTGCCGTTTTGAGTTGATGGAGTTGTACTGCAATCCGGTCGCCTCTGTCACTGCCGCGCTTGAGCCCTATTTTTCCCGCGCCGCGCTCCCCCTGACACCGAAGAAACGGCAACTGGCGGAATTCATACGCCAGTTGCACATGGAAATGGCCTACGGCTACAAAGTCTGCCTGCACGACATGGAACAGCAGCGGTTGCGCTGGGGCAAGAAGTCACTGCGCGCGCGCGCGCTTGTGCGCGCCATGCACTACCTCGGTGAAATGCTGCTGCACTCCTACCAGGTCTACATGCCCTATCCGTCAGAGGTCTGGCGTGAGATTCATGCCATCTATCGTTATGCAGCGGAACACGGTCTTGAGACGGAGGTGGTGGAGATGGCCATGCCGGTTGCCGCAAAAACCACGCTCGAGCATGACTACATTCGTGTTCTTCTACTGGGTCTGAGCAATCCTTACCAGTTGCCGCAGAACGAATGCCGTCATGTGCAGCGCTTCCTGTACCACTGGGGCGCCAAGGCCGCGCTGCGTGACAACCTTGAGGTACCGCATCCCGCTGGACATTTTTTGATTGATCTGACGACGGACTCGCCACCGGTGCCGTTCCCGCGCGACGTACAGTTCCAGCCGGATCAGGGCCTGCGCTTGCTCGACGCCGTTGAGCTGCTGCGCACGATCCAGTTTTTCATTCAGCGCCTGCAGCAGGGCGACAGCGCCCGCACACTTTCGATTGGGCTCGATTGCCTCGATACGATGTGTCTGGAGATGCTGCAACGCATGCAGCGTTCCTGGGGTCAGGTTCCGCGACGGCAGTATTCGCGCATTCAGCGCGGCGGTCCGGCATTCGTGTGTGCCGGGATTCCGGCGCTGCATTTTTTTGCCAGCGGCCAGAAAACATTTTCGCCGCCGGTCATGGAAAGCTCCCATGATATGTCCGACGACCGATTTATTTTACCGGCGCATATCGAGGAGGATATTTCCCACGAGGTGAATCAGGACGAGGAATTTATTGCACTCGATGAGCCGGCTGAAAAAATATTGCCGTCTCCGGCGGCGGAGACTGCCGATATCACAATCACTTCGAGCGGAATTTTCCGGGTAGACCGCTGGCAGATCAAAGATGCGGCGCCCAAAGGGTTACAGCTCGTGCGACATGGGGATGCGCGCACGTACGTGCGCGTGGGTGACGTGATAGGTATTCAACAGATGGAAGAAGTTGGACGCTGGTGTGCCGGCGTGGTTCGCTGGATGAAAAGTCCTCACGCCGATCACCTCGAAATGGGTGTGGAGCTTCTGGCCTTCGGTGCAGCTCCGGTTGCGGTGGCGCCGGTTCGCCCTGCGAGCGAGCGCGAATATCAGCCCGCCCTGCTTTTACCTGCGGTTGAAGTGTTGCGCCGGCCGGCGACGTTGCTCCTGCCGCGCGGCGCCTTCATGCCCGGCACCAACCTGTTGCTGGCGGAAGAGGGGAAGGGAACACGCACGGTTCGCCTGTTGAAGCGCCTCGAACATAGCAATGTCTTCGAGTCGATTGTTTTTGCGGATGTGTTGAAAGAGTTTCCGCGCACCTAGCGCCCGGTGCCCGATACGAACGGGCGATGCCCTGCGCCACGGGATCCGGCGGCTAGCGCAACAGCTCGGGTGGCAGATGCGGCTGGAGGCGACGCAGCATCTCGGCGTAAATCTTTTGGTTGCCGGCGATGATGTTGCCGCTTTCAAGATAACCCTGATCCCCGGCGAAGTCGCTGACGAATCCACCGGCCTCTTGCACCAGCAGCGCGCCGGCGGCCATGTCCCAAGGGCTCAATCCAATTTCCCAGAAGCCGTCGAAACGCCCGCAGGCGACGTACGCGAGGTCGAGCGAGGCCGAACCCGGACGGCGGATGCCGCTCGTGCTCACCATGAATTCCTTCAGGGTGTTAATCCAGGCATCCATATATTGATGCGACCGGAACGGAAAGCCCGCGCCCAGCAGCGCGTATTCCATATCCGTGACGCGGCTGACGCGGATGCGGCGGTCGTTGAGTTGCGCGCCGTTGCCACGCGAGGCCGTGAAAAGTTCGTCACGCGATGGGTCCAGCACCACCGCCTGTTCGAGACGGTCTTTGCACTTGAGCGCGATTGAGACGCCGAAATGCGGCAGGCCGTGGAGGAAGTTAGTCGTGCCGTCGAGCGGGTCGATGACCCACACGTAATCGTCGCCGGCTTGTACGCCGGATTCTTCCCCGAGGAAGCCATGATTCGGATAGGCGGCATGCAGGATGCGGATGATTTCATTTTCCGCCATCCGGTCCACTTCGCTTACAAAATCCTTGCGGCCCTTGCTCTCAACGGTCAGACGATCCAGTTGATTGAGGTGGCGCATGATGATTTGGCCGGCACTGCGTGCGGCCTTGACCGCCATATTCAGCATGGGATGCATGGATTTTTCCTGACGGGCTGGCTTATGCGGGGATGCGCCGGATGTAGGCATGCATTGTAATGGTCCGGACCACAGGTTGAAAGCGGAAGCCCGAGGCCGAAGCTTGTAGAATAGGCGTCAATCTCAATACAGGATGATTCATGTTTCTATCGAACATCCGCATCGTTCTGGTCCGTCCAACCCATCCGGGCAATGTCGGCGCGACTGCGCGCGCCATGAAAAATATGTCCCTGAATCACCTGTATCTGGTGGCTCCCGAAGATTTCCCCAGTACCGATGCCACTGACCGCGCCGTCGGCGCGGACGATGTGCTTGAGAATGCGGTGATCTGCGCCTCGCTCGATGAAGCGCTCAAGGATTGCCATCTCGTCATCGGCACGAGTGCGCGCCAGCGTCGCATTGAATGGCCCAGTCTTGACCCGGAATCCAGTGCACACCGGCTGGTGGATGGGGCGCAGTTGGGTCCGGTAGCATTGCTTTTTGGACAGGAGCGCACCGGACTGCTCAATGCGGAACTGGACCGATGCCACTTCGTAGCGACCATTCCCGCCGACAGGAATTATTCATCCCTGAATCTCGCCTGCGCTGTACAGATACTTGCCTACGAGATTCACCGGGCGGGGCTGTCTGGCTCGTCAGCGACCCTGGTGGATTCGGTTGAAGGTGACAGACCGGCAAGCGACGAGGACATGCAGCGCTTCTACCGCCACTTGGAAGAGGCGCTGCAGCAAATTGGTTTTCTTGACCCGGCCAACCCGCGGCGGCTGATGCGTCGTTTGATGCGGCTGTTCAACCGGGTTGTACTGGATCGTAACGAGATGAACATTTTACGTGGCATACTAACGGCTGTTCAGCAACACCGCGAAAAATTTGACAAAAACGATCAAGAATAAAGATAATACTTTTAAATCAGGATATTATCCAACATGCTTAAAAATCTGCGTGAATATCTGA
>NZ_JBGQKW010000120.1:0-5358 GCF_041499725.1 Sulfuricaulis sp.
GGGACGCTCGATCCACAGGGTGCCGGAGGATTCCTGGATGGGTTTGAGCGTCTCGTCGAGCACGACCTGCTTGAACCGGGCGCTGAAACTGTTCACCTCATGGAAAAACCGCCGCAGGCTGTCGGCGCCCGACTTCGGGTCGTTCGTGGCCGCCATCACGCTGCTCATCCCAAGCAGGAACATCGCCGCCAGAATCAACAGGCGTTGCATGTGGATCAGACTCGCACTGGCGGAGGCGCGATTACCTCGCGGCTGCCGTTGGGTTGCAGCGGTCCGACGACGCCGGTGCGTTCCATCTCTTCGATCAGCCGCGCGGCACGGTTGTAGCCGATGCGCAAACGCCGTTGCACGCCGGATATGGAGGCGCGACGCGTTTCGGTGACGATTTTGAGCGCCTCGTCGTACAGCGGATCGGCCTCGCCATTGCCGCCGTTCTCGCCATTACCGCCGCCTTCCTGAAGGAAGCCCTGGTCGTTGACGCCGGCATCGCCGTTGAGAATCTGTTCCTCGTAAACCGGCTCGCCGCTCTTCTTGAGAAAGGTCGTGACCTTGTGCACTTCATGATCAGCGACGAACGCCCCGTGCACGCGCTGCAACGATTGGCCCACGCTCAAGTACAGCATGTCGCCGCTGCCGAGCAATTGCTCCGCGCCCATCATGTCGAGCACGGTGCGCGAGTCCACGCGCGACGACATCTGGAATGCAAGACGCGAGGGGATGTTCGCCTTGATGAGGCCGGTGATCACGTCCACCGACGGGCGTTGCGTCGCCAGCACCAGATGCAGGCCCGCGGCACGCGCCTTCTGTGCCAGCCGTGTAATAAGCTCCTCCACCTTCTTGCCGACCACCATCATCAGGTCGGCCAATTCGTCGACAAGAATGACGATCATCGGCAAGGGTTTCAGCTCCACCGCCTCCTCACCCGGCTGTACCAGCGGGTCGGTGATCGGCGTGCCGGCCTCCTGCGCGTCCTTGATCTTGCGGTTGTAGCCCGCGAGATTGCGCACGCCGAGCGCGGCCATCAGGCGATAGCGCCGTTCCATCTCGGCGATGCACCACTTGAAGGCGTTGGCCGCCTGTTTCATGTCCGTCACCACCGGCGCGAGCAGATGCGGAATGCCCTGGTACACCGCGAGCTCCAGCATCTTGGGGTCGATCATGATCATGCGCACGTTTTCCGGCGTGGACTTGTACAGCAGGCTCAGGATCAGCGAGTTGATGCACACTGATTTACCCGAACCCGTGGTGCCGGCAATCAGCAGGTGCGGCATCTTGGCGAGATCCACCACCACCGGATTGCCACTGATGTCCTTGCCGAGCGCGAGCGACAGCGGCGAGACGGATTCCTCGTACGCTTGCGATGCCAGCACCTCGGTCAGGCGTATGGTCTCGCGCCCTTCGTTGGGAATTTCAATGCCGACCGAGGTCTTGCCGGGAATGTTTTCCACCACGCGCAGGCTGACCACAGACAGCGAACGCGCCAAGTCGCGCTGCAGGTTGGTGATCTGCGAAGCCTTGATGCCCGGCGCCGGCAAGATCTCGAAGAGCGTGATCACCGGACCCGGATGCACGGCCACCACCTGCGCCTCGATGTCGAAATCGAGCAGCTTCTTTTCCAGCAGCCGCGCCATGCTTTCCAGGGACTGTTTTGAGAACTGCGGTGCCTTGTCCTTGTCCGCCGGGTCCAGCAGCGACAACGGCGGCAGCTCGCCGGGAGACGGCAGGTCGAATAGCGGCACCTGTTTTTCCTTTTCCGCGCGCTTGCTTTGTGCGGGTTTGGCGATCGACGGCTCAATACGCGGCGGGGTGTGCCGTTCCAACGCTTTCATGTCCTCATCCACGACCTCGCGCCGTTTCTGCTTGGCGCGCATGCCGATCAGTCGGTCAACCTGCGCGGAGATAAAACGATACAGCCAGTCGGCAAAAACGAAACTCCATCGGCCCGCGCTGTCCATGAGCTTGAGCCAGGAGAGTCCGGTATAAATCGTGACGCCCGAGAGAAACAAAGCCAGCAGGAACAGCGTGGCACCGGTAAAACTGAAGGCCGAGGCCAATCCCAACCCCATGGCATTGCCCAGCCAGCCGCCGCTGGCGAACGGCATGCCGGTCTGGCTCTGCGCGAAGTGCAGGCCGGCCAGTCCGCAGGCGCCGATCATGACGGCAATGAAACTTCCGGTCATCAGAAGACGGTGCTTAAGTCCCGGCGATTCCGGATCCTTGCGATGCTGGTAAATGTGCCAGCCGGAAAAGCCGATCATGAGCGGAAACAGAAAGGCGACGTAACCGAACAGGTTGAACAGCACGTCCGACAGCCACGCGCCCGCGCGCCCGCCGGTGTTGACCACGATGTCGCTCGACCCCAGGTGCGACCACGATGGATCGGTGGTGGAGTAGGTCCACAGCGAAATCAGCAGATAGATGGCGATCGCGGCGAGGACGTACAGGGCCGCTTCACGCAACAGATGGAGAATACGCGGTGTCAGCGGTGGATTGGATTTGTTGCGGGTGGCCTGCGTCACAACCTTCCTTAGAGTGCCGTAAAAAGTGGCGGCATTTTCCCATTTTTTAGGGCATTGCGCCAACTATTAAGGTAACCCTGACTAAGACCGTTCGTGCTGAGCTTGTCGAAGCACGAACAGGGCATCGGCCCTGTGAATACAGTCTTGTTCACCCTTCGACAAGCTCAGGGCGAACGGTATAACTTAATTCGAAGTTCCTTCGCGCTCAATTCGCCAGTGCCGTCGCCACGGCCGGGTGGACAATTTTTCCGCCGGCAACGTTGACACCCCTGGCAATGGCCGGATCGTTCAGTCCGCCATCCGCCGCCAGCTTCAGCACGTAGGGGGTGAGCACCGTTGACAGCGCCTGCGAGGCCGTGCGTGGTACCGCGCCGGGCATGTTGGTCACGCCGAAGTGAACCACGCCGTCCTGTATATAGGTGGGATGCTCGTAATCGGTCGGACGGATGGTCTCGATGCAACCGCCCTGATCTACGGAGATATCAATAATGACGCTGCCCGGTTTCATTTTGCGCACCATCTCGGCAGTGACGAGCTTAGGCGACTTCGCGCCCGGAATCAGCACCGCGCCGATCAGCAGATCGGCGCTGTAAACCGCCTCGGCGATCAACGGTGCATAGGAAGGCAAGGCCGTGACATTCGGTCCGAGCGCGTGCATGCGTTCCAGCGCCTCGCGGTGCGGCGCGAACACGGTCACCTGCGCGCCGAGCGCGGCAGCTACTGCCGCCGCATTGCCTCCAGCCACGCCAGCGCCGAGAATCACCACATGGCCACGTTCCGTGGACGGCAGGCCGCCGAGCATAACGCCTCTCCCACCCGCGTGGCTGTGGAGCAACGTGGTGCCAATATGAACAGATAATCGCCCGGCGATGTCGCTCATAGGCGCGAGCAGCGGCAGTTTTCCGCCGGCCTCGACGGTTTCGAACGCCACCGCCGTCAGGCCCTTATCCTTCAGCGCCTGCGCCAGCTTCGGCGTGGCCGCCAAATGCAAGTAGGAGAAAAGGATGTGGTCCTTGCGCAGCAGATTATACTCCGAGGCGATGGGTTCCTTGACCTTGAGCAGCATCTGCGCGCGGCCGTAAAGGGCAGCCGCATCAGGTAAGATCTGCGCGCCCACGTGCTTGTAATCTTCGTCCGGATAGCCGCTCGCGACGCCCGCGCCAGACTGGATGGACACTTCGTGCCCATGCAGGATCAGTTCGGCGACGGCGGGCGGAATCAGCGCAACGCGCCCTTCCCGCACCTTCACTTCTTTCGGAATCCCGATACGCATGCGTTCTCCTTTACCGTCTTTGCGTCCATGGCGTAACATACGCACGAAATCGCGGCTGCCACCACCGGTGCAGCAAGATAAGAACTTCTCGGGTTTTTGTCTATCGAATGTTTTCCTGTTTTCCTACGGAGTTACCGCATAATGGATAAGGTCAAGCACTGCCGGCTGCTCATTCTCGGCTCCGGCCCCGCCGGCTATACGGCCGCGGTCTATGCCGCACGCGCCAACCTCAACCCGGTGCTCATCACCGGCCTGGAGCAGGGCGGCCAGCTCATGACCACCACCGACGTAGATAATTGGCCGGGCGACGTCGAGGGCCTGCTGGGCCCGGCGCTGATGGAGCGCATGCAGAAACACGCCGAGCGCTTCAAGACCGAGATTATCTTCGATCATATCCATACGGCAGATCTCAAGTCACGGCCGTTCAAGCTGGTTGGCGACTCCGGCGTTTACACCTGCGATGCGCTCATCATCGCCACCGGCGCCTCGGCCAAATACCTTGGCATCCCTTCCGAAGCAGCGCACCGGGGCAAGGGCGTGTCCGGTTGCGCCACCTGCGACGGATTCTTCTATAAAGGTCACAAAGTCGCCGTCATCGGCGGCGGCAACACCGCCGTGGAAGAGGCGATTTATATGTCCAACATCGCTTCCCATGTCACCGTGGTGCACCGGCGCGACAGCTTCAAGGCCGAGGCCATTCTGATCGACCAACTCATGGCCAAAACCAAGGGCGGCAACATATCCGTCGAATGGAACCATGAAGTGGACGAAATTCTCGGTGACAAGAACGGCGTCACCGGCGTGCGCATCAAGAACAATAGCGGCAAGAAGAAAGAACTCACCGTGCAGGGTGTGTTCATCGCTATCGGCCATGCCCCCAACACCGCCATTTTCGAGGGCCAACTTGAAATGCACGGCGGCTATATCAAGACTAAATGCGGCGATCAGGGCAACATGACCGCCACCAGCGTTCCGGGCGTGTTCGCCGCCGGCGACGTGCAGGATCACGTCTACCGCCAGGCCGTCACCTCCGCCGGCACCGGCTGCATGGCGGCACTGGACGCGGATCGCTATCTGCAAAAGCTTAAATAATATTGTGCGGGATAGGCGGTTATTGCCGTAATCCACCAATACTTTGGTTGTCATTCCCGCCCCCGATTACACCATTCGAGGGCAGGCTTCAGCGGGAATCCAGGAAATAAATGATCAGGGCGGTCATGCCGCCCTGCACATAAATTCCCTCCCACCAAGGGGAAAGGTTAGTTAGGATGAGGGTTCTTGATTGGAGCCTGACCCATGCCGACCGATAATCAGGATGACGACGACCCCGACCTGTTCCGCAAGGCCGTCGGAAAAATCCGCCCGGTAAAGCAGGACAAGATTCATCCCAAACCTAAACGCCGCAAGCCGGTCCCCGAACAAACGCTGCGCGATCAGCGCGAAGTCATGGACAGCCTGCTGTCCGACGAATACGAACCTGCCGATATCGAGACCGGCGACGAACTGCTCTACACCCGCCCTGGCCTGCAACACAGCGTCATCCGAAAATTACGCCGCGGCCAATAC
>NZ_JBGQKW010000121.1:0-5325 GCF_041499725.1 Sulfuricaulis sp.
ATCTGATGACAGGCCATGCAATTGCCTTTGGCTCGGTCAATGACGACACAGCCGCCCTGCGTGACGGCATCCTTGGGCGGATTGTCCTTGTCATTGCACGTCTTGGCGTCTGGCGCCTGCCCTCCCGCTTGTACGGCAGGGACATTCAGCAGCACCCCCAGCCCCAGCAGCACCGTGGTGGCGCCGGTTATGACAATGTGAACGGTTTTCCGCATTGCTCCTCCTGCTTGTTTCCTGTTGAATGAAGCGACCGCTGATTCATTGAGGCGGCACGAAACAACTTAAACATGTTCGATCGGTTGGTTATGCCATGCCTTGGATCGAAGTCGTCTTGCCGCCTCAATAATCTCATCGGTTCTGCATGGGCCCATACAAACACGAAGTGACGTTTCCTTCATGCCCGCCATGAGAAACAAAAGTAGAGTAACCATCTTGCCAAGAATGACAAGCCCCCTAGTTTTGGAGCGCCGGCGCTATATAAGCATCTGTTAATGTACGCCCACATACAAAAGACGGGACCAAATTCAGGCGCCGTCATGACTGGCAAGTGAGACGCGATAACCCTGTTGGATATTCCAAGGCGCGCGGAATCGGCGCCAGACTACTTCCCCTGATAGACCGCCATTTCTTCCTTGATCGCCGCTATCCGGGCCTCGAGACTGGATTGCAGATAGAAATCGTCGCCGGCGTAGCGGGTCGCGAGCTGTAGCTGTTGGATCGCGGCATTGGGATTGCCGCTGAAATAGTAATGTTCCGCGAGGGCCTTGTGGGACTCGTAGGATGATCCCATGCCGCCGGCGGCCTGGGCCAGCATCTGGTATAACACCGGGCTCTCCGGACGCTGCTGCAGCGCCGTTTTGAGCAAATCCCTGGCTTGCCGGTAATGGTCGGTTTTCAGCAGCGCACTGGCGTAATACTGCACCAGCGCTACATGGGAGGACGATTTGGCATAGGCATCGGCGTAAATGCCGAGGGCCTGCTTGTAGTGCGTCATCGCCATCTCAGTTTCCGCCTCGAGGATGCGATACGAAGTTTTGTTCGGCTGACGCTCGATGAGCTTCTGAACCTCGGCGCGCGCCGCCGCCGGCTGACGCGCCCGTAGCAGCGCCACCGCATAGCCGTAACGTTCCGCATCGACGTTACGGTATTTTCCTTGTGCGAGGTTTTCCCTGAAGCCGCGGACAATTTCTTCAGGGTTGCCCTCGGCCAGGGCGCGGATTTTGGCGCGCACGTGCTGGAAATCGTCGCTGTCGGAAACCGGGCGGGCCGGATATTGTTCCGCGCGGTTGCGTGAGTCGGCGATGCGGTTGGTCGTGACCGGGTGTGTGCGCAGGAATTCCGGAAGGCTGGTCTCGTTCAACCGGTTCAGATTCTGCATGTGCTCGAAGAATGTCGGCATGGCGCGCGGATCGAAGTCGGACCGCGCCAGTATTTGCATGCCGATGCGATCGGCCTCTTCTTCGAACGTGCGTGTGTAGTTGATGCCTTTCTGGGCGACCGCCGCGCTGGTCAGCGCGATGGCGGCTTCGCCGCCCTGGTGGCCGGAGCTTGCCAGCAATATACCGGCCAGAATGGCCGCCATGGCCGGCAGAGTGGTGCGTTGCGATTCGGCGATCATTCGCGGAATGTGCCGCTGGGTGATGTGCGCGGTTTCGTGCGCCAGCACCGAGGCGAGTTCCGCCTCGCTCTGGGTCGCCAGTATCAGTCCCGTGTGCACGCCAATGAATCCACCGGGAAGGGCAAAGGCGTTGATGGTCGGATTGTCGATGATAAAAAACCGGAAATCCTGTTGTGGGTTGTCGCTGTGGGACACCAGCTTCCGGCCGAGCGACTGAATGTATTCGCTGACCTCGGGATCGTCCATGAACGCCAGCGTGCGGCGCGACTGACGCATCAGGTCCTCCCCCAGTTTGCGCTCCTGCGCCGGTGAGATGACCGCGAGCGATTCATCACCGAGATCCGGAAGATTGGCTGTGTCGGCGTACGCGGGGGCTTGGCCAAGCTGACACAGGAGGGTTACGGCTAGCAATGCCCGGCAGGACTTACGCCACATGGCCTTTATTGTAGGGTCGTTGCGATAAAACATCGATGTGCACGTGGTGCGCTGTATTCGCGAACTTTGGCTTGATTTGACCGTGTCATTTACTGGCCGTTGACACAAACTGGCGTGATTCACGAGCTGATTCACTGCCGGTTTCGACCGCAAGTGGTTTAGTCAAGTTTCGGCATCTTGTACAAAATTATTTATGCGAGGCAATTACTTTTTCATGCAGGGATTAAGTTTTTGTTATCAAAGGGTTATAGGGATATGGCAGGATATCCCTGGCAATCTTGCCTGTACTTGGCGGGACACTGAAGCCATGGTGATGGTTGACGGCAATGCTCTGTTTAATCCTAAATTAGAATTCTATAATATAGCCGCCTTCATGATTATGAATTTCATCGAAAATTTTTTGACGAGGAGGAAAAATGGCTGATCAAGATCTCGACGCACGCGGATTGAACTGTCCGCTTCCCATTCTGCGCGCCAAGAAAGCGCTGAACACGCTGACCACCGGTCAGACGCTGCGCATCATCGCCACCGATCCAGGATCGGTAAAGGATTTCGAGGCGTTTGCCAAGCAGACGGGCAATCAATTGATGGAGTCCGCCGAATCCAATGGCGAATACTCATTTGTACTGAAGAAGGCGTAATCCCGTCGTAGAAAATCCAACTACTTAAATTTTTGTGGCGGAGATATGGCCGAGCAGGGGTACGACGCACGCGGATTTAACCGTCTGCTTCCTATTCTGCGCGCCAAGAAAGCGCTGAAAACACACATCACCGGTTAGACGCCGCGTAGCGACGCAACCGACCCAGGATAAGAGGGGCACGAATCGTGCCCCTTTTTTTCTGGCCCGCACTTTGTGCAGCATATGAGACATGTCAATTCACCAAGGCATTGAACATGGTTTCCTCTCGAGGGTAATTCTCAGCAGCTATTGACCCGGCACCATGTGTTCCTGAGCGAGGGTAAGTCGCCACCCACTGTTTCATGGAATCCGGGCGCGATCATGCCGGGTCAATAGCGATAATTCGTTCACGGAAAATGACACCATCTCCGTCACGTTCTATCGCCCGGATTATGATATTAAGACCCTGGCGTTGCGCTCACCCGAGTACGTGCAGCTGTCCACCGCCGCGGCGATCACGCTGGGATTGGTCGAGGGCCGCATGCATCGTGCTGCCTGTACGCACAGACTCAATCTCCTGATCACCTACCTCGAAGGCTGCCGGGCCAATTGCGCCTACCGCGGCCTGGCGCGGCATCGGGAAGAGACGTGCGATTATGCCGATCGTAATTTCATCCGCGTTGACTGGCCGGCGGTGCGTTACGAGGAGATCATCGCGCGCGCCAAAAACGGCGATGACAGAAAGCAATTCGAGCGCATGTGTATTTCCATGATCAGCCATTCCAATTCCAATGACGCTACTTTTGCGCTTCTCGAACGCTGGATTCGGGAAGTGCCTCTGATTCTGGTTTCGATTCTTTCAACCCCACGAGGCTGAATTGCGATGACCTGGTGCGGATGCGCGACATGGGGGTAGATATCTTCACGGTGGCTTTGGACGCCGTGACGCCGGAGATCTTTCGATCGCACCTGCGGCCGCAGCGTTGACAGCCCGCACGAGTGGGACAAGTATTGGCGCACGTTCGAATGGGCCGCGGAAATCTACGGGCCGGAGAAATTCGGCGCGCATTTCATCTGCAGCATGGGCGAAACCGAGCCGGAAATCCTAGAAGTGGCGCAGAAAATCCGCGACATGGGTGGCCACAATCACATGTTCGCGTTTTTCCGGAACGCGGCTCGTTGATGGAAGACCGGGAACCTGTGCCGCGCGATAAGTGGCGGTCGGGTGCAACTGGCGCGTTTCTCATTGATTATACCGGCGGGTATGTAAGCCGGATGCGGTTTGACGCCTCGGGCCGTTTGACTGATTTCGGTATGGACAGGGACGCGCTGGCGGAGCTGGTGGATTCCGGAACCGTTTCAGACTTCCGGCTGCCCTGGACATGATAACGATATCTTCGTGTGCAACCGTCCTTATGGCGATTCCATGCCGGTGGATATCCGCTCATTCCCGTTCGTGCTTGGTGTCCCCGTGACGTGGCGCTGGTGCGCCGGCAGATGTGGGGAGACGATGTCGGGACCTGCGATGAGGGGCCATAAATCCGCTGCCAGCCTGCCGAATTCGGCTTATCCTCGATCGCTACGGCACTTATTTTATAAACATATACTAATCAATTAGTTGACATAATATTCTACTAATAACATTAACAATTTGACATTTGATTCGCGTGGACTTTACTTGCTCGTAAGTGTTGCAACTCTGTGACGGTTGTTGTGACTCAGGCAACAACGCACCGTTGAGTGCATAACAATACGGGACTTTTATCAGACTTTAAGAAACAGGTTGGTGCGGGGGTTTTCCCCGACAAGCTAATTCCAACTTGGGCATTATCAAAGCTCTTTTTGAAATTATCACAGGAGCATGACGCTCCTTAACTTTTCGGAGGACGTTGACATGTCGGGCATGAAAAGGAATTTGGTTCTGGCTTTGGCCGTAGCTGCCGCCGTGGCTGCGCCGAGCGCTTTCGCGACAAACGGCTATTTTTCGCACGGTTACGGCATGAAAGCCCTAGGATCAGGCGGCGCTGCGACGGCAATGACGGTAGATGCCTTCGGCGGTGCGAACAATCCAGCGAGCATGGTTTGGGTAGGCAATCGTTTCGATCTTGGTATCAACCTGTTCAGTCCAAATCGCAAGTCTGAGCGAAGTGGTTCAGCTGCCGGAACCAATCTTGACGGTACAGAGGATAGTGATAGTAATGAATTTTTTATTCCGGAGTTTGGTTATAACACCATGCTTAATCCGAACATGTCGTTCGGAGTTACCGTTTACGGTAACGGTGGCATGAATACTAATTATCCTGGCGGATCCATCACAAGCGCGTCGGGTAAGGGCACTTGCAATTTCTTTCAAACCGGTGGTCTCGGCACGATTCAGCCCAGCTATAACCTTCTCTGTGGTAACGGCAGGTTAGGTGTTGACTTAGCGCAGCTTGTTATTGCCCCTACCTTGTCGTACAAGCTTAATTCCACCAACTCTGTCGGTATATCTCCGCTGTTGGGTTATCAGCGCTTCAAAGCCGAAGGACTCCAGGCCTTCGCCGGATTCTCGAGAGACCCGGGCAATCTCACCAACAACGGTTATTCCACTTCAACCGGTTTTGGTGTACGTGTGGGCTGGATGGGTAAGCTCTCAGACAGCGTTACAATGGG
>NZ_JBGQKW010000122.1:0-5182 GCF_041499725.1 Sulfuricaulis sp.
CAGGGTGTCGAACAGCAATTGGATCACCTCGCCGCTCACCATGGAGGCGAGCTTCATGGCGCTGATGATGCAATCCTTGAGCACATCCTCGCCGACTTCTTTGACCACCGCCGGCATCGCCTGGATGTAGGTCACGACCAGGTCGTTGCCGCGTCCGAGCTGCGACAGCCCCTTCGCGCCCTCGAGCCAGTTGTGCAGACCTTGAGGCGTCATCACGCGCGCGGCTTCCGCAAAGCTTCCCTCGAGCGTGCCGCGGATATGCTGGTCCAGCCCGTCGAGCTGCGCGTGGTAATCCTTGAGATCGATGCTCATATGATTTCTTCAGGAAATCGTTTCAATCGTCGTCGTCGAGCTCGGGCGACCAGCCGAGTTCACGCGCGCGTTTTATCGCTTCGTTATAAATACGCTCGTGGCGTGCACGAATATCCGCCGGCAATTGGCTGACCAGGTGTCCATAAGGTTCCCACGCCTCGTGCACCTGTCCATACAGGGTATCGAACTTCGGCAAATCCCAGCCTTCACAAGTCTCGGTTTCAGGGAGAATGCCGAACACCCAGGCGTCGCGAATCATCCGGCCGATATCGGTCATGCCGCCGTGAATATCGGCGTGAATCCCAACGTAGGCTGTGGGACGATTCATGGGCCTCAGAAAAACATCGCGACCGCCGCGTCCAGCGTCTCGCGCATGTCGGGGTCGTCGGTGATCGGACGCACCAGCGTCATCTGGCAGGCGGCACGCGGCTCGATGCCGCGCGCGATCAGGCTCCCGGCATAGGCCAGCAGGCGCGTGGAAATGCCCTCGTCGAGGCCGTGACCCTTGAGGTTTCGCGCGCGATGCGCGATCTGCACCAGTTTCTCGGCCACGCTCTTCTCCACCTTGGTCTCGTGCTGGACGATCTCGACCTCGATCCCGGCTTCCGGGTAATCGAAGTCGATGGCGCCGAAGCGCTGCTTGGTGGATTGTTTCAAGTCCTTCATCAGGCTCTGATAGCCCGGGTTGTACGAGATCACCAGCTGGAAATCCGGATGGCAGTTCACCAGCTCGCCTTTCTTCTCGAGCGGCAGCTGGCGGCGATGGTCGGTGAGCGGATGGATTACCACGGTCGTGTCCTGGCGCGCCTCGACGATTTCATCGAGATAGCATATCGCGCCGATGCGCGCCGCGACCGTGAGCGGCCCGTCGTGCCATTTCGTGCCGCTGGCGTCGAGCAGGAAGCGTCCCACCAGATCCGACGCGGTCATGTCCTCGTTGCACGCCACCGTGATCAGCGGCTTCTTCAGCTTCCACGCCATGTACTCGACGAAGCGACTCTTGCCGCAACCTGTCGGGCCTTTCAGCATCACCGGCATGCGCGCGCTGTAGGCGGCTTCGTAGAGTTCGACTTCGTTACCGACCGTGCGGTAATACGGTTCCGTCGCAATCCGGTACTGGGCGATATCCGCGCCGCCATCAACCTTCGCTGCCGTGCTTGCTTTGCTCATCTTTCCCCCTCGTAAACCCCGAAAAAAAGCCCCTGTCCGATCATGCCGGACAGGGGCCGATGACGGCTCAGCGTGTCCGACTGCTTACTTCATCTTGCCGCGGAAAATCACCATCGCGGCGCCCTGCGACTGTTTGAAATTGTCGTAGCCGACCAGGCGCACGTGGTTGCCCGGATGCGCCTTGTGGCAGGCGTCGGCCTCGGACAGGATCCGGTCCACGCTGGTCTCGCCAAACATCGGCAGCTTCCACATGTACCAGTAATGGTCGAAGGCATTCTCCGGCTCGGTGTGTTCGATGGCCGGATTCCAGCCGCGCTTCACGATGTATTCCACCTGCTTCTTGATGTTGGCTGCATCCATCGCCGGCAGGTACGAGAAGGTTTCGAACTTGCGGCTCGTTACGTCCGTCAGGCTCGATTTGTAGTCTTGCATTTCGCTCATGATTTAAACCTCTTGAATGTATGTTCCTGGATCCCGGATCGCGCCTTGCGGCGCGTCCGGGATGACGGCTTTACTTGTGCGCCACGTCCAGCTTGTCGACGGTGTCGAACTCGAACTTGATCTCTTTCCACGTTTCCATGGCGATCTTCAGCTCCGGGCTCGAAGCAGCGGCCTTGGTCAGGATGGCCTTGCCTTCCTTCTCAATCTGAATGCCCTGGTTGCGCGCCTCGACGCAGGCTTCCAGCGCCACGCGATTCGCGGCCGCGCCGGCGGCGTTGCCCCACGGATGGCCGAGCGTGCCGCCACCGAATTGCAGCACGGAGTCGTCGCCGAAGATCGCGACCAGTGCCGGCATGTGCCAGACATGGATGCCGCCCGAAGCCACGGCGAACACGCCCGGCATGGAGCCCCAGTCCTGATCGAAGAAGATGCCGCGACTGCGATCTTCCTTGATGTACTTCTCGCGCAGAATGTCGATCCAACCCAAGGTCGCTTCACGATCGCCTTCCAGCTTGCCGACGACGGTGCCGGTGTGCAGATGGTCGCCGCCGGACAGACGCAGGATCTTGGCCAGCACGCGGAAGTGGATACCGTGGTGCGGGTTGCGGTCGAGCACTGCGTGCATGGCGCGGTGGATGTGCAGCAGCATGCCGTTGTTGCGGCACCAGTTGGCCAGGCCGGTGTTGGCGCAGAAGCCGCCGGTGATGTAGTCGTGCATGATGATCGGCGAACCGAGTTCCTTGGCGTGCTCGGCACGCTTGTACATCTCTTCCGGCGTCGGGGCGGTTACGTTGAGGTAGTGGCCTTTGCGCTCACCGGTTTCTTTCTCGGCTTTCTCGATGGCTTCCTGCACGAAGTCGAAACGCGTGCGCCAGCGCATGAACGGCTGGCTGTTGACGTTCTCGTCGTCCTTGGTGAAGTCCAGACCGCCGCGCAGACATTCGTACACGGCGCGGCCGTAGTTCTTGGCGGACAGGCCGAGTTTGGGCTTGATGGTGCAGCCGAGCAGCGGACGGCCGTACTTGTTCATAAGGTCACGCTCAACCTGAATACCCTGGGGCGGACCGCCACAAGTCTTCACGTAGGCGATCGGGAAGCGCACGTCCTCAAGACGCAGCGCGCGGATCGCCTTGAAGCCGAACACGTTGCCGACCAGCGAGGTGAACACGTTGACCACCGAACCTTCTTCGAACAGGTCCATCGGGTAGGCCACGAAGGCGAAGAAGCAGGTGTCGTCGCCCGGCACGTCTTCGATGCGGTAGGCGCGGCCCTTGTAGTAGTCGAGGTCGGTCAGCAGGTCGGTCCACACCGTGGTCCAGGTGCCGGTGGACGACTCGGCGGCCACCGCGGCGGCGGCCTCTTCGCGCGGCACTCCGGCCTGCGGGGTTATCTTGAAGCACGCCAGGATATCGGTCTCGTTCGGCGTGTAATTCGGCATCCAATAGGTTTCGCGGTACTCTTTGACGCCCGCTTTGTACGTCTTTACTTTGCCTTGGCTCATACGGCCTCCTCGTTAGAAATCGTGTGGGTTCCGGGTTTTCCGCCTGTTCCGCCCTAACGGACCCCCGTCATGGGCGCGTACCTTATCTTCCTCAGATCATAAATAACACTCATGATTAATGATTGTTATGATAAACTATTACTTATGATCATATTGGGGCGCTTACTTTGCACCTGACCCTGCGCCAACTCAAGGTCTTTGAATCGGTCGCTCGACATTTGAACCATACCCGCGCGGCGGAAGAGCTTTTCCTGACCCAGCCGGCCGTGTCCATGCAGGTGAAGCAGCTCGAGGAAAGTCTGGGCGTGGCGCTCTTCGAACAGCTGGGCAAGCGCATCCACCTCACCGAGGCCGGACGCGAGGTGCTGGGCTATGCTCGCACCGTCACCCAGCAGCTCGATGAACTCGAGGGAATTCTGAACCACATCAAGGGACTTTCCGGCGGACGGCTGCGCATCTCGGTGGCGACCACGGCGAACTATTTCATTCCCACCCTGCTCGGTACTTTTTCACGCCGCTATCCGGGTGTGACGGTCAGCCTCGACGTCACCAACCGTGAAACACTCCTGCGGCAACTGGCGGAAAACACGGTGGACCTTGTCATCATGGGCCAGCCGCCCGCGGAACTCGATGCCGAGGCGGATGCCTTCATGGAGAACCCGTTGGTCATTGTCGCGCCGCCAAGTCATCCGCTGGCGCGCAAAAAGAAAATTCCACTCGCTCGTCTGCAGGAAGAAACCTTCCTCGTCCGCGAACCGGGCTCCGGCACGCGCATCGCCATGGAACGTTTCTTCGCCGAGCGCGGCATGCGCCTGAAAACCGGCATGGAAGTGGGCAGCAACGAAGCGATCAAGCAGAGCGTGCAGGCGGGGCTGGGATTGGGATTGTTATCGCGCGCCACGATCGAACAGGAACTGACGCTGAAACGTCTGGTCGTGCTCGATGTGGCCGACTTCCCGATCATGCGTCACTGGTACCTCGTGCACCGGCGCGGCAAGCGCCTGTCGGCCGTGGCCGAGGCGTTCAGGCAGTTCATGCTCAAGGAAACGCGCGGTTTGATCGACGCTGGCGCGGCACCTCCGGTGCCTTCCAGGAAACGTCAGCGAAAGATATGATTCAACTGGCGTAACGACGCCAGTAGGTGTTGCGCCAGTAATACAGTACGGTGGTGTCGTCCAGAGGATAGGAATCCGCGTAGTCGATATCGCGCTGCGGTTCTTCGACGTTGTCGTGCGCGGGGTCGAGCGGACGCCAGCTGGATTCGCGCGGTTCCTCCTCGAACGGCGCGCGCCCTTCGCCGCGATAGCGGCGTTCGGCGGTGCCGATCTCGGCATAGTTATGCTGTCCCTGCTCTAGTGAAACGTGATTGGCGCTGCCCGGCAGGCGCGGGAAGCGCAACTGCGCGAGATCGTCTTCCCACAGGCAGATCGGGCACTTCTCATGGTTTCCCGGCTGGTGCTGGAATACCCGGTAACCGCAGCAGGGACAGGGATATTTATCGAGATCCATCATATTTCAACCATAGGCGTATCCGGTTTGCTTCGCAAATCCATCCGAATAGAAAAACAAAAAAAGGGCGGTTGCCCGCCCCTTTTCTACAGCATGCGACTGATCTGATTAGTTGACTAGTTTACTTTCGGATCGAGCTCGCCCTTGGCGTAACGTGTCGTCATCGCTTCGAGCGACAGCACCTTGATCTTGCTCGCCTGGCCGGCGCAACCAAAGACCTGGTAGCGCTGCTTGCAGATTTCCTTCATG
>NZ_JBGQKW010000123.1:0-5010 GCF_041499725.1 Sulfuricaulis sp.
GGCCGGATCGTGGAAGTGGAGGCCTACCTCGGGCCGCACGACCTCGCCGCCCATTCCGCGCGCGGGCTGACGGAGCGGACCAAAGTCATGTTCGGTCCGCCGGGCCATGCCTATGTCTACATGATCTACGGGATGTATTTCTGCATGAACGTGGTGACCGAACGCGAAGGCCACGCCTCCGCCGTGCTGTTGCGCGCGGTCGAGCCGGTGGTGAATATCGAGGAGCGGACCCAGGGTCCCGGCCTGCTGTGCCGTGCCATGCGCATCGATAAACGTTTCAACGGGTACGACCTGACCGGAAAAAATTTTTACATTGCCGCACCGGCCAAGTCCGAACCCGTGGTCATCGTCAAACGGCCGCGGGTGGGCGTCGACTATGCCGGTCACTGGGCCAGGCGACACCTGCGGTTTTATATCAAGGGAAATCCCTTCGTCTCGAAGCGATAACGCGAGACGCATTGCCTGCCTTGTGCCAGCGCCATGCACCACTTCGGTTCAGGTCTGGTGCGTGCTTCACGGTATTGGTGCATGTAAGCCGCGCGGAAACGCTCTATTTCGCTCTAGTCCCTTGATTTCATGGGAACTCCCTACATGGCACAGCGATTGCTTTTGTAAAGACGGCTTCTGAGGTTATCGACATGTCATTGAGTGTGCTGCTGGTGGACGACGATCCCACGCGTGCAGCAATCGTGGAATTGGCGCTGCGGGAGGCAGGCTACGAAGTGGTGACAGTGGTGAACACGTCCACTGAAATGCTTACACAGGTGCGTGCGATGCGGCCGGACGTAATCATCATCGACCGCGACTCGCCGGACCGCGACACGCTGGAGCACGTGTGCATGATCACGCGTGACGATCCGCGGCCGATCGTGATGTTCACGCAGGACAAGGACCGGACGCTGATGCGCGAGGCCCTGGAGGCCGGGGTCAGCGCCTACGTGGTGGACGGGTTGTCGGTGGAGCGCGTACGGCCGATCGTGGAAGTGGCGCTGGTACGCTTCGAGCAGTGGCAGGCACTGCGCCGCGAGCTGGACCAGGCGCAGACGAACCTGGCGGAGCGCAAGGTGATCGAACGCGCCAAGGGCATCGTCATGAAGCAGCGACGCTGCACCGAGGACGAGGCATACGCCCTGTTGCGCAAGCTGGCGATGGACCGCAATCAGCGTCTGGCGCATGTGGCGGAGAGCGTGATCACCATGGCGGAGTTGCTGACGTAAAGAATGCATGACCTTCTCTCTGCGAGAGAGGGCTGATTGAAAGATTTAACACCGGACGGCCCAACGACGGACCGATCGGAAACAGATTGAGGCGGGTCGAGTGGCCCGCCCTTGAAATACCAGGCCGCGCGATACCACGCGGCCTGGGGGCAACGGCGCCCTAGTCACCGGGTTTTATCCCGGCCGACCGGGCGCCGTTTTTATTTTTGCAACGCAGGAGACAGACATGAGTGACGAGAGCAAGACCAGGCCGATGACCGAATCCGCAAGCCCCTGTGTCGCCGGCGTATCGCGCCGCGATTTCCTCAAAACCAGTCTCGCGGCCGGGCTCGGGGCTGCGGGCATTTTGGGCATGGTGCCGGCCGGCGTGCGCAGCGCCGCCTGGGCCGCCGGTTCGGACGCGCCGGAGAAACCGGAGGTGAAGATCGGCTTCATCCCGCTGACCGACTGCGCCAGCGTGGCGATCGCCTCGGAGATGGGTTTCGACAAAAAATACGGCATCAAGATAACGCCGTCCAAGGAAGCGAGTTGGGCGGCGGTGCGCGACAAACTGGTGAACGGCGAGCTCGACGCCTCGCACGTGCTCTACGGCCTGATCTACGGCGTACAGCTCGGCATCGGCGGCCCGAAGAAGGACATGGCCGTGCTTATGAACCTGAACCACAACGGCCAGGCGATCACGTTGTCAAACAAGCTGAAGGAAAAGGGCGCGACGGATGGCGCGGGCCTCAAGAAACTGATCGATACCGACAAGCGCGAATATACCTTCGCGCAGACCTTCCCGACCGGTACCCACGCCATGTGGCTTTATTACTGGCTCGCGGCCAACGGCATCAATCCGATGACCGACGTCAAGACCATCGTCGTGCCACCGCCGCAGATGGTGGCCAACATGCGCGTCGGTAACATGGACGGCTACTGCGTCGGCGAGCCGTGGGGCGCGCGCGCCATCTTCGATGGCATCGGTTTTACCGGCATCACCACCCAGGACATCTGGAAGGATCATCCCGAAAAGGTGCTCGGCACGCGGCTCGAGTTCGTGAAGCAGTATCCGAACACCGCGCGCGCCATGACCGCGGCGATCCTCGAGGCGTCGAAGTACATCGACGCCATGGCCAACCGTGCGAAGGTATCGCAGATCATCGCGCAAAAGTCCTACGTCAACACCGAGGAGAGCGTGATCGAGGGCCGCATGAAGGGCGAGTACGACAACGGCATCGGCAAGAAGTGGAAGGACGCGAACTACATGAAGTTCTACAGCGACGGCAAAGTGAATTTCCCGTACCTGTCGGACGGCATGTGGTTCCTGACCCAGCACAAGCGCTGGGGGCTGCTCAAGGAAGACGTGGATTACCTCGCGGTGGCGAAGCAGGTGAACCAGATCGATCTTTACAAACAGGCGGCTGCGGCGGCCAAGGTGCCGCTGTATCCCGAATTACGCACCAGCAAGCTGGTGGACGGCGTGGTGTGGGACGGCAAGGACCCGAAGGCCTATGCCGCCGGATTCAAGATCAAGCTGTAAGCGAACGGAGGGCGAGTCATGACCGTGGTGAAAATGAAGATGAAGCCGACAATCCCGGAGCAGGTCGAAGCACCCAAGGCCGCGGGTAACGGGAGCAGTCTGCCGGCGCCGATGAAGGCGCCGGAAGCCAGCCTGTCGCCGGCAAAACCGCGCATCGTCATGATGCTGGCCGCGGCGCTGCGGACTTTGCTTCCGCCGCTGCTTGGTTTCGCGGTCTTCCTGGCGCTGTGGGCGATCATCGCTCAGAAAAGCGGTTTGCCGGACCCGGGCAAGACCTGGAATTCGGCGGTCAAGCTGTTCAGCGACCCGTTCTATCAGAAGGGTCCGAACGACCAGGGCATCGGCTGGAACGTGCTCATGTCGCTGGGGCGCGTCGGCATCGGCTTCGGCCTGGCGGCGCTGATCGGCATCCCGTTCGGCTTCCTGATCGGCCGGTTCGCGTTCCTGAGCCGCATGACCTCGCCGATCATCAGCCTGCTGCGCCCGGTGTCGCCGCTGGCGTGGCTGCCGATCGGCCTGTACGTGTTCAAGCAGGCGCAGCCGGCGGCGGTGTGGGTGATCTTCATCTCCAGCATCTGGCCGATCATCATCAACACCTCGGTCGGCGTCACGCGCGTGCCGCAGGATTATCTCAACGTCGCGCGCGTGCTCAAGCTCTCCGAGTGGAAGGTGTTCAGCAAAATCCTGTTCCCGGCGGTGCTGCCGTACATGATGACCGGCATCCGCCTGTCCATCGGCATCGCGTGGCTGGTGATCGTCGCCGCCGAGATGCTGACCGGTGGCGTGGGCCTCGGCTTCTGGGTGTGGGATGAATGGAACAACCTCAACCTCGAACACATCATCATCGCGATCTTCGTGGTCGGCATCGTCGGGCTGCTGCTCGAGCAGATGCTGCTGCTGGTCGCCAAGCGCTTCGAATACCAGGGGTGAACCATGGAACGTTACGTGCAATTGGAAAACGTGCAGAAGGTGTTCGAGACCAAGCAGGGCCGGTTCGTCGCGCTGCGTGATATCAACCTCGTGGTGCGCCGCGGCGAGTTCGTGTCGATCATCGGCCATTCCGGCTGCGGCAAGTCGACGCTGCTGAATCTCATCGCTGGACTCACCGAGGCAACCGACGGCGTGCTGCTGTGCAACGGGCGCGAGATCGCCGGGCCCGGCCCGCAGCGCGCGGTGGTGTTCCAGAACCACTCGCTGCTGCCGTGGATGAGCTGCTACGACAACGTGTTTCTCGCGGTCGAGCGCGTATACGGCGCGGTCGAGAGTAAGGAGTCGCTGAAAATCCGCACCGAGGAGGCACTTGCGCTCGTGGGGCTCACGCACGCCACGCACAAGTACCCGCACGAAATTTCGGGCGGCATGAAGCAGCGCGTCGGCATCGCCCGCGCCCTGTCCATGCAGCCCAAGGTGCTGCTGCTGGACGAGCCGCTCGGCGCGCTCGACGCGCTCACGCGCGCGCATCTGCAGGATGAAATTTCGCGCATCGTTGCGGCCAGTGGCTGCACCACCATCATGGTGACGCACGACGTGGACGAGGCGGTGCTGTTGTCCGACCGCATCGTGATGATGACCAATGGGCCGGCGGCTACCATCGGCGAAGTGCTTGACGTCAGTCTGCCGCGCCCGCGTGAGCGCCTGAAGCTCGCCGACGATCCGGCGTACAACCGCTGCCGCAGCGAGGTGCTCCGGTTCCTGTACGAACGCCAGAACCGCCCGGAAGAGCAGGTCGCTTGAGGCAAGGAGATTGAGCATGAAAGAACAATTAGTCGTGGTCGGCAACGGCATGGCCGGCATGCGTACCGTGGAGGAGCTGCTCAAGCTTGCCCCGGACAAGTATGCGATCACCGTGTTCGGCGCCGAACCGCACCCGAACTACAACCGGATCCTGCTCTCGCCGGTGCTGACCGGCGAGAAGCAGTTCGGCGAAATCCTGCTCAACGACGACGCCTGGTATGCCGAACACGGTATCACCCTGTACAAGGGCAAGACCGTCACCGAAATCGATCGGCGCCAGCGCGTGGTGAAAGCGTCCGACGGTACCTCCGCCGCCTACGATCGGCTGCTGCTCGCGACCGGTTCCAATCCGTTCATCCTGCCGGTACCGGGCAAGGAATTGCCCGGAGTGATCGTTTTCCGCGATTTCGCCGACGTCGAAACCATGCTCACGGCGGCGAAACAATACCGCCATGCCGTGGTCATCGGTGGTGGATTGCTGGGACTGGAGGCGGCCAACGGCCTGATGAAGCAGGGCATGAAGGTTACGGTCGTGCA
>NZ_JBGQKW010000124.1:0-4935 GCF_041499725.1 Sulfuricaulis sp.
TAATTGAAAACATGGTGGCTAGGGGCGGAATCGAACCGCCGACCTCAGCATTATGAGTGCCGCGCTCTAACCGTCTGAGCTACCTAGCCAAATCGAATTGGAGATTCTCGCCAACTCCCCCTCTCCCCTTGCGGGAGAGGGCAAGGGGAGAGGGGAACCTTGCCTCATTTGATGCCGCGCTGAACTTGCACGCCCCCTCACCCTCATTCCCTCTCCCGCAAAGGGGAGAGGGAGGCGAGCCGTGGCGCGCTACGCGCGCGATCCGGTCAGGTTGGGGGCGCAAAAGATACCGGTATCCGCCGGGCCTGACAAGGGAAACGAGCCCGGCCTGATCAAATCAGGGCCGGACGCTATACATTAAACCGGAAGTGCATGACGTCGCCGTCGTGCACCACATAGTCCTTGCCTTCGAGCCGTAATTTCCCGGCCTCGCGCGCGCCGTGTTCCCCGTGGCAACGCACGAAATCGTCGAAGGCAATGGTCTCGGCGCGGATAAAACCCTTCTCGAAATCCGTATGGATCACACCCGCGGCCTGGGGGGCGTGTGCGCCTTGGCGTACGGTCCAGGCGCGCACTTCCTTGGGGCCGACGGTAAAAAACGTCTGCAGGCCGAGCAGCTTGTAGCCGGCACGGATAACTCGGTTCAGCCCCGGTTCTTCCAGGCCCATGTCGGCGAGAAATACCTGCTTCTCTTCGACGTTCATATCGGCCAGTTCCGCCTCGATGGCGGCGCAGATCGGCACCACCACGGAATTTTCCGCGCGCGCGAGTTTTTCCACCTGATCGAGATAGGGATTGTTGGTAAAACCCTGCTCGTTCACGTTGGCGATGTACATGAGTGACTTGTCGGTGAGCAGGCACAGCGGCTTTAACAGCCGGTGCTCGTCCTCGCTCAAGCCCATGCTGCGCACCGGCTGACCGCCATTGAGGTGCGCGCGCACGCGCGCCAGCAGTTCGCGCAGTTTGATGTCGTCCTTGTCACCGCTCTTGGTGCCCTTGTCCGCGCGCTGCATGCCTTTCTCAACCGTATCCAGATCGGCCAGCGCCAATTCGGTATTGATGGTCTCGATGTCCGCCAACGGATTGATGCGGCCGGAGACATGCACGATGTTCTCGTCCTCGAAGCAGCGCACCACGTGGGCGATGTCATCCACCTCGCGGATGTGGGCGAGAAATTTATTTCCCAGCCCTTCACCCTTGGAGGCGCCGGCCACGAGGCCGGCGATGTCCACGAATTCGATCGTGGTCGGGAGGATTTTTTCGGGTTTGGCGATATCCGCGAGCTTCTGCAGGCGCGGGTCCGGCACCTCGACGATACCGATGTTCGGATCGATCGTGCAGAAGGGATAATTTTCCGCGGCGATGCCCGCCTTGGTAAGCGCGTTGAAGAGCGTGGACTTGCCCACGTTCGGCAGGCCGACGATGCCGCATTTAAACCCCATACATATAACCTCTTTTTTCTAACTCTCCCTCTCCCACGATAGTGGGAGAGGGCAAGGGGAGAGGGTACAAAACTCCGGCACTCTTCTCCCCACCCTCTCCCCGCAAAGCGGGGAGAGGGAATTATTTATGATTTGTGCATGTGCAGACTGTTCATGACCTTCTGGAATTGGCCGTGCACGACGTCCGCGAAATGGGCCTTGGCGCTGACGATGGCCGCATCGATCAACGTCTGCTCCGCCGACGATGCCTTCTTCAGCACGTACGACACGACCTGCGCGGCGTTGCCGGGATGGCCTATGCCGATACGCAGGCGCGCATAGTCGGAAGTGCCCAGTTTCCCGGTGACATCGACCAGCCCGTTGTGGCCGCCGTCGCCGCCGCCGATTTTCAGCCGCACGGTTCCCGGCGGCAGATCCAGTTCATCGTGCACCACGAGAATTTCCGCGGCCGGGATTTTGTAATAGTGGGCGAACCTCAAGACCGCGTCACCGCTGTGGTTCATGAAGGTCTGCGGCTCAAGCAGCCAGACGTCCTTGCCACTCACGGTCAGCTTGCCGACATTCGCCGAAAAGCGCGATTCGTTGCGCAGCCTCTCGCCGGTCGCATCCAGCAGGACATCCAGAAAACGGAACCCGGCATTGTGCCGGGTTTCCGCATACTCCGCGCCCGGGTTCCCCAGGCCAACGATGAGGGAGATCCCCTGCGCCACGTCGTCGCTCCGCGAAGGGGATTACTTGCCTTCCTTCTTGGGCGCTTCCTTCTTGGGTGCTTCTTTCTTGGGCGCCTCTCCCTTCTTGGCTTCCGCCTTAGGGGCCTCGCCTTTCTTGGCTTCGCCTGCCTTGGCCTCGCCGGGTTTCGCCTCGCCTTCGACCGGCGCCGCCGCGGCCGCTTCGCCTTCCGCCGGTGCAGCCACCACAGGAGCCACTTCTTCCACCACGCGAATGGTGGTGACGGCGCCCACCGCCAGATCATCGCCACCGTGCGCGAGGCTCGTGATGCTCACGCCCTCGGGCAGCTTGATGTTGGAGAGATGCACCGACTCGTTGATATTCAGGGCCGACAGATCCACCGTAAGGAACTCGGGCAGGTCCTTGGGAAGACAGGTGATGTCTATATCGGTCATGAGATGTGTGACGATACCGCCATCGATCTTCACGCCTGGAGCCACGTCCCCGCCCTCGAAGTGCAGCGGTATCTTCATGTGAAGCTTCTCGGTGGCGCTGATGCGTTGCAGGTCGACGTGCATCACCACCGGCTTGTACGGGTGCATGTACCAGTCACGCAGAATCGCCTGGTCCGAGTCGCCGCCAACCTTCACGGTCAGGATCGAGGTGTGAAACTTCTCGTTCGCCAGGTGACGCGCCATCGCGTTGTGGTCCAGCGAGACCATCGTCGGCTCCTTGCCCGCTCCATACAGGATGGCGGGTACTTTTCCGGTGCGGCGAAGGCGGCGGCTCGCACCCGTACCTTTCGCTGCGCGCGGTTCGGCAATCAATTCAAATTTAGCGCTCATTGTCAGTCTCCACGGTTGTTGAACATCTCCCGCCTCTCCCGCGACCAGGATCGGAGGGTACAGAAAAGGCACGGGACGCAGGCCCCATGCCCGAAACTTTTACTCCATGAACAGCTCGCTGACCGAATCCTCTTCCGCGATGCGGCGCATGGACTCGGCGAGCAACTCGGCCACGCTCAACTGGCGGATGCGCCGGCAGGCCTTGGCTTCCGGCTTGAGCGGGATGGTATCCGTCACCACCAGCTCATCGAGATCAGACTTGCCGATCCGTTCCACCGCGCTTCCGGACAGCACCGGGTGCGTGCAATACGCCAGCACCTTGCGTGCCCCGCTGCTTTTCAGTGCCCCGGCCGCCTCGCACAGGGTACCCGCGGTGTCCACGAGGTCGTCCATCAGCACGCAGGTCCGGCCTTCGACCTCGCCGATGATGTGCATCACCTTGGCCTCATTCGGCTTCGGGCGGCGTTTGTCGATGATGGCCAGGTCCGCTTCCAGATGCTTGGCCATCGCGCGAGCCCGCACCACGCCGCCCACGTCCGGCGACACCACGAGCAGATTCTTGATCTCCTGCCGCCAGATGTCGCCGAGCAACACCAGCGACGAATAAATATTGTCCGTCGGGATGTTGAAAAACCCCTGGATCTGGTCGGCATGCAGATCCATTGTCAACACCCGGTGCGCGCCGGAAACAGTGATCATGTCCGCCACCAGCTTGGCGGTAATCGCCACCCGCGCCGTGCGCGGCCGGCGGTCCTGGCGCGCGTAACCATAATAAGGTATCACCGCGGTGATGCGCCGCGCCGAGGAGCGCTTCACCGCGTCGATCATGACCAGCAGCTCCATCAGATTGTCGTTGCTGGGCGAACACGTAGGCTGGACGATAAACACATCCTTGCCGCGCACGTGCTCCATGATCTCGACCTGGATCTCGCCATCCGAGAAACGGCCGACCACCGACTTGCCGAGCGGCAATCCCAGATGCCGCACCACCAGCTCCGCGAGCGCCGGATTGGCGTTGCCGGTAAACACCACCATGTTGTCCAAGGACACGCGATTTCCCCTGCGATACGGGTGATCCAACACACAAACTGGTTGGGGCGCTGGAAACAATTCCAGCATCCCGAACATTCATTTGGTTGGGGCGCCAGGATTCGAACCTGGGAATGCCGGAATCAAAATCCGGTGCCTTACCGCTTGGCTACGCCCCAGTAAATTCGCGCCCCATTTAAATAACTGGCGCGGCGCCAGGATTGCTCGCCCCATCCCTGGGGCTCGCCCCTTCGGGGCCAGCGTCGCTGCGCTCCGCTGTCCAAATTTGTTCCCGACAAATTTGTCGAACCTGGGAATGCCGGAATCAAAATCCGGTGCCTTACCGCTTGGCTACGCCCCAGTTAATAAGAAACCGTCGAACCCGGGCCGCTTCCGGCATCCCGCCTCTCGCGGCATTAGTACGTCCCTGTACGTCAAAATGCCGGAACAACACCCGGCACCTGAATGTAAATATCACCGAACCATATATAAAGGATGCCGGTTCATTCCCCGCGCCACGAAACCGGTAAACGGTTTGGGAATTCTTTCCAGAATCTTCCGGCCGTGATCCATTCCCGTCACCTTCAGGAACGCGCATCCGCCCGAACCCGACATGCGCGGCGTGCCGAACTCGCCCAGCAGCCGCATCGCGCGGTCCACTTCCGGATAGCGGCTGCGCACCAGCGGTTCCAGGTCGTTTTGCAGCCCACGCCCTGCTTGAAAGTCGCGTATTGTGAGGGGCGGGCTATAACGTGTCAATTCAGGGTCGGCAAAAACCTGCGCCGTGGAGACATGCACCGGCGGCACCACCACCAGATACCAGGCCTCTTCCGGCTCGATGGGAGTAAGGATTTCTCCGATCCCCTCGGCCCAGGCCGCCTGCCCCTGGACGAAGACCGGCACATCCGTGCCTAACCTGAGCCCCAACGTCGCGAGTTCCGCGCGGGAAA
>NZ_JBGQKW010000125.1:0-4855 GCF_041499725.1 Sulfuricaulis sp.
CCCTCGCGCACCACCACGTGGCAGGTGGTGCAGGCGCAGGATTTTTCACAGGCGTGCTCGATCCGGATACCGGCGTTGAGCGCCGCGTCACAAATACTGATGCCCGGCTCCACTTCGATGGTTTTGCCCTCGGCGCATATCTGCGGATGTGGAAGAAAAGTCAAACGCGTCATGGGGTGGGCTTGTCCCCGGACGTGCTGAATTCCTCGAGCTTGTGACCGGTGAGGGCGCGACGAATGTTGGCGTCCATGCGACGCGCGGCAAACGTCTGGGTCGCGCTGTCGAGCGCCTTGATCGCCTGCTTGATGCGGGCGGCGTCCTTCGCTTCGCGCGCGGCTATCAGGCCATCGAGATGGCGGTCGATTTCTGCGCGTTCTTTCGCATCAAGTAACGCACCATCGGCGGCGAGCGCCCTCTGGACAGCCTCGATCAGACGCTCGGCGTCGACCTGCCGTTCACGCAGCTGACGCGCCTCCTCGTCTTCGCGAGCGTGGGTAATGGAATCGCGCAGCATGTGTTCAATCTCATTGTCCGTCAGGCCGTAAGACGGCTTGACGACCACGCTGCTCTCCACGCCTGTCGTCAGCTCTTTGGCCGACACGCCGAGCAACCCGTCGGCGTCAATCTGGAACGATACGCGTATGCGCGCCGCTCCCGCCACCATCGGCGGGATACCGCGTAGTTCGAATCGCGCCAGCGAACGGCAATCGGACACGAGTTCGCGTTCGCCTTGCACGACATGAATCAGCAATGCCGTCTGACCGTCCTTGAACGTGGTGAAGTCCTGGGCCTTGGCCGCGGGGATTGTGGTGTTGCGCGGGATGATCTTCTCCACCATGCCACCCATGATTTCCAACCCCAGGGAAAGCGGAATCACGTCGAGCAGCAGCATCTCCTCGTCGCGCTTGTTGCCGATCAGGATATCGGCCTGCAAGGCCGCGCCGATCGCCACCACCTTGTCCGGATCGATATCGGCCAGCGGCTCGCGCCCGAAGAACCGCGAAACCTGTTCGCGCACGCGCGGCATACGTGTTGCCCCGCCCACCAGCACCACGCCATCGACCTCGTTGACGCGGATACCGGCATCGCGCAACACACGTTTGCAAGGTGGAAGCGTGCGGTCAATCAGCGGATCAATCAGCGTATTCAAGTGTGCGCGCGTGAGTACGCCCTCCCAGATACCGTCGTTGTCGCGCTGGATGCGCAGCGTCGCTCGCTCGGCGCCGGTCAACATTTCCTTGGTGGCGCGCGCATCGCGCAGTAAGCGGCGCATCTGCCGATGATCAGCGTTGTCTCTGATGCCGGCCTCGCGCATGATCCATTCGGCTATCGCATGGTCCATGTCGTCTCCGCCCAGCGCCGAATCGCCCGCGGTCGCCATCACCTCGAATACTCCGCGGTTGAGCCGCAGCAGAGAAATATCGAAGGTTCCGCCGCCAAGATCGTATATCGCGTATATGCCCCGTGGATTCTTGTCGAGACCGTAGGCCACTGCGGCCGCCGTGGGTTCGCTGAGCAGGCGCAAGACATTGAGACCGGCAAGACGCGCCGCGTCCTTGGTCGCCTGACGCTGAGCATCGTCGAAATACGCCGGCACGGTGATGACAGCGTCGCTGAGCTCCATGCCGAGGGATTGCGTGGCGCGGGTTTTGAGCGCCTTCAGGATCTCGGCCGAGACCGCGACCGGACTCTGGTCGCCAGCGACGGTGCGGATGCGTGGCATCGCCGAATCCCCATGGGAAAATTCATAGGGAAGTGATTGACCGAGCTTGCGCACATCCTCGATGCCGCGCCCCATCAGGCGCTTCACCGACGCAATGGTATTGAGCGGATCCTCGTGCGCCACGGCAATGGCATCGTGGCCGACGACGGGTACGTCTTTCGCCCGGTAACGCACGACCGATGGAAGCAAGTGACGTCCCTGCCCGTCCGGCAAGGTTTCCGCCACGCCGCTGCGGACGCAGGCGACAAGCGAGTTGGTGGTGCCGAGATCGATGCCGACCGCGTAACGGCGTTCATGCGGAGCCGGTGTTTGTCCCGGTTCGCTGATCTGAAACAGTGCCATCGTAATTTATTCGATTATTAAACCGCCAAGACGCCAAGATCGCCAAGAAAACAAAAAAATTTGATCCAGAAACTTGGCGTTCTTGGCGGTTAAAAATTCTTTAAATCAACTCTTCCTCGAGATTGTCGATTTCCCGACGCATCTTTTCCAGAAACTGCATTTCCCGCACCGCGTTGCGTGCCTTTCCGGTTCCGTCCGGCGTGTCATCGGCGAATGCGCGTCGAAAATACCCGATCTTGTCCTGCAGCCGCTGCTCGATCCGACTCGCCAGCTCCGCCAGCTGTTTATGCGGGTTAACCGCTTGTCTCACTTCCTCAAGCTCTTCGCGCAACTCCATCTGTTCCAGCAGAAACGCGGGGTCCATCGTCGTGTCGGTTTCATCGCCAATATCGATGCCGCGCAGACTTAAAAGATATCGTCCGCGCCTCACCGGGTCCTTGAGCGTATGGAAACCCTCGTTGACCAGCGCCGTCATTTGCAGCGAAAGACGGCGATCCTGGTCGGAGGCATTGGCAAACTTGTCCGGATGGACGCGCCGCTGCAACTCACGGTAGCGAACGGCCAATTCATCGGTGTCGACATCGAATGTCGCCGGCAGTCCGAACAACTCGAAATGATTTTTGCCCGGAGCGGGATGCATGCCGGCGATGTCGGCGTCTCAGACGTTGAAGCTTTCGCCGCAGCCGCAGCTGTCCTTGACGTTGGGGTTGTTGAACCTGAAACCCTCGTTCAGCCCCTCACGGGTGTAATCGAGTTCGGTGCCGTCGAGATAGATGAAGCTCTTCGCGTCGACGATGACCTTCGCCCCGTGACTTTCGTACACGTGATCATCGGGTTCGATCTTGTCCGCGTACTCGATCACGTAAGCCTTTCCCGAGCAGCCGGACGCCCGCACCCCGACACGCAGACCTTCGCCCTTGCCACGTTTTTCAATGAACTTGCGCACGCGCTCGGCGGCGGCTTGGGTCATGGTAATTGCCATATCTGTCACGTTCTCCGTTTTGCCTGGCCAAAACGACTCAGGCAGCGTCTGCCTTCGAGCCTTTGCCGGTTGCCTTGGTCTGGTAGTCCGCAATCGCCGCCTTGATAGCGTCCTCGGCCAGCACCGAGCAGTGGATTTTAACCGGCGGCAGCGCGAGCTCCTCGGCAATCTGAGTGTTCTTGATCTTGCCCGCTTGCTCGATGGTCTTGCCCTTGACCCACTCGGTCAGCAGCGAGCTCGAGGCGATGGCACTGCCGCAGCCGTAGGTCTTGAACTTGGCATCCTCGATGACGCCCTGCTCGTTGACCTTGATCTGCAATTTCATGACGTCGCCGCAGGCGGGCGCGCCGACCATGCCGGTGCCCACGTTCGGGTCACTCTTGTCCAGCACGCCCACGTTGCGCGGATTCTCGTAATGGTCCAATACCTTATCACTGTATGCCACGGTTGTGTCTCCTGAAAATAGCCAGAATCATTTTCTGATCAATGCGCCGCCCACTGCACCTTGCTGAGGTCAACGCCTTCCTGATGCATCTCCCACAGAGGTGAAAGCTCGCGCAACTTCGCGACTTTTTCCTTCACCAGCATGGCGGCGTAGTCGATTTCTTCCTGGGTGGTGAAACGCCCGATGGTGAAACGAATCGAGCTGTGCGCCAGCTCGTCGTTGCGCCCGAGCGCCCGCAACACGTAGGAAGGCTCCAGGCTGGCCGAGGTGCAGGCCGAGCCCGAGGAAACCGCGATGTCCTTGAGCGCCATGATGAGCGACTCGCCTTCGACAAAGTTAAAACTCATATTGAGATTGTGGGCGACGCGATGCTCCAGGTCGCCGTTGACATAAACCTCGGGCATGCCCTTGAGGGCGTTCAGCAGCCGGTTGCGAAGCCCGCGAATGCGTTCATTTTCGGCAGACATCTCCTCTTTGGCAAGGCGGAATGCTTCGCCCATGCCGACACATTGATGCGTGGCCAGCGTGCCTGAACGCATGCCGCGTTCATGCCCGCCACCGTGCGTTTGAGCCTCCAAGCGCACGCGGGGTTTGCGTCGGACATAGAGTGCACCGACACCCTTGGGTCCGTAGGTCTTGTGCGCCGACAGCGACATCAGGTCCAGATTCATTGCATTCACGTCAATCGGCGTTTTACCCGTACTCTGCGCCGCATCCGAGTGGAACAACACACCGCGTTCGCGCGTAATTTTCCCGATGGCGGCGAGATCCTGAATGACGCCGATCTCATTGTTCACGTGCATGACGGACACGAGAATCGTGTCTGGACGGATCGCGGTCTTGAGTTTCTCCAGATCGAGCAAACCATTGGGCTCGGGATCGAGATAGGTAACCTCAAAGCCATCGCGTTCGAGCTGCCGGCAGGTATCCAGCACCGCTTTGTGCTCGGTCTTGCAGGTGACGATATGTTTGCCTTTCTTGCCGTAGAAATTGGCTACACCCTTGATCGCGAGATTGTCGGATTCGGTCGCGCCCGAGGTCCAGACAATCTCCTTCGGATCGGCGCCGATCAGTGCCGCCACATGTGCACGTGCCTCTTCGACCGCCTCTTCGGCATGCCAGCCAAAGGGGTGCGAGCGCGAAGCGGGATTCCCGAATTCACCGTCAAGTGTCAGGTATTTGCACATCTTCTCCGCCACGCGCGGGTCCACCGGCGTGGTGGCGGAATAATCAAGATAAATCGGTTTTTTCATTTTCCCTTCTCTCCAAATCACGGCTTGCCCGCGCTTTTGAGCCAACGACTCGCCCGGTGACGCGCCGCAGCTGATACAACTGCGCTGCCAGCACCACGACACCCTTGATC
>NZ_JBGQKW010000126.1:0-4834 GCF_041499725.1 Sulfuricaulis sp.
ATAGGCGTAGTGCCGTGGCGTGAGCTTGATCCCTTGCGCCGGCACGAGGTCGGTGTAGGGGTCATGCGGCTTTGGCAGGTGCGCGTGCACCGATCGCATGACTTCCTCGAGCGCGTGCGGACCGGTGACAGCCAGCACCTGTGGATGGGTTTGCTTGACGATATCGCCCTTGGCGCCGAGACAGCCGGTGACGATGACACGCCCGTTCTCCGCCAGCGCCTCGCCGATGGCCTCCAGCGACTCTTCGACCGCCGCGTCAATGAAGCCGCAGGTATTGACCACCACAAGATCCGCGCCGGCGTAATCAGGCGAGATCGCGTAGCCCTCGGCGCGCAATTGCGTGAGGATGCGTTCGGAATCCACCAGCGCCTTGGGGCAGCCGAGGCTGACGAACCCGACACGGGGAATGGAGGCAGCGCCGGTCTGCGCCGCCGGTGGAGAAAGAACCGCTTTGGGCATGGGGTCTATTCCACCTTGAGGTAGGCGAAGCCCTGATGTTGCAAGTCCGCGATGCGCGCCACACCGGAGGGCACCAACGCTACGCCAGGAATGATCTTTTCCTTGGGCAGTTGCACCGCATCGCGCGTGATTTCGCAGAGCTCGAGCTTCACGCCCTCGTTGTCACGCAGTGTCGCCAGCCGGGCCAGTAATTCCGCCCGTCGCTGCTTGAAGGCGGCGTCCTCGGCAAACGGCGTGCCGGCGAGCTTGTCCTGCGTCACGAAACGAATGCCGTAGGAAACGAACACGATACGCACGTCATATTCCTTCATCTCGGACTGATAGGTCGAAACCATATTATGGATATTGGTCAGCATGGCGCTGAAGCGGCGCGGGTCGGCGAAATCGGCGTGGTACACCACCTTGACCACCTCATCTTTCGGTTTCGCGGCAGGCTGATCGGCCGCCGCCGCATTCAAGGCGCCAGCTCCCCATAACACCAACATGGCCATGAACATCCATTGCAACGGACTACCCAGTCTCTTGATCATGATTCACCTTCACTAGGTCCCGGGCAGGCGGGAGGAATCGGATAATGATAACACTTGCCGGACAGCGGCGATGCGCGCCTCGTGGATGCGCGCGCCGATATCCGGGCCCTGGCCGCCGCCCGCGGCAATCGCCGACGTATCGACGGCGCGCGCCGCGGCGAAGACGCTGCGGAAAAGCCTGGCCTGGGGATAGGGCTTATCCTCGCTGCCATGGCGGCCGCGGAAATCGGCCTCGCAGGCGGTGACGAACAGGTCCACCCGCTCCGGCCGGCGGAACGCGTCCATGGCCTCGAGCGTATCGACCACGGTCGCCGGGCGCAGTTCGGCGATCTTGTGACAGTGCGCGTGAAAACGCGCGGCGATCAATGCCAGGTCACGGTGCTCGTTGGGCACGCGAAACCGCTGGCAGAAATTTTTTACCAGTTCGGCGCCGCGCGCCTCATGACCGATGTGCTGCGGCCATTCCTCCCTGGGCGTGGCGCCCTTGCCGAGATCGTGCATGAGCGCGGCGAAGCGCACGCGCGTATCGGGCGAAAGTTTTGCCGCGGCATCGATCACCAGCATGATGTGCACGCCGGTATCCACTTCCGGGTGATGCTTTTCCGGCTGCGGCACGCCGAACAGCGCGTCGATCTCGGGAAACAGCCGCGCCAGCGCGCCGCAGCCGCGCAGGACTTCGAAAAAACGCGAGGGTTTGTCTTCCCCGAGCGCGCGCTCGAGTTCCGTCCACACGCGCTCCGCCACCAGATGATCGACCTCGCCGGATTCGACCATCCGGCACATGAGCTGGTTGGTGCCGTGCGCCACGTGGAAACCCCATTTGGCATAGCGCGCGGCGAAGCGCGCCACGCGCAGGATGCGCACCGGGTCCTCGGCGAACGCCGGCGAGACATGGCGCAGCACGCCGTTGCGCAAGTCCTCGGCGCCGCCGAACGGATCAACGAGCTTGCCCTGTTCATCCTCCGCCATCGCGTTGATGGTCAGGTCGCGCCGCTTGAGATCGTCTTCCAGCGTCACGTCCGGGGCGGCATAGACCTTGAAACCCTTGTAGCCGTGGCCTGATTTACGCTCGGTGCGCGCCAACGCATGCTCCTCTTTCGTGACCGGATGCAAAAACACGGGGAAATCCGCGCCCACGGGCTTGAAGCCCTGCGCCACCATTTCATCCGGGGTGCCGCCGACCACGACATGATCCCGGTCCTGGACCGGCAGGCCCAGGAGCTTGTCGCGCACCGCGCCGCCGACGAGATAGATTTTCATATGGAAAGACGAACGAGCATAGCGAGTAGGGCTACCTTTAACCTGCCATGCTAATGTGTCGATGCCACTGACGCCAAGTAGGATGCATGAAATACTTTCTGCGCTTTTTCGCCCTGTTCCTGTTGCTTGCGGTCCTCACCGGTTGTGCCAGCCCGCTTTATTACGCCCAGGCGGTGTCGGGGCAAATGGAGATTTTAACGAAACGTCGTCCCATCGAGGAGTTGCTCGCCGACCCCGCAACACCGCTGGATGTGCGACAGCAGCTCGAACTGGCCCGGCACCTGCGCGAGTTCGCCAGCCGCGAACTGCTGCTACCGGACAACCGCAGTTACAGGACCTACGCTGACCTGGAACGGCCTTATGCGGTGTGGGATGTATTCGCCGCGCCGGAGCTGTCGCTCGAACCGAAACACTGGTGCTTCATCGTCGCCGGCTGCGTGCCCTACCGCGGCTATTTCGCACGCGACAAGGCGGATCAATTCGCCGCGAGTCTCAAACAGAAAGGCTATGACGTTTACGTCGGCGGCGTACCAGCCTACTCGACCCTGGGCTGGTTCGACGACCCGGTGCTCAACACCTTCATCCACCGCTCCGAGGCCGAACTCGCGGGCCTTTTGTTCCATGAACTCGCGCATCAGAAAATCTATGTCAGCGGCGACAGCGCTTTCAACGAATCCTTCGCGACCGTGGTGGAACTCGAAGGCGTGAAACGCTGGTTCGAACACCAAGGCACGGTGCAACAAACGGAGGCCTACCGGCAGAAAATAAAGCGGCGCGAGGAGTTCAACACGCTGGTATTGAAACACCGCGCGCGTCTCAAGGAAATCTATGCCTCAAACTTGAGCGATGCGGAAAAACGCATCGCCAAGATGCGGGTATTCGGGGAACTGCGAAATGATTATGCGACACTGAAAGCAGATTGGGGTGGCTACACGGTCTTCGACAGCTGGTTCGCGCAGGATTTGAACAATGCGCATCTCGCCGCGATCGGTCTCTACAGCCAGTACGTCGCAGCATTTCAGGCACTGCTGGCGCAGCATAATGGGGATTTGGCGACCTTTTACCGCGAAGTGGAACGACTCGCACAACTTCCCCCTGATGAACGCGCCGTGGCACTTCAGGCGCGCAGGTAAGCAGCTAAAAAGGGTGGCGTCCCATTAATTTTCCGCGCGGGAATGACGCGTGACTAATGCGGCGCGAGATAAGTCGGCGCGATTTGTTCCAAACTCGACGGCGTGATGCCGAACACCCCGGGAAAACCTTTATCGCACACGCTGTCCACTTTGAGCGAACGATAATTGTCGAGCGAGAACGGTTTGCCCGGCACTAATTCCAGCATCGCGGCTTGCAGATACGACAAGGCATCGTTCAGGCCGACGATGCACACGCGCTTGCCAATGATCCTGGCGACGTATTCCACGATCTCGCGCAGCGAGTATACCTTCGGTCCGCAGAGGTCGTAGCGCTGCCCGAAGGTCTTGTGGTTGTCGAGCGATTCCACGAAGGCGCGTACGACGTCTTCGACGTATACCGGCTGAAAGCGCGCCTGGGGACAGGCGAGCGGGAACACGCCGGGCGCGAGGCGCAGCAAGCCGACAAAACGATTCAGAAAGCTGTCGCCCGGACCGAAGATGACCGAAGGGCGGAAACTCGTGACGTGAAAATCCGGATTCTCCGCGCGGTGGACGGCGTCCTCGCCCAGCGCCTTGGTGCGCAGGTAATGGCTCGGTGCGGCGGGCGAGGCCTGCAACGCGCTCATGTGCAGCAGGCGTGTCACGCCCGTCTGGCGGCAGGCCTCGACGATTTTCTCTGGCAGCTCGGTATGCACCCGCGCGAAGCCGCGTCCGTCCCGGCCTTTTTCGTTGAGGATGCCGACCAGGTTGATGACGGTGTCGCGGTCTTCGAGCTGCCTGCGCAGAAATTCGGGGTCGTACACATCGCCCTGCACCAGCCGCACCGTCGGCAGCACCAGCAGATCGCGCTGGCGTTCACGGTGAAGCGTGAAGATGACGATGTCGTGCTCGGCCTCGGACAGGCGCATGGCGAGGCGCTTCCCGACGAAGCCGGTTCCGCCCAACAGGCAGATTTTGTGCGTGGACATGGTATGGCGTTTGAGTCCGGAAATTCAGCCAAGTTCTACAAGCCCTGGCGCACGGGGTCAAGCGCCGTCGCTGCCACGAGGCGATTGGCGTGCGGAAAACTGTTGGAGGGAATTCGCGAGCCCGATCAGGGTGCAGGATGATTGACGCGCGCCGGGCGGCGCAACGTCTTTTTAGTCCTCCGGGCGATAGACGGAATACCCGATGTTGAAGCGTTTGGACGCATACATGGCCATGTCGGCGCTCTTGCACAGGGTGGCGACATTCTCGCCGTGCTCCGGATACACGGCGATACCGATACTGCAGGCGCTCTTGAGCGTGTGGTCACCGACCTTGAAAGACGGTTCCAGGACCTTGATCAACTTCTCGGCGACCTTCACCGCCCCGGCCTCGTCGGTGGAGGGAAGCACCAGGGCGAACTCGTCGCCGCCGAGCCGGCCGGCCGTGTCCGATTGCCGCAGGACGCGCTGCAGACGCAAGGCCACC
>NZ_JBGQKW010000127.1:0-4817 GCF_041499725.1 Sulfuricaulis sp.
CGTGTTCGGATCGTCGCCTTCGAATCTTTCCAGCAGCGCAATCCCCAGTCCTTCTGACCTGACACTGCCGGCGCAGGAGTAGGGTTGTTCCTTGCGCAGATAAGATTCGATCTGCGCGTCGGTGAGCGTACGGAAGGTCACGCGATAGGGGATGACTTCGTGCTGCACGCGTCCGGTATCGGCGTTGACCAGCGCCAGCCCCGTGTAAAGTGTGACGGCCTTACCGGAAGCGGTTCGCAACTGTTCCACCGCCTTGTCATGGCTGTGCGGCTTGCCCACGATAACGCCGTTATACACGGCGACCTGATCCGAACCGATCACGAGTGTGCCGGGTTTCCCGTCCGCGATCTTCTGCGCCTTTTCGATGGACAGGCGTTCGACCAGGGCCGAGGGGTTTTCGTCGGGGCGCGGCGTCTCGTCCACGTCGGGCGCGATGACCTCGAAGGGAATCTTCAGGCGCTCAAGTAATTCGCGGCGGTAGGGGGATGAAGAAGCGAGAATAAGTTTCATATGATCTTGAACCGCCAAGAGCGCCAAGGACGCCAAGAAAGGCAAGGTCAAATTTCAAAAACCTTGGCGTTCTTGGCGTCCTTGGCGGTTCGGATTCTTATTCAATTTCGACGAGCGCCTCGTCGGGATTGACGCTGTCGCCCTTGGTGACATTCACGGCCTTGATCGTGCCCGCGACCGGTGCCGGCACTTCATTTTCCATTTTCATCGCCTCGATCACCAGCACCGGGTCGCCGGCCTTCACCTTGGCGCCGGCTTTGACGAGGATGTCGACAATGGTGCCGGGCATGGAGCTGGTGACATGACCTTCCTTGGATGCCTTCGGCCGCTTCGACCCCCGCGACGCGCGACGCGAGTCGACCACGCCGGCCTCGGTCGGCACGGTCTCAACGAGCGTCTCGACGAGAATCTGTTCCGGCACGCCGTCCACCGCCACGAAGAACGGGCGTTGCTCCTCGCTCTTGTGACCGACGCCGGTGACGCGAATGTGATAGGTCTCGCCGTGCATCGTGACGTTGAAATCGGTCGGTGCGAACGCCGGTAGCCCCGGCGCGGCGGCGGAGACCGGCGGTTTGAGTTCCTCGGGCTTGAGCATGCCCGCGGCGCGCTCTTCGAGGAATTTGCGTCCGATCTCGGGGAACATCGCGTAGGTCAGCACGTCTTCCTCGTTCTTGGCCAGTTCGCCGGCTTCCTCGCGCAGCCGGTGCATCTCGGGCTTGAGCTTGTCCGCCGGACGACAGGTGATGACCTCATCGTTGCCGATCGCCATGTTGCGCACGGTTTCGTTGATCTTGCCCGGCGCCTTGCCGTAACGACCCTGCAGATAGAGTTTTACTTCATTCGTGATGCTCTTGTAGCGCTTGCCGGTGAGGACGTTGAGCACGGCCTGGGTGCCGACGATCTGTGACGTGGGCGTGACCAGCGGCGGGTAACCGAGGTCTTCGCGCACGCGCGGAATCTCCGCGAGCACCTCGTTCATGCGATTCAACGCGCCCTGTTCCTTGAGCTGGTTCGACAGGTTCGAGATCATGCCGCCCGGCACCTGGTTGACCATCACGCGGGTGTCGATCTCGGCATATTCGCTTTCGAACTGGTGGTACTTTTTACGTATCTCGCGGAAATAAAATCCAATTTCCTGCAACAGTTCCAACTTCAATCCCGTGTCGTACGGCGTATCCTGGAAGGCCACCACCATGGTTTCCGTCGGCGAGTGGCTGGTGCCCCAGGAGAGGGACGAAATCGCCGTGTCTACGTGGCGCGCGCCGTTTTCGACCGCCAGATACATGCTGATGTTGGCCATGCCCACGGTGGTGTGCGAGTGGAAGGCGAGCGGGACCTTGACCGTCTTGGACAGCGCCGAGAAAATTTCGACCGTGCGCGCCGGGGTGATCAGGCCGGCCATGTCCTTGATGGCGATGGACTGGCAGCCCATTTTCTCCATCTCCCGCGCCATCTCGACGAAATGTTCGGTGGTGTGCACCGGGCTGGTGGTGTAGCAGATCGCGCCCTGCGCGTGCTTGCCGGCCTTGAGCACGGCCTTAACCGAAACCGCGATGTTGCGCATGTCGTTCATGGCGTCGAAGATGCGGAACACGTCCACGCCGCATTCGGCCGACTTCTTCACGAACGCTTCGACCACGTCGTCGGAGTAGTGGCGGTAACCGAGAAGGTTCTGCCCGCGCAGCAGCATCTGGATCGGGGTCTTGGGCAGCGCCTGCTTGAGTTTACGCAGCCGTTCCCACGGATCTTCCTTGAGGAAGCGCAAGCAGGAATCGAAGGTGGCACCGCCCCAGGCTTCGAGCGACCAGTAACCGACCTTGTCGAGTTTCTCGCAGATCGGCAGCATGTCCTCGGTGCGCATGCGCGTGGCGAGCAGCGACTGGTGCGCGTCGCGCAACACCACTTCGGTGACATGAACTTTCTTCGATGAAGACGCCATGGCTATCGGTTATCTCCTACAGACCGTGATGTGCCGCAATCGCCGCGGCAATGGCTACGGCCAGGTCGGCGGGCGGACGACGGACGGAATAGTTTAACAGTTCCGGGTGCTTTTCGATGAATCCGGTATCGAATTTTCCCGCCTGGAATTCGGGCGTGGCGAGTATTTCCAGATAAAACGGCTTGGTGGTTTTGACGCCGTGCACGCCCATGTCGAGCAGCGCGCGCCGCGCGCGGGCCAGGGCCTTCTCCCAGGTGAGCGCCCAGACCGTGAGCTTGGCGCACATGGAATCGTAGTGCCGTGGAAATTCATAGCCGGTGTAGATCGCGGCGTCGGTGCGCACGCCCGGGCCGCCGGGCGAATAATAACGCGTGATGCGTCCATAGCTCGGCAGGAAATCGTTTTTCGGGTCTTCGGCATTGATGCGGAACTGAATCGCGTAGCCGCGGCGCTGGATGTCCTCCTGCTTGTAGGACATGGGCTGCCCTTCGGCGATACGGATCTGTTCCTGGACGATGTCCACGCCGGTGATCTGTTCCGTCACGGTGTGTTCCACCTGCAAGCGTGTGTTCATCTCCATGAAATAGAACCGGCCTTCCTGGTCGAACAGAAATTCGACGGTGCCGGCGTTCTCGTAGTTCACGCAACGGGCGGCGCGCACACCCAGTTCGCACACTGTTGTGCGTTGTTCCTCGGTGATCTGGGGCGAGGGCGCGATTTCGATCAGTTTCTGGTGGCGGCGCTGGATCGAACAGTCACGCTCGAAGAGATGGATCATATTGCCGTGTTTGTCGCCGAGCACCTGTACCTCGATGTGGCGGGGGTTGACGATGGCCTTTTCCAGGAACACGTCGGCGCTGCCGAAGGCCTTGGTGGCCTCGGACACCACGCGCTCGTAGGCGCGGTTCAGTTCGTCTTCGTTGTTGCAGCGGCGAATGCCGCGCCCGCCGCCGCCCGAGGTAGCCTTGAGCATCACCGGGTAGCCGATTTTTTTGGCGATCTTCACCGCCTCGGCAACGTTTTTGAGATTGCCCTCGCTGCCGGGCACCACCGGCACGCCGGCGGCAATCATGGCCTCGCGCGCGGCGGTCTTGTCGCCCATGCGGCGGATGGCGTCCACGGTCGGGCCGATGTAGATGATCCCGCGCCGCGCGCAGACTTCGGTGAGCTGGGGGTTTTCCGACAGGAAGCCGTAGCCGGGGTGCAGCGCGTCACAGCCAGTGGCCACGGCCAGGTTTACTATGCGGTGGGCATTGAGATAGCCGCCGACCGGATCCGGGCCGACGTTGTAGGCTTCGTCGGCTTTTTTGACGTGCAGCGCATGCCGGTCGGCATCGGTATAGATGGCGACCGATTTGATGCCCATCTCGGCGCAGGCGCGCACGATGCGCACCGCGATTTCGCCGCGGTTGGCAACCAGTATCTTTTTGATCAAGCTGAAGACTCCGCTGAGCTGGCCCGGCACCCCTGCGGGATACCGTACATCGCTTTGTACGAAAAGGGGCGGGCAGTGTCAATAACAGCCGTCCGATTCGAATTGCCTAAAACCCTATTTTGACACAAGTTTGCGGCGAATATATGATGCGCGGCCTGTATCTGGCCGCCTGCCGGCGATTACGCTCTATTTTGACAGGTTAGTTTCGAAGCCCAGGGTGCCGGAAGGAAAGAGTGCAAGAGGGCATCATGTCGCCATCCTGGAAAGAGTCACACGGTCATTTACCGGCGACCATAGACCCGATCCAGCTGGCCGCGAGGGGTGCGCGCCTGACCGGCACGCTCCCGCTGAAGAGCATGCCGCGCCTGGCGCAAACCTGTCTCGACGGTTCGGGGGACGTTTTCGTCGATCTCTCCTTCGAACGCGGCGAGGGCGAGAAGGTGCTGCTGATGCGCGGCACGCTGCGCGTGAGCCTGCGCGCGACTTGTCAGCGTTGTCTCGAAGGCATGGATCTGCGCATCGAGGCTTCACCCTGGCTGCTTCTGCTGAGACCGGAAGAAGGTCGAGACAGGCTGGATGACGAGGCGGACATCCTGGTGACGGACAAGCCGCTGTCATTGAGCGCCTTGGTTGAAGATGAATTGCTGCTGGCGTTGCCGATGGTGCCAACGCATGAATTGAGCGAATGCCCGGGCAAGGTTTATGTGAGGAAAGAAATGGGTGACGGCCGTCAGCAGACCGACGGGGAAAAGAAAAATCCCTTCGCCGTTTTAGACAGATTGAAGAAAACAAAATAGTGCCGGTTATTTTTACTTGACGAGGATTTACCATGGCCGTACAGAAAAGCCGAGTATCACCTTCCCGCCGCGGCATGCGTCGTTCACACGACAAGCTGACGAAGTCGGCGCTTTCGGTTGACAAGACGAGCGGCGA
>NZ_JBGQKW010000128.1:0-4663 GCF_041499725.1 Sulfuricaulis sp.
CGTAAAGTCTCAACAATTAGGGAACCTTTAATCAAGTTTCCCGTTCGCCCTGAGCTTGTCGAAGGGCGAACGGGAAATGCCGTAAATGGCAGACGATTCGTCCGTTCGTGGTTCGACGGGCTCACCACGAACGGACTTAATTAGAGAGGTTACTTAATTCTCGTTAGTCAGGTGCCTTTCAGCAAAACTCCAACGCCCGGCGCAGCAAATAGCACGGCATCGCGTACAATAGGGCTATCTAGCGTAGTGCATGGAGTGCACTAACACATGGGTCCGCATTACCTTGATCGGCTGTTTGCCCCGCGCGCGATCGCGGTTTTCGGCGCGTCGGACCGTAAAGACTCGGTCGCCGGGCGTGTTCTGAGCAATTTGCTGGCGGCCGGTTTCGACGGGCCGGTCTTTCCCATCAATCCCAAGCATGACACCGTCGCCGGTCGGCGCTGTTTTCACTCGATCGCTGAAACGGGTGCGCCCGTGGACCTCGCGGTGATTGCCACGCCGGCTGCCACGGTGCCGGGAATCATCCATGAATGCGGCGAACATGGCGTGCGCGCGGCGATCATCCACTCGGCGGGGTTTGCCGAAGGCCAGGAAAAGACCACCGGGATCGAACTCGAAACGGCGCTGCTCGCCGAGGCAAGGCGGTACCATATGCGCCTGCTCGGGCCGAACTGCCTCGGGCTGATACGCCCCGCGACGAAACTCAACGCCACGTTCACCAATAATACCGCGCGCTCCGGCTCGCTCGCGCTGGTCTCGCAATCCGGCGCGTTGTGCACGGCGATTCTCGACTGGGCCGAGGCCCATCACGTGGGTTTCTCGGCGGTGGTGTCGCTCGGCGAAGGGTCCGATATCGATTTTGGCGACTTGCTGGATTACCTCGCGGTCGATCCCGCCACCCACAGCATCCTGCTTTACATCGAGGGTATTCGTCAGTCGCGCCGGTTCCTGAGCGCGTTGCGCGTCGCCGCGCGCCTGAAACCGGTCGTGGTCGTCAAGGCCGGCCGGCATGCCGCGGGGTCGCGCGCCGCGATGTCACATACCGGCGCGCTGGTGGGTGCGGACGACGTGTTCGATGCCGCGCTCGCGCGCGCCGGCGCGGTGCGCGCCATGACCATCGAGCAGCTGTTCTCCGCCGCGGAGTTGCTGGCCACGAAGTATCGCGTGCGCGGTCACCGGCTGGCGATCGTGACCAACGCCGGCGGACCCGGCGTGCTCGCCGCGGATCGCGCGGCCGATCTCGGTGTCGAGTTGGCGACCTTGTCGGAAACCACGATGGCGCGGCTCGATAAGCTTCTGCCCGCGCACTGGTCGCACGGCAACCCGGTGGACATTCTGGGCGATGCGTCCCCGTCGCGGTTTCGCGCCGCTTCCGAGGCTTGCCTGGCCGATCCCAACGTGGACGGCTTGATGGTGATGTTGACCCCTCAAGCCATGACCGATCCGCTCGCCGTGGCCAAGCACATCGTGGAACTCGCGGCCGGCACCGACAAGCTCGTGCTGGCCTGCTGGATGGGAGAGGCGCAGGTGCTGGTGGCGCGCGCGCTTTTCACCGAGCATCGACTCCCGGAATTTCCCAGCCCCGAGGCGTCGGTCGAGGCCTTCGCCTATCTCGCCAATTACCAACGCAACCAGCTGTTACTGCGCCAGGTACCGGGTCCGCTGTCACCGCACAGCAGCCCCGATGCTGATGGCGCGCGCCTGATCATCGACGCCGCGCTCGCCGAACACCGGTCACTGCTCACTGGAATGGAAGCGCGCGCGGTGTTGAACGCATTCGGCATTCCATTGATGCCGGCGATGGAGGCGCACAGCGAGGGCGAGGCACTGGTGATGGCGGAGTCGATCGGCTACCCCGTGACGCTCAAGATCTCCTCACCCGACATCACGCACAAATCAGACGTCAACGGCGTGCGCCTCAACATCGGCAATGCCCAGGCGGTGCGCTCGGTGTACCACGAGCTTGTCGAGACGGTGAAACGTCATCGGCCGCAGGCGCGCATCGCCGGCGCCACCGTGGAACGCATGTACAAGCATCCGCATGGACGTGAACTGCACGTGGGCGTGATACGCGACGAGGTTTTCGGCCCGGTGATCAGTTTCGGCTTGGGCGGCGTGGCGATCGAGGTGCTGCGCGATCGCGCTTGCGCGCTGCCGCCGCTCAATACCTTTATCGTCCGGGACCTCATCCGCAACACGCGCGCCGCCAAGCTGATCGGGGCGTTTCGCCACATGCCGGCCGTCAATCATGCCGCGCTCGAGCAGGTATTGCTGGCGGTGTCGGAAATGGTCTGCGAACTGCCGCAAATCAAGGAACTCGACATCAACCCGCTGGTGGCCGACGAGCAAGGAGCCGTGGCGCTCGATGTGCGCATCGTGGTGGAAACGCCACCGCCGCGGCGCGACCGCTACGGGCATATGACGATTTATCCGTACCCGACCCATCTCGTTTCGCACATGCAGCTGCCGGACGGGACGGATATCGTGTTGCGGCCGATCCGGCCGGAGGACGCGGATATCGAAGCGGCGTTCGTGCGCAATCTTTCGCCGCAGGCGCGGTACATGCGCTTCATGCAAACGCTGGAGGAGCTCAGTCCGGAGATGCTCGTGCGCTTTACGCAGATCGACTACGATCGCGAACTGGCGCTGATTGCCGTGGTGATGCAGGACGGCCAGGAGGTCGAAATCGCGGTAACGCGCTACGGCGTCAATCCGGACGGGGACAGCTGCGAGTTCGCCATCGTGGTTGCCGACGATTGGCAGACCAAGGGGGTCGGCGCGCGGCTGCTCACGCTGTTGATGGAAGCCGCCAAGGCCAAAGGGTTCAAGAAGATGGAGGGCGAGGTGCTGGCTGAAAATGGCGCGATGCTGTCGCTTGTCAAGCGGGTCGGTTTCTCTGTGAGCACCTTGCCTGATGAGCCGGCGATTTTCGCGGTACAACGCACTCTGTAATCTCGGCGCTTTTCTCTTCACGCGCGTTCGATGAACAAACCCACTCTTATCTTTGTCTACAACTCTGACAGCGGGTTCGTGAATACCCTGCTCGACATCGGCCACAAGATTGTCTCGCCGCAGACATACGCCTGTAATCTTTGTGCCATTACGCATTCGACGTTCGGCATGCGTGATGAATGGAAACGTTTCGTCGACGGGATTAAAATCCCAGTCGAGTTTCTGCACCGCGACGAGCTGTCAAGACAGTACGGTATTCATGGTGCAGCCCTGCCCGCCGTGTTCCGTAAAACGGATGGCGGACTGGAAGTATGGATCAGTCATGAGGAGATCAACCGTTGTCGTTCGCTCGACGAACTGAAGCGGTTGGTGGGACAGAAGCGCCAGGTGTAATAAATGGCGCGTTGCCATAAACAGGAGAAGACAAATGCTGAACGACAATACGTTTATGCAGTTCAAGGCCGTGCAGCGCGAAGGCTGGGCGCTGTTCGTGCCGCTCGAGGCCTACACTACGCCGGCGGCGAGCCGGCTGGTCGATTTCGCCCGCGTACAGCCGGGCGAGAAGGTGCTCGACGTCGCTTGCGGTACCGGCGTGGTCGCGGTGACCGCGGCGCGTACCGGCGCGCAGGTCAAGGCCCTGGATCTTTCCCCGGTGTTGCTCGAACGGGCGCGATGGAATACCGGAACCGCGGGTGTCGCGGTGGAATTCACCGAAGGCGATGCCGAGGAGCTGCCTTATCCTGACGCTTCCTTCGATGTGGTTTTGAGCCAGTATGGTCATATGTTCGCGCCGCGTCCGGAAGTGGCCGTGAGCGAGATGCTGCGCGTCCTGAAGCCCGGCGGGCGCATTGCTTTTTCCACCTGGCCGCCGGAGCTTTTCATCGGTCGCGTGTTCAATCTGGTGGCCCGCTATCTGCCGCCTCCTCCGGGTGTCCCGCCGGTATCTCAGTGGGGCGACCCGAACGTTGTCCGCGAACGTCTCGGCGATCGGGTCGCGGATTTGGCGTTCGAGCGTGATGCGATGTATGTACCGGCCATGAGTCCGCAACACGTTCGTCACCTGTTCGAAACGACCGCCGCGCCGGTGCTGAAGCTGGTGCAAACGCTGAAGGACGACCCCGCGAAGTTGATGCAGTTCCGCTCTGAACTGGAAGCCCTGATCGCCGCGTATACCCGGAACAATCTGGTGCGACAGCAATATTTGATGACGCGCGCGGTCAAGCACCCCTAATTCTCACCGATCGGCGGCGCGAAGCGGTCAGGCCGATTCCTGTTATTGAGTTGGCCTCCGCGATTCGGCATGATGCTCTACCGGCGGTGTTTCGCAAGAACATTGACGCACTGGAAACATGGGTCACACGGGAAGAAATCAATCGTTGCGGTTCACTGGGGGATATCGAGCGGCTGGTAAGAGCCAAACTGCAGGCGCGGGAATAACACCGTTATTAGTGTCACATTCGTCTGTACCCATGGAACGAACGTCAAGCGTAAAATAACAAAAGATCGCAGTAGCTCAGACTGCGGCCATCCACACGGCGGACACATTTCGCGGGAGGTGGCCAATGAACATGGTTGTACATGATCGGGTATTCGAGACAGACGAACAGGGATTTCTGCTTCATGCCGAGGACTGGAGCGAAGAGTACGCCGAAACGGTGGCGGAGCAGGACGGCGTCCGGCTCTACGACGAGAGCTGGGGGCTGATCGGTTA
>NZ_JBGQKW010000129.1:0-4635 GCF_041499725.1 Sulfuricaulis sp.
GATCGAGGCCTCGACGTCGTCGATCGCGAGCACGAACACCTCGGCCAGGTCGGCGCGCGCGGCGCGCAGCAGGTCGAGGCGCGAAGCGTCGCCGAAGTAGATCTTGTTCCCGAACTTGCGCACGAAATCCACCTGCTCGAAGCTCGCCTCGAGCGCGGTGAACGGGATTTTTTTCATGCGCAGGGTGCGGGCGATCATCTGGCCGAAGCGCCCGAAACCGGCGATGATCACGCGATGCTCGCGCGCCTCGATGTGGTCGAATTCCTTCGGTTTCTCCGCGGCTTGCCCGATCTTCAGGAATTTCTCATTCACGGACAGGAGCAGGGGAGTCACCGCCATCGAGACGGAAACAACCACGATCAGGAGTTCCGCGAGCGTCTTATCCAGGACCTGAGCGCCGGCGGCGGCACTGAACAAGACAAACGCGAATTCACCGCCTTGCGAGATGTATAACGCCAGGTTGACGGCGGAGCCGTGATTTTGTTTTGCCACGCGTCCCAGTCCATAGAGCAACAGCGATTTGATCAGTATTAATCCGGCTACCAGGCCCAGGACGGTGAGCGGCCGGTGCACCACAAGACCGAGGTTCATGGACATCCCGACGGCGATGAAAAAAAGTCCGAGCAGCAATCCCTTGAACGGTTCGATGTCCGCTTCCAGTTCGTGACGGTATTCCGAATCCGCCAGCAGCACGCCCGCGAGGAACGCGCCCAGGGCCATCGACAGACCGGCCAGATTGACGAGTAATGCCGTGCCCACTACCACCAGCAAGGCGGCGGCGACAAAGACCTCGTGGCTCGCGGCCGAGGCCGCCAGACGCAGGAATGGACGCAACAGCCAGCGTCCGCCGGCCACCACGGTCACCACGATGGCCACGGCCTTGAAAGCGGCGAGGACACTCCAGGCTTGTCCCGCGCCGCCCGAACTCAGCAGCGGGATGAGCGCGAGCAAGGGTATCGCCGCGAGATCCTGGAACAGCAGGATCGCGAACGACGCGCGCCCGTAATGGGTGGTGAGCTGTTTTTTCTCCGCCAGGATTTGCAGCGCGAAGGCGGTGGAGGAGAGCGACAGTACCAGGCCGACCACCAGCGCGGCGATTACCGGCAATCCCAGTGCGATGCCGGCGGCGGCCAGGGCGAGACCGGTCACCGCAACTTGTGCGCCGCCGAGGCCGAATACGGGCCGGCGCAGTTCCCACAAGCGCGACGGCCGCAGTTCCAGTCCGATCACGAACAGCAGGAGCACCACGCCGAACTCGGAGAAATGCAGGATGTTTTCAACGTCGCTGATGAAGCCGAACAGCCACGGACCGATCAGCACGCCCGCGGTCAGGTAGCCCAGTACCGCGCCCATGCCCAGCCGTTTGAACAGCGGCACGGCGATGACCGTCGCAATCAAAAACACGACCGCTTCGTTCACCAATGGCATGTTACCGGGTCTTCCTGGTGATTGACCGACAGGAGCTTGTCATGCTGCCCGACCTCGGTGTCGACGGCAAGCGGGCGCCGGTCAATTATCCGGTCCGGCCGGCGCGGTTTTCCCGACCGACCCCTTTCAGAGCTTGCGCGGATAAATTACTTGATCAGGCCCTCCGCCTTCATCGCCTCTTTCACCGCCGGTCGCGCGGCGATGCGGCCCGCGTAGCTTTGAAGCGCCGGCCACTTGCCCATGTCGAGCTTGAATAGATTCGTCCATCCGAGGATGGTGAACAGGTAGGCGTCGGCGATCGTGAATTTATCTCCCGTCAGGTACGGCTTGCCGCCGAGCTGCTGCACCAGAAAATTGCAGCGCCGGCCGAACAGGGCGATCCGGTCCTCCTTCCATTCCGGCGTGATCTTGGGATTGAACAGGGCGCCGAGTGTCTTGTGCATCTCGGACGAAATGAAATTCAGCCACTCCATGACGCGGTATCGCTCCATCGTTCCGGCCTTGGGCGCGAGACCGGAAGTGGATTTTTGGTCGGCCACGTATTGCAGCAGGACCGCGTCTTCGGTAAGGACCTGGCCATCGTCGAGCCGGAGTGCCGGGACATAGCCCTTGGGGTTGATCTTGTAGAAGTCCTCGCCGTCCGCGGTCCGATGCTTGGCGAGATCCACCTTGTCCAGATCGAACGGAATGCCCGCTTCGCGCAGAGCGATATGCACCGCCATGGAGCAGGCGCCCGGGTAATAATAGAGTTTCATGTATTTCTCCTGTGTCTGATGATTGTGAAATAGCCACGCCATCGACTCCGGCGGCGGGCCCAATAAAAATCAATAATTCATGATGTCTTCCGCACGGCCTGACGCACGAAACGATCGCGGTCGTGCGCGCGGTTGAAATCAAGCAGCGGCCCCAGCGGCACGATGCCCGACGGGTTGAGATGCCGGTGGCTCAGAAAATAATGCCGTTTGATGTGGTCAAGGTTCACGGTCCCGGCCACGCCGGGCTGCTGATACAGGTCGCGCACGTAGTTGGACAGATTCGGATAGTCTTCGATCCGTTTCAGGTTGCATTTGAAATGTGTTGTGTACACGGCGTCGAAGCGGATCAGCGTCGTGAACAGACGCCAGTCAGCCTCGGTGGGCGCGGTGCCCACCAGGTAGCGCGAGTGGTCGAGACGTGCCTCGATCTCATCGTGCGCGTCGAACAGCCGCTTAACCGCGCTCTCATAGACGCGCTGGCTGCCGGCGAATCCGACTTTGTAAACGCCGTTGTTGATGCGCTCGTATACAAAGGCGTTGATCGCGTCGATCTCGTTTCGCAGGGCGGCGGGATAGAAATCTGTTTTTACGGCAGTGAAGGCGTTGAACTCGCTGTTGAGCATGCGGATGATCTCGCTTGATTCGTTGTTTACGATCCGCTGCGTTTGCTTGTCCCACAGTACCGGCACGGTCACGCGCCCGGAGTACTCGGGATGGGTGCGCGTGTAAGCCTCGCGCAGCCAGGTGAAGTTGTTGACCGCGTCGCTGAAACCGTCGCGGAACGCCCAGCCACCTTCGGTGATCACCGGGTCCACCACCGACATCGAGATCACGTCTTCGAGCTGTTTGAGTTTTCGATAAATGATCGTGCGGTGCGCCCACGGGCAGGCGAGCGAGACGTATAAATGATATCGTCCCGGTTCGGAGCGAAAGCCGCTCGTGCCATCCGCGGTGACCAAACCGCGGAACTGGCTTTCGGCGCGGACGAATTCGCCCGCCGTCCTGCGGGTGTCGTACCAGCCTTCGTGCCACTCGCCTTTGCTCAGATAGCCCATGAATCGTCCCTGATTGGTTACGCCAGTTGTCGCGCGCGCACAGCCGTGGCGCGCAACGCCAGGGCGCCGTCGCCGAGTAAAGCCTGTACCGCGCAGGCTACCGCAAGAAACACAGGATACTCCCAACCGCCGTTCGGCGCGCTGAACACCCAGCCGTTCGGCGCGTGTACCAGGGCGGCGCCGAGCAGGATCGGGATCAACGCCAGCGCCACCCAGCGGGTGTATACGCCGAGCACCAGCAGCCCGCCACCGATCAACTCAGCCGCGACCACCACGTAGGCCATAAAGCCAGGGTAACCCACCATCTCGAAAAATTTGACCGTGCCGGGCAGGGTGAACACGAGCAGCTTGAGCAACGCGTGGGCGATGAACATCACGCCGAGGCCGAGCCGCAGGACCAGGGCGCCGTAGGGGGCGGTGTGTGTGTTTAGCATGACTTATCTCCTATTGGGTTGTTGAGGTGAATGGTTTGCTGGGTTCAGGCGGCCTTGCGCTCGAGCCCGAGCGCGAACCGAAGCGTTGCTTCGGCCACGCGCCGGCCGAGATGCGCGGCGGTCCTGAGATCGGCGGTGCCGGGCGCGGCCTCCGGACCTACGTCGGCGTTCGATTGCGCCATTGCACCCAGGAATCCGCCCAAGCGATTCAAATCCTCCACGCTGCCGGTGCTTGAGTTATTGCCGGGAAGCAGACCCAGGTTTACCCAATGCATGCCGTGTTGGGCGGCGAAGACGGCGAGCTGGATGAGCGTGTTCAATTTGTCACCGCTCTGACTCGCGGAGTTGGTGAAACCGGCTGCGATCTTGTCTTTCCATTTTTGGCCAGCCCAGGATTTGGAGCTTGCATCCATGAACGCCTTGAATGGAGCGGAGACGCTGCCCATGTACGTCGGGCTGCCGAAGACGATGGCGTCGGCGTCATCAAGGTCGTGCCAGTGCTGCTCGACGCGCTCCACCGGCACCAGTTGTGCGCGGATGCCGGCAATTCCGGCGGCGCCGTCGGCGATGGCCTGGGCCTGCTTGGCGGTATGGCCGTAGCCACTATGATAGACAACAACGATCTTAACCATGACAAATTCTCCTTTACGATATTGAACATGATGAAAATCCCAAACCGTTTAAGTGTGTATTCGATTTAAGGAAGATCAAACAACAGCACTTCCGCGGAACCGTTTGCGGTGAGTTTCACTGCAGATTCGTTTTCGATGCGCGCACCATCCCCGGCGGAAAGCTGTTCGCCGTTGACGGTGACCTTGCCGCGTGCCACCTGCGCGTAGGCGCGACGGCCCGGGACGAGTGCGTGCGTAACGCTGTCGTTGCCGCCGAGCCGGGTCGCGTACAGCAGCGCGTCTTGATGTATCGTGACCGCGCCGTCGCGCCCGTCGGGAGCGGCAACCAACC
>NZ_JBGQKW010000130.1:0-4581 GCF_041499725.1 Sulfuricaulis sp.
AGCTCTTCCTGGGTGAACGGCTTGTTGACGTGTTCTTCCGATCCGGCGATCCGCCCGCGGGCGCGATCGAAAAGCCCGTCCTTGCTCGATAACATGATGACCGGCGTGTCCCGGAATTTCTTGTTGTTCTTGATCAGCTGGCAGGTCTGGTAACCATCGAGCCGTGGCATCATGATGTCGACGAAAATAATGTCCGGATTGTTATCGGTGATCATCGACATGGCCTCAAACCCGTCGGCGGCCGTGTAGACTTCGTAACCGGCCTTCTTCAGCAACGCCTCGGCCGTGCGTCGTATCGTGTTGCTGTCATCGATAATCATCACTTTGATGCTCACGTGCGCTATCCTCGCCGAGACTCTGCCCATGGGACGCAATTCTCCCACCCACCGCGCGACAACCGGTCGGTTAATGATGTAATTTGTGCAGTTATTTTCCTATAACAATGATTTGGTAGCACAAACACCACCCAAAATCCATGCACTGGCCTGTGCCGGCTCACCCTACTCAATATAGTCCATGCTTCGGCCAGTCGTCCGGATACAGCCTCGGCCCTCAATCCTGTCCAGGCGGTCCCCAAGGAGGCAGGAAAAATGGGCAAATAGCAGCATGAATCGTACCAACCCCTGGACTTAACTTGGACCAAGGCAATCAGCTACCATGGGGTCAAGACCAGTCATGACGCAATACCAGGGAACCATGGGTAACGACTCTCGGCCTGCCGTTCCACACCTGACCACGGCCCTGACCGGGCCGTTGCAGAAGATTGAAACCCACCTGCTGCAAAACCAGGCTGGCATCGAGCGCTGGTTCCGTTCCCAGTGGCAGCTGACCCCGGCGCCCTTTTATTGTTCCGTGGATCTGCGCAATGCCGGTTTCAAGCTGGCGCCGGTGGACACCAACCTGTTCCCGGCCGGGTTCAACAACCTCAACCCGGCCTTCCGCTCGTTGGCGGTGCAGGCGGTCCAGGCGGCGCTCGAGCGCATCTGTCCGAGCGCCGGTGGCGTGCTGGTCATTCCCGAGAACCACACGCGTAACCTTTTCTACTTCGAGAGCCTCGCCACCCTCGTCGAAATCCTGACCAAGGCCGGCCTACGCGTGCGGCTCGGTTCGATGCTACCTGATTTGCGCGAACCGAAAACCGTGGAGCTTCCCTCCGGACGGCGGCTCACGCTCGAACCGCTCGTGCGTCGGGAAAACAAGATTACGGTAACCGACTTCGATCCCTGCTTCGTGTTGCTCAATAACGATCTCTCCGGCGGCTTGCCAACGGTCCTGCAAAATCTCGAACAGCCCGTCGCCCCGCCGCTGTCGCTCGGATGGTGGAAACGCCTGAAGTCGAATCACTTCACCCATTATCACCGCATCGCCGCGGAATTCGCCGACCTGATCAAGATCGATCCCTGGCTCATCGATCCGATCTTCCGCAAGTGCGGCAAGATCGATTTCGAGAAACGCACTGGCGAAGAGTGCCTGGTCAATTACGTCGAAGAAGTGCTGGCGGCGACCCGGCTCAAATACCGCGAGAACGGGATCGACCAGGAACCGTTTGCGATCGTCAAGGCCGACGCCGGCACCTACGGCATGGCGATCATGACCGTCAAGAGCGCCGATGACGTGCGTGCGCTAAATCGAAAACAACGCAACAAAATGGCACATACGAAGGAAGGACAGGCCGTCACCGACATCATGGTTCAGGAAGGGGTATATACCTTCGAGACCTGGGGCGCGAAGAACGCGGTCGCCGAACCGGTGGTGTACATGATCGACCACTTCGTCATCGGCGGCTTCTACCGCGTGCATACCGAACGCCGCACCGATGAGAACCTGAATGCCCCCGGCATGCAATTCGAACCTCTCGCCTTCGCCGACCCCTGCAGCTATCCCGACCCGCACCAGGCACCCGATGCCAATCCCAACCGCTTCTACGCCTACGGCGTCTTGGCACGCCTGGCGCTGCTGGCCGCGGCGCGCGAATCCAAGGAAGCCGGGTTGGCGACCGCGACGCAAGGCCTGAAACAGGCCATTGTCTGAACGCCGCTCCGTGACTATTCGGCTTGGCGTGGTGATGGATCCGATCGGATCCATCAAGATCCATAAAGACAGTACTTTCGCCATGCTGCTCGAGGCCCAGGCGCGCGGCTGGGTCGTGCGTTATATGGAACAGAATGACCTGTTCCTACGCGACGGACAGACTTTCGCGCACCACCACGCGCTCAGATTGATCGAGAATGAGCATCGTTGGCATGAACTCGGCGAATCTCTCACGGAACCGCTAGCGGCGATGGATGTCGTCCTCATGCGCAAGGACCCGCCGTTTGACATGGAGTACATTTACACCACGTATCTGCTCGAGCGTGCCGAGGACGCCGGCGTGCTGGTGGTAAATAAACCACGTAGCTTGCGCGACGCCAACGAGAAGCTTTTCACCGCCTGGTTTCCGCAGTGCACGCCGCCCACCCTGGTGACGCGCTCGTCCGAACAGATTCGCAGCTTTCTCGCCGAACATGGCGACATCATCCTCAAGCCGCTTGGCGGCATGGGCGGCGAGTCGGTATTCCGCCTGCGCCGCGGCGATCCGAACACGAACGTGGTGCTCGAAACTCTGACCGCCGATGAAACCCGCTTTGCCATGGCGCAGCGCTTCATCCCCGAAATTGCCCAAGGCGACAAGCGCATCCTGCTGGTCGACGGCGAGCCCATTCCCTACGCGCTGGCCCGCATCCCGGCCGAAGGCGAAACCCGCGGCAATCTCGCCGCCGGTGGCACGGGGGTCGGCGTACCGCTCAGCGAGCGCGACCGCTGGATCTGCGCGCAAGTCGGCCCGGTGCTGCGCGAGAGGGGGCTGCTTTTCGTGGGGCTGGACGTCATTGGCGATTACCTGACGGAGATCAACGTCACCAGCCCGACCTGCATCCGGGAACTTGACCGGCTTTACGGACTCCATATCAGCGCCGGGCTCATGGATGCCATCGCCTCCCGGCTCGCGCGCCGGCAGAATTAAGAACCTCTAAAATATGAAAAAGCAAGCCACGGAAGTCACAGAGTAAAACCATTTTTCACTATCTCTGTGTACTCTGTGGCTAAAATTTTAACTTTCATTTTGATATAAGCTTTAAGATATACGTGATGTTTTTATTCCACACATGACTACCCAGACGATCTCCGATTTCTCGCAAAACGACCGTCTCGGGGTGAGCGTCTTTGGCTCATTCCTGGTGCACATGGTCGTGATCCTGGGCGTCACCTTTACTTTGCCCCTATTGCGCAACTTGCCGGGATTGCCGACGCTCGAAATCACGCTGGTGCAGACCTCGAGCGACAAGCGCACGCCGGACCCGGAGTTCCTCGCCCAGGCCAACCAGGACGGCGGCGGTGACAGCGACACCGCCGAGATCGCCAAGAATCCGCTACCGGTGCGCGAGATCAGTCAGGTCAACCGTGACTTCCCGACGTTCCAATCCTTTCCTCAAAAACGCGTTTCATCCGAACGCGAAATGACCGCGCTGCTTTCCCAGGACGCCACCCGGAAAATCAAGGCGCGCGACGCCAAGCCGGACAATAAAGAGTTGCAGTTGCAGCCGCCCAGCCTCGGGCTCATGGCACGGGCGGAAATACTTCAGGAACGCGCGCGCCTAAACGCCGAGATCAGCCGCACCTGGCAGGAGTATCAGAAACGTCCACGGCATAAGTTCCTGAACGCGCGCACGCAGGAATATAAATTCGCCGCCTACATGGACGCCTGGCGCGCCAAGGTCGAAAGCGTCGGTAACCTCAATTATCCCAGCGAGGCAAAGCGACGCCATTTGACGGGGAACTTGCTCCTCGACGTGGCGCTCAATGCCGACGGCAGCATCAACGAAATCTCGATCCGGCGCTCTTCCGGCCAGCAGATCCTCGACGATGCCGCGATTCGCATCGTTGAACTCGCCGCGCCTTTCGCGCCCTTTCCGTCCGAGATTCGCACAGACCTGGACGTGCTGCACATCACCCGTACCTGGAAATTCAACGAATCCGGACTCACCAGCGAGAACTAGGCGTCTTGAGTCTGGCAGCCGACTGCCGGATACTGTTCTTCATGAAAGACACGGATTCACTCGCCAACCATTTCCTGATCGCCATGCCGAATCTCGCGGATGCAAATTTCGCGCGCAGTGTCACGCTCATTTGCGAGCATTCGGAAGAGGGCACCATGGGCGTGGTGATCAACCGCATGATGGACCTGCATCTCGGCGAGATTTTCGAACAGCTCGGCATCGAGACAAACTCGGAGAGCCACGCCGATACCGCCGTCTACTTTGGCGGCCCGGTGCAGAACAACCGCGGTTTCGTGCTGCATGAACCCCTCGGTAACTGGGAATCCACCCTGTCGGTGACGGACAAGTTCGGCGTATCCACCTCGCGCGACATCCTCGAGGCCATTGCAGAAAATCGCGGCCCGGAAAAATTCATGGTGGCCCTCGGTTACGCCGGCTGGGGTGCGGGGCAGCTCGAGCGCGAGATCGCCGAAAACTCCTGGCTCTCCGGACCGGCCAGCCGCGAAATCATCTTCGACCTGCCGGTGGAACACCGCTGGAAAGCGGC
>NZ_JBGQKW010000131.1:0-4568 GCF_041499725.1 Sulfuricaulis sp.
AAAGGGCCAAGTCGTGATCCGGCCGATCATGTACCTCGCGCTGTCCTACGATCACCGCCTGATCGACGGGCGCGAGGCGGTGCAGTTCCTAGTGATGATCAAGGAACTGCTGGAAGACCCGGCGCGGCTTTTGCTCGAGGTTTGAGAGGAATGGAATGGACAAGATTTACCAGGGCGAAGCGGAGTTGTCGCCGATGCCCTTAACGTGCATCGGCGCCACTGAGCGCCCGCACACGGAAGTGCGGGCCGGGGCAAAACGAAATCTCTGTCGCGACGCCAGGGAAGGCGTGCCTGCCGTCCTTGGCGTGACAACAAAAACTTCGATATACACGGCCCCGCCATCCCTGGCGGGGCGCTCGCCGGGACGAAGGCGAGGCGGGGTGGTCGCCGATGCCCTTAACGGGCATCGGCGCCGCCGAACGGGGGCAACGATTTTTGTTGCACCCTGGGCCACAATTAAGTGTCTTCGTCTGTTTCCGGCTCGCCCTGTTAATCCTGTCTAGGGGTTTTATGACTGAGCGATATGACGTTGTAGTGATCGGCGCCGGGCCCGCGGGCTACACCGCGGCGATCCGGGCGGCCCAGCTCGGTCTGAAAGTGGTCTGCGTGGACGATTGGCGCGACACTCAAGACGGCCCCGCTCTTGGCGGGACCTGTCTCAACGCCGGCTGCATCCCTTCCAAGGCGCTGCTCGAGACTTCCGAGCTTTATATCCTGGCGCGCGATCACGGTCCCGCGCACGGCCTCAAGTTCAAGGAGCTCTCCCTCGACCTGGCGGCCATGATGGCGCACAAGGACAAGGTGGTGTCCGAGCTCACGCGCGGCATCGCCACGTTGTTCAAGGCCAACGGCGTGACTTGGATTCCGGGACGTGGAAAACTGTTGGCAAAGAATATCGTGGAGGTTTCGGGAAAATCCGCGCAACAGCTGCAGGCCGAGCACGTGATCTTGGCAAGCGGCTCGACGCCGGTGAACCTCAAGAGCGCTCCGTTCGACGGGCAGCGGATCGTGGATTCGCAGAGTGCGCTGGCGTTCAAGGATGTACCGCGGCGTCTCGGCGTCATCGGCGCCGGCGTCGTCGGGCTTGAGCTCGGCAGCGTGTGGCGACGTCTGGGCAGCGAGGTGCTGCTGCTCGAGGCGCAGGAGACTTTTCTATCCATGGCCGATGAGCAGATCGCGCGCGAGGCGCTGAAGCAGTTCACCGCCCAGGGGCTCAACATCCGTCTTGGCGCGCGTGTGCTCGACAGCCGCATGGAAAAGAGCGCGGTTACGGTACGCTATCAGGACAAAGACGGCGAACACGAGGAAAGCGTGGAGCGTCTCATCGTCGCCGTCGGACGGCGACCCAACACCGATGGCCTTTTCGCCGCGGAAACCGGGCTGCTGCTCGACGAATGGGGCTTCGTGCATGTGGACGAGCACTGCCGCACAAATCTTCCCAACGTGCATGCCGTGGGCGACGTGGTGCGCGGGCCGATGCTGGCGCACAAGGGCATGGAAGAAGGCGTCATGGTTGCCGAGCGTATCGCCGGCCGGCCGGCCTCGGTGGATTATGACGTGGTTCCTTCGGTCATCTACACCCAGCCCGAGATCGCCTGGGTGGGCAAGACCGAGCAGACGCTGAAAAGCGCGGGCGAGCCGTATCGCACAGGCGTGTTTCCGTTCGCCGCGAATGGCCGCGCCAAGGCCATGGGCGAGACGTCCGGGTTCGTCAAGATCCTGGCCGACGCGCGCACCGACCGTGTGCGCGGCGTGCACATGGTCGGCCCGATGTGCTCCGAGCTGGTCGCCGCCGCGGTGCTCGCGATGTCGTTCGGTGCCTCCAGCGAAGACATCATGCTCACGATGTTCGCCCACCCCACGCTTTCAGAAGCCTTTCACGAATCGGCGCTCGCCGTCGCCGGCCGCGCCATTCATCTCGCACAATCGAGGCATCCGAAAACGTAAACTCCGCTGCTGAGCAGCGGATGTTGAGTGAGCGCTGGTAATAACAGTGTGAGTGCGATTCGTCGCCCGGTGGCCGACCGCACGAATCAGCGGCGCAGCGCGCGTCGAGGGGAAAGCGCGCGCTGAATCTGAGCCCGCTCTTTTTCGCCCAAGGCCTCTGACCCTTCGGGCCGAGAGGTCCGATACCTGAAGCATGTCCACTAAATAAAAAGGGCCCCGGAAGGGCCCTTTTTATTTAGTGGCTTTAGTGGCGCGCCCTAGAGGATTCGAACCTCTGACCTTCAGCGTCGGAGGCTGACGCTCTATCCAGCTGAGCTAAGGGCGCGTATTTGTACTATTTATACTATGGTACCACTCGAAATCTGTTAATTCCTTGAGGGCGGTTGTCAATTTAGGTTAAAAAGCTCACCGGACTTCTGCGAAATTCCCCGCCTAGTTCCTAGAATTGTGGGCGCAGGGCGCTTGATCTTGATCATTTCCTGATTGGGACGGGTAGACAAGAATACCCGTCGGAACAAACAGCGTCCATCCTGTGATTTACGAGGGTGTTTTTTCAAAGTGAATATTAGGTTATACTAATACAGCTAAATTCTGGGCTCCGTCACTCGGCGGAGTGAAACTTCAACATTAAACGGGTAGGGTAAACAATGAATGATCGTGCATTTCTGAAATCTTTCGCGGGCCTGATCGTTGCGCTGGTGGCGTTGACGGTTGTCCTCTTCGTCGTCGCGCAAATCATCGGCGGCAAGCCGTCGAAGACCATCGAATCCACGGCCGACGCCAAGGCGCTCGTTGAGCGCATCAAGCCAGTCGGTGAGCTGACTGTCGGTGCGACACCAGTTGCGAGGGCGACCACTGCCACTAATGCGGTGATGGACGCCATCATTCCTTCCGCGAATGCCGCGGGCGCGGATGACAACAAGGGTAAAAAGATCTATGACACCACCTGCATGGCCTGCCACGCCGCCGGTGTCGCCGGTGCGCCGAAACTGGGTGACAAAGCCGCTTGGGCGCCGCGCATTGCCCAGGGCGCCGACACGCTGCACACGCACGCCATCAAGGGCTTCCAGGGTAAGGCTGGCATGATGCCTCCCAAGGGCGGCAACATGGGCCTGAAGGATGACGACGTCAAGGCCGCCGTGGATTACATGGCATCGCAGGCCAAGTAACACTCGTCTGTATCTGTTGTAGAAAAAAGCGGCCGCAAGGCCGCTTTTTTATTTGACTCAGGAAAATGCGCCGCTGCGATCCAGACAGCGATACCGTACCGCCTCCGCCACATGCGCCGGACGGATCATCTCCTCCGCCGCCAGATCGGCGATGGTGCGCGCCACCTTGAGTACCCGATGATACGCGCGCGCGGAAAAACCCAGCCGGTCGATCGCCTGTTCGAGCAGCCGCCGTCCGGCTTCATCCAACCGGCAGGTTTCCTCGATCTGTTTGTTGTTGAGCGTCGTATTGGCGCATCCGCTGCGCTGGATCTGCCGTGCGCGCGCCGTTTCCACCCTCTCCTGCACTTGCGCGGAGGATTCTCCGGCACGCGCCGTTTGGTCCAGCAGCAACTCCCGCGACACCGCCGGCACCTCAATGTGCATGTCGATGCGATCCAGCAGCGGTCCTGAAATGCGCGCGCGATAATTGTTCACCTTGTCCGGCGTGCAATGGCAGCGCCCGGACGGATCGCCGTAGTAGCCGCAGGGACAGGGATTCATGGCCGCGACCAGCTGGAACCGGGCGGGAAATTCCGCCTGCCGCGCGGCGCGCGAGATGGTGATGGCGCCCGACTCCAGCGGCTCGCGCAGCACCTCGAGCACGTGGCGGTCGAATTCCGGCAGCTCATCCAGAAACAGCACGCCATGATGCGCGAGCGAAATCTCGCCCGGTCGTGGATGACTGCCGCCGCCCACGAGCGCCACACCGGAGGCGGTGTGATGCGGCGCACGAAACGGCCGCCGCTTCCATTGGCTCAGGGAAAATTTTTTATGCAGGGACTGGATGGCGGCGGCTTCGAGCGCTTCATCGTCACCCAGGCGCGGGAGAATGCCGGGCAGGCGCAAGGCCAGCATGGTTTTGCCCGCGCCCGGCGGGCCGATCATCAGCAGGCTGTGGCCGCCGGCGGCGGCGATCTCCAGCGCGCGCCGCGCCTGATGCTGGCCTTTGATGTCGTGCAGATCGGGTAGCTCGGAGGATTCGGGCAGAGGCATTTCCGGTTCCTGGCGCGCGAGCAGCTTTTCACCGTTGAGATGTGCCGTCACCTCGATTAGGTGTTTGGCACCGCGGATATCCGCGCCACCCACCAGCGCGGCCTCAAGGGTGTTGGCCGCTGGTAGGATCAGCGCACGCCCGGTCAGGCGCGTCTGCAGCGCCACGGTGAGCGCGCCGAGCACGGGCCGCAGTTTGCCCGTGAGTGCCAGCTCGCCGATGAATTCGTATTGGTCCAGGTCCCGGGTCGAAATCTGCCCGGAGGCGGCGAGGATGCCGATGGCGATGGGGAGGTCGAAGCGCCCACCCTCTTTCGGCAGATCGGCCGGCGCCAGGTTGATGGTGATGCGCCGTGCCGGGAATTCGAAACGCGCGTTTTGCAGCGCCGCCCGCACCCGGTCCTTGCTTTCCATGACGGC
>NZ_JBGQKW010000132.1:0-4566 GCF_041499725.1 Sulfuricaulis sp.
CTGCGCGGCCGCCTCGGGGCTGCCGATGCCGAAGCCGACGCCGAGCGGCAGCTTCGTGTGGGCGCGGATTTCCTTGAGTTTGGCCGCCACCTCGCGCACATCCAGGTTCGCGGCGCCGGTCACGCCGCGCAGCGAGACATAATAGATGAATCCGCTCGCGGCCTTGGCGATGAGCTTGATGCGCTCAACCGGACTCGTGGGCGCCAGCAGGAAAATCGTGTCGAGCCCCTGGCCCTTCATCGCCGGCTGGAACCCGTCCGCCTCTTCCGGCGGCAGGTCCACGGTGAGCACGCCGTCGGCCCCGGCGGCCGCGGCCTCTTGGGCGAAACGCGGGTAGCCCATGACCTCGATGGGGTTGAGATAGCCCATCAGCACCACCGGCGTGGTTTTGTCCTTGTCGCGGAACTCACGCACCATCGCCAACACATTGGTTAGGCTGATTTTATGTTTCAACGCCCGTTCGGCGGCGCGCTGGATCACCGGGCCATCGGCCATCGGGTCGGAGAACGGCACGCCGAGCTCGAGGATATCCGCCCCGTTTTTGACGAGCGCGTGCATCAACGGCACCGTTATCCACGGCTCGGGGTCGCCCGCCGCTATATAAGGTATGAGCGCACGTCGGCCCTGCTGCTGCAGCGTCTGAAATTTCTCCGCGATCCGCGACATTAGAACTTGATTCCTTCGAGATCAGCCACGGTATGGATATCCTTGTCGCCGCGGCCGGAGAGATTGATCACGATGATCTTGTCTTTCCCCAGTTGTGGCGCGAGTTTTTTCGCATAGGCCAGCGCGTGCGACGATTCCAGCGCCGGCATGATGCCCTCGGTGCGGGTCAGCTCGTGGAACGCCGCGAGCGCCTCCTTGTCGGTGATGGAGACATAGTGCGCGCGCCCGGAATCCTTGAGGTAGGCATGTTCCGGTCCCACGCCGGGATAATCGAGGCCGGCGGAGATGGAATGCGTCTCGACGATCTGGCCGTCCTCGGTTTCGAGTAAATAGGTGCGATTGCCGTGGAGTACCCCCGGCTTGCCGGCGCACAGCGTCGCGGCATGCTTGCCGGTCTGCACGCCCTCACCCTCCGCCTCCACGCCGTACAGCGCGACGTCCTTGTCCCCGATGAACGGATAGAACAGGCCCATGGCGTTCGAACCGCCGCCGACACAAGCGACCAGCGCGTCCGGCAGACGACCTTCCTGTTCCTTGATCTGTTCGCGCGTCTCGCGGCCGATCACGCTCTGGAAATCGCGCACCATCATCGGATACGGATGCGGGCCGGCGACGGTTCCGATGATATAAAAGGTATTCTCGACGTTGGTCACCCAGTCACGCATGGCTTCATTGAGCGCGTCCTTGAGCGTCTTGGAGCCGGATTCGACCGGCACCACCTCGGCGCCGAGCAGCTTCATGCGATACACGTTGATCGCCTGGCGCTTCATGTCCTCCGAGCCCATGTACACCACGCACTGCATGCCGAAGCGCGCCGCCACGGTGGCGGTGGCCACGCCGTGCTGGCCGGCACCGGTCTCGGCGATCACGCGTTTCTTGCCCATGTGACGCGCCAACAGCGCCTGGCCGACGGTGTTGTTGATCTTGTGCGCGCCAGTGTGGTTCAGGTCCTCGCGTTTGAGATAAATCTTCGCCCCGCTCCAGTTATCGGTCAGGCGCCGGGCGAGATAGAGCGGACTGGGGCGGCCGACGTAGTGGCGCAGGTCGTCGGCGAGTTCCTTCTGGAATTTCTTGTCCTTGCGCAGGCGTTCGTAGGCCTCGCGCAATTCCTTGAGCGGCTGCATCAGCGTTTCGGAAACGAAGATGCCACCGTAATCGCCGAAGTGGCCGCGTTTGTCCGGCAGGTCGTAGGCGCTCATATAGCGTTGCTGACGGCGTCAATGAAAGCGGTGATTTTTCCCACGTCCTTGATCCCCTTGCCCTGCTCCACGCCACTGGAAACATCCACGGCGAAGGGACGCACCTTGCGTACCGCCTCGGCGACGTTCTCCGGCGTGAGACCACCGGCGAGAATCACTGGCTTGCCGAGATCCCGAGGTATGCGGTTCCAGTCGAAGGCCTGGCCGGAACCGCCGGCCACATCGGCAACATAGGTATCGAGCAGCAGCCCGGCGGCGTCGCCATAGAGGCGCGCCATCTCGCGCAGATCGACGTCGGGTTTCATGTGAACGGCCTTGATATACGAGCGGTGGTAGCGGCGGCACTGTTCGGGCTTTTCGTTGCCGTGAAATTGTATCAGATCGAGCGGCACGTGACTGAGAACGCCCTCGATGGTATCGGGCGCGGCGTTGACGAACAGGCCCACGATCGTGATAAACGGCGGGAGCGCGCGCGCGATTTTCAGCGCCTGGTCGGGATGGACGTGGCGCGGGCTTTTCGGGTCGAACACGAAACCGATCGCATCGGCCCCGGCCTGCGCCGCGGCGATGGCATCCTCGATGCGGGTGATGCCACATATTTTCACGCGCGTGCGCATGTACCCTCCGGACGGCCGCGAAGCTTACCAAAGCCCGACAGCACGCGAAAGCCGCGGGAGTTTGAACGTCTCGGGATACTCGATTTCCCGCAGATAAAGCCCGTCGGGCGCGGCGGTCACGCCGCCCGCGCGGCGGTCACGCGCCTCGAGCACTTCTTTGGCCCATGACGGCTCGCGCTCGCCCGCGCCCACGGTCATCAGCACGCCCGCGATGTTGCGCACCATGTGTTGCAGAAAGGCATTGGCATGCGCGTGAATATGGACCATGTCGCCGTGGCGCGCCACGTCGAGCGCACGCAGCTCGCGCACCGGACTTTTCGCCTGGCATTCGGTGGCGCGGAACGAGGTGAAATCATGCTCGCCAAGCAGATAGTGGGATGCGTCCTGCATCGCCACCTCATCGAGCAGGCGGTATTCGTGGGTGACCCGCTGCGCGAGATAGGTCGGCCGTATGGGGCGATTGAGAATAATGTAGTGATAGTGACGGCCGGTGGCCGAGTAGCGGGCATGAAAACCGTCTTCGACGGGACCGGCCCACAGCAGCGCGACCTCGTACGGCAAATTGCTGTTCGCGCCACGCACCCAGGAGTAATCGCTGCGCGCGGCGCTGGTGTCGAAGTGGATCACCTGCCCCGCCGCGTGCACGCCGGCATCCGTGCGACCTGCGACCGTCACTTGTATGACTTCGTCCGCGACCTTGGACAGCGCCTCTTCGACGACACCCTGAACCGTGCGCGCATGGTCCTGCCGCTGCCAGCCGGAGAATCGTGAACCGTCGTATTCGAGTATGGCGGCGATGCGCATGGGACGTATTTTACCCGCTCGCCGCGGCTCTTGTGGAATAATCCCTGGGGCAGGAGATAACGACGCCGCTCACTCGACGCCGCCGGGCGTCAGTATTTTCAGGGTCGTGGAATGATGTTCACGCAGGTACAGCACCGCGGTCACCAGCGTGGTCGCGGCCACGAACACCCAGGGATGAATGAGCCAGCCGAGTGCGGCGAGGCTGAAGTAATAGGCGCGCAACCCCTGATTGAAGTCCTTCGAGGCGTTGGTGCTGACTTCCGCGGCGCGCTGCGCATAAGCGTTGTCGGCGGATTTGGGCGCCGCGCCGATCAGCACCGAGCAGTAATTGAACTGACGCAGCGCCCAAGTGAACTTGAAAAACGCGTGCACGAAGATAATGCCGAGCACAAGAAGCTTGAGCTCCCACTGCACCAGCGTGGTCTTTTCCGCGAAAGGAAGCGCCCGCACGATTTCAATGGCGCGGTCGCTCGAGCCGAGTATCGTCAGGAGCCCGACCATGATCAGCAGCGTGGTCGAGGCGAAGAACGACACCCCTTGCAGCAGATTGCGCAGGATGTTCACGTCGGCGACACGGTTGTCGCGCAGCACCATCTGGCGCATCCACTCCTCGCGATGCGTGTGCATGACAGCGCGCAGCGAATGCTGGCGCCAGGGTCCCCGGTCCGCGTACCAGGTGTAACTGACCCAGACGGCGGCAAACCACGTCAGACTTATGATGTCAGTGGCTGGAATTTCGAACATGCGGGCCTCCCCTTTTCACAGTCCGGGCGACACTGTCTCATGCCTTGAGGTTCTGTTCCACGAGCGGTTTCAGTGCATCGAGCAAGAGCAGCGGTTGATTTCCTCCGGCTCGATCCGCTTCTTTAAGGAACCTCTGATTAAGTCCCCTCGCCCGAAGGGAGAGAGTCACAATTTGTTTTGCCGCTTGTTCAGAGCTTCCTTAAGTATCCGGCTCCGGCATGGGCAAACCGGCGAGTTTGCAGATCTCGCGCACCGGATCGCGCGGGAACAGACGATACAGAAACTTTTCGTACTCCTTGCGGTCGTGGAAATGCATGCCGTGCTGCCGGCCGAGGGTCAGCACAAGTTGGCGCATGCTCGGATGGGCGCTGCATTGCTGGTAGTAATCGTGGAAGTAACCGATCAGCCCCCAGCTCTCGTCGTAGAGCCGGACGCCGTCCTGCTCCGCCACCGTTTCGGCGTACTCTTCGCTCCAGTCCTCGGCATGAAGCAGAAATCCCTGTTCGTCTGTCTCGAATACCCGATCATGTACAACC
>NZ_JBGQKW010000133.1:0-4422 GCF_041499725.1 Sulfuricaulis sp.
GTTGCTCGACAATTTTAGCGTGGTGGAACTGAAAGCCGCCGTCACGGAAACGCGCGCACGGGCAAAGCTCGAGGCCTCCGGCGGGATAAATCTTTCCAACATCCGAGCCTTTGCTGAAACCGGGGTGGATTACATCTCGATTGGCGATATGACGAAAACCGTCAAGGCGGTAGACTTGTCCATGCGCTTTGCTCATCCATCCTGATTCCGCCCCAGACAAAAAGGAGTCCGGCATGCGCCGCAAACACATTGCCGTTCTGGTCCTGATAACCGCTATCGCGGCTGCCGCTTATCTGCTCTGGCCCCGCGCTTCATCCGACATGGCCGGTCCGGAACGCGCGGCGCCTTCCATCAGCATCACCGAACAGCAGGGGCGCTATCTTTTCAACGTCACGCTGCACACGCCCGAGGAGATCGCCGGCCTGCTGACGCGCGCCGAGCAACTGGCGCAATCCATGCACGCCGACAATCCCCGCACCGGGATTGCGCTGGTGCTGCACGGGCCCGAGATCGAGATCTTTGCGAAAAAGAATTACCCGCGGTTCCAGAAGCTGGTCGACCAAGCGGCGCGTCTCGATGCCGAACATGTCATTGAAGTAAAGATGTGTCTTACCGTAATGCGGCGCCTCGGCCTGCGGAAGGAGGACATCCCCGCGTTCATCGAGCTGGTGCCCTACGGACCGGACGAAGAGGAACGGTTGCGCCGCAACGGTTACGTCTATTTGTGACCCGCCGGAGATTCCGACAGAACTTCCGTCAGATAGCCGACAAAACGATCGCGATAGATTTGACTTTGAAACGCTTGGATGTGTCCTCCGCCGGGAATAACCCATAGCTGTTTCGGTTCTCTCGCCAGTTCGTACAAACGCTGTCCGTGATGCAGCGGCACGATGGGATCGCGATCCCCGTGGATGACAAGTAATGGAATAGGACTGATGCCAGCCGCCGCATCGGACGGGCTGTACTCGTCCGATACCGTCCACGACAACGGCCATTGCAGCGGCCAGGTCAGCCAGAAATCGGCCAGCTTCTCGCGCGCGATTTGACGATAACTGGCGAAGGCACTTTCGACCACCAGGGCCCGGATGTGTCGGCGATACGACGAATGCGCCACGTGATAGATGGCAATAGCACCGCCGAGACTCTGTCCAAAAACCACCACGCGGTCGGGATCCACGTCCTTGCGCGCCAGCAGGGTACGCAACGCGGCGTCCATGTCGTCCTGCACCCCTGACATCGAAGCCGTGCCGCCCGAAGCGCCGTAACCGCGATAGTCGAGCAGCAAGACATTGAACCCTCGCGCCGGCAACCAACGCACCGACATGATATGGGTGCTGATGTTCTCGGCGTTGCCGTGCAGAAACAGAATGGTTCCCTGCGCCTTGCCCTTCGCCGGCAGGAACCAGGCGTGCAGCGGAGTGCCGTCGCCGGCCTGGAAATACACGTCCTCATACGTGAGGCCCAGCTGTTTGGGTGTTTGAACGTGCCCGCGATAGGGCTGAAAAAAAACACCGCTGCAGCCGAACAGGGCAGACGACAGCAACCCGATGAATATCAAGCTTCGCATGAGATCAGTAATAATATTGCAGTGAAATCTCCGCGGCGTTCCAGTAATCCTGGAATTCCTGCTTTCGATGCAGCCCGAGACGCAAGGCGCTTTGCCGATTCAGTGAATAGCGCTGCTCGAGCGTCAGATCGCGCGCATTATGTGCGTCACCCAGGCCATAGCGAAGGGATCGTGCATACAGGTTGATTCTCCAGCGATCCGATATATCCGTTAACCATCCAACGGTGGGGCCAGCGCCCAGAGCGTAGTCCTGGTCGAAGCGTTTACCCACGTCCAGCGCGGCCTCGACAAAACCGTAATACACCGAATGCCCCTCATGCGAGCCCGGCATATTGAAGGCCAGGCCAGGCCCGGCGTTGGCGCGGAATACCAACGGTTCGTCATCATCGGAAAAATGTTTGCGTGTCCAGCCGATATTGATCTTCCATGATACCGGCGTGAAAAAATCATCGCGCGGCGACAGCGAGACGATATTCAGCGGCGTGAACTCCTCCAGGCGCAGACTGTCGTCGCCCCGGTAGTGCCGGAACCTCATGTTGAAAAACTCGATCTGGGCGCCGCGCGTATAACCGCCGTCGTCGTCCATGAGATCATGATAGGTCGGACGCAGGTCGATCTCCTCGAATTGGCGCCCGCCGCGGCTTCCGACACCCAGCGCCAGACGCGAAGTTTTGTGGCCCTGATCCGGTCGTACTGCGGGCATTGGCACCTCGGGCCGCTGCGGCGGAACCTCCAGACGGCTGCGCGCCAGCAACAACTCGTGCATCTGGGCGGCAGTCGCCATGCCATGGCCTGTTGACGATCGATACGTGGCGTAGTCGTATGCCAACTCCAGAATCCTGGCCTGCTCTTGTGGCGGTAATTCGCTCAAACGGTCGTCGCTCGCTGATATTTTCCTTTCGGCCAAGTCCCTGGCTAAGCCGGATTGCCGGTCATCCATCTCTGCCAGTCGTCGCCGGATGATGGTCGTAGTGGCGGGACGATAAACCACGCGCTTGAGCAGGCCCGGCTGATCGGTCACGGCGCGCACGGTGTCGGAGGGAATCGCCCACCAGCGAAACCGGTCGGTCAATTCCAGGCCGGGGCGCGCTACTTCCAGCAGCGACAACAGATGATACGCGCAGTTCTCGTCAAAGAAATAGTAATCAAAGTGTGTTGGACCAAGCTCCCATGTGTGCATCAGGAGCCGGTCAATTTCCGAGGGTGTCAGCGTCAGCTGATACTCCCACACGTCGCGGTTTTCGATGTCGCTGTATTCCCTGACCTTGAGGTAATAAGGCGTAATCGCGAATAACCCGGGATAACCTCCGAATAATCCTCTGACCGCAAAAATAAGACCGCTGGTTTCATTTGTGCCGGCAGCATAGCTGATGGAGTAGGCGAGCAATCGCGTATGTTCGTCCTGATCCTTGGCATCGATACGCAACAGCGTATGACCGTACATGGAGGCAGGGTTGTTCAGGTAAGCGGCGGGGAAAACCAGCGTGATCTCGTAAGGATCAAGACTCGCACGCCACTGATAAAAACGTTTGCAGGGCTGCTCCGGTAAACGCGCCGGATCGAAATGCAGTTCTTCCTTCAGCCAATGATAACGGGCGATGAAGCGGCATTGCGGATTTTGCGCCTTATCGGATTCTTCTACGGTTGAGAAAAAACTGGCGAGTGTTGCGTCCAGTTCAGCCGCCGCGTCGGTCTTGCCACTGGGTGCATTAAAAAAGGCGGGGTCGTCGGCAAGGCTGCGCATCCCCGGCCAAAAAGGATAGGGTTTGTAATGCAAGAGATTGAGCCACTCAGTGCGCTGCGCGAGATTTTCACGCCGTGCCTGCCCGACCAGTTCTTTCAGATAGGTGTTGTCGGTCGCGAAAACCGCGAGCGGTTGCCACAACAGAATGAGCAAAAAAATCCAGCGCCCTGACATGGGTTACCCGTGATGGCGGGGGATATGAAAACGGCACCCAGCTTGCAGCCGCTGGGTGCCGTGATGAAGCGACAACTTAAATCAAGTTAGATCGATTTGGAGTACGGAGCGAGTTCGCTGTCCGACGCCAACACCTGCTTCAGAGAAGCCACTACCTGATCGGTCGTTACGTTATCGGAGGCAAAGATGCGTGAAAAATTATCCTTGGTGGCCTGGAAAAATGCGGCCTTGTGCTGGTCCTGAATACCCATCAGCTTGGCCAGGGACTCCAGAGTCTCGCCACTGCCGGTGGACATGTCGCGCGCCAGCTTGGTCTTGTTGCCGTCAATAAACATCGCCGTCTTCCAGGTGGACTTTACTACTCCATCCTGCGTGCAGCCGGAAGTACCGGAAGAAATACCGAATGTCTGGTTGCCGGAAGTTCCGTTGGTCGTCGCCGCGAGAACCTGAGGAGCAATTCCGCGTTGACCATCGAACAGCTTGGCGCCCCAACCACAGCTTCCAGTATTATTCTCACCGGCAGCCATGGCACCAACAGGGAACGCGACTATCAAAGCAACGATTGCGAGTTTCTTATTCAACATTAAAATATCCTCCTGATATTAAAAGGAATAAAGGCGCCTATTACTCGTACATCCTCTTACCTTATATGCTCGGCATAAGAAGGTGTCAAGGGAATTGGGGGGGTTTTCGACACTGTCCATGACGCATTTCCTACACGAACTTATCATAAAATAATCCTGAATCCAGGTCTGTCATAGCGCTTCATATCAAAACTTGCGTATCGACGAGGATACAATGAAAAAAATCATCGTTCTGCTGTCATTAATTTTGGCCGGGTGCAGTTCTCTCTATCTCGACACCAGTGACCTCCTGAGAGACCAGAATAAAGAAAACCTGAAGAAGCTATCCGTTGGCCAGCCCAAGGACCTGGTCA
>NZ_JBGQKW010000134.1:0-4355 GCF_041499725.1 Sulfuricaulis sp.
CCGCCGCATATCCTGCAACGTATGCTGCCGCTGGTGCCGAACTACGGCGATCTCGAGAAACGGGAAAACTTCGCCCAGCTCGTCGAGGACGTGTGCCGGCTGGTCGAGCTCAATCCGGTGCCGTGGGAGGGCGTGACGCTCGACCGCGCCGACATCGAGCGGCGCTGTCGCCGGCGCACGCTGCTTGGTGTGTACGAGGCCGTGTACGATGCGATGGCCGCGGCCTGGGAGGCGCGCAGCTGGTGTTGCCAGAGCCTGGCGAACATCGCCTACCTGCCGCAGATCGAGGCGCATTTCCGCAGCCCGCGCTACATCTACCTCCACCGCGACGGGCGCGACGTCGCGGTTTCGTCACGTAAGACGGTGACCGGTGAGAAGCATTTCTACCACCTCGCCCGGGAATGGGCCGTGGCTCAGCAGCTGGCACTCGGAATGTGCGAGCGCATCGGTCCGGACCGGTTCTTCAGCATCAGTTACGAGTCGCTCACGAGCCAGCCGGAGCTGTCGATGCGTTTGCTATGTAAGTTCTTGGGCGTGCGTTTTAACCCATCCATGCTGGAGTTCTACAAGTCGAACGAAGCCCGCCGCGCGGCGGAATCGAGCGACCTGTGGGGCAACGTCGTGCGGCCGATCATGGCGGGCAACACCCGTAAGTTCCTGCACGAAGCCTCGGAAGAGGACATTCGCCTGTTCGAGTCGGTGGCGGGCAACGTGCTGACCGCGCTCGGCTACGATCTCGCGCGTATCCCGCGCGGCGCTAAGAGGATCATCAGCGAAGAGGACATCGGACGGTTCGATGCGGAGAATCGCCGGCTCAAGGAAGAGGCGCGACGGCGCACCGACGTGGAAAATCTGATGCGTCTCGATCGGCAGACCACACTGGTGCATGAGATCCGTCTGCGTGGTCAGATGGCGCCTCCCAGCATGCGCGCAATCGTCTGACAAGCGCTCGAGGACCAGGACTGTCTAGAGGCCGAGGTCCTTGAGCTTGCGCGTCAGGGTGTTGCGTCCCCAACCCAGTTTTTTCGCCGCATCCAGTTTGCGGCCACCGGTGTGCTTGAGCGCAGCCTCAATCAGGATGCGCTCGAAGCTGTCGTTGATGTCCTTGAAAATCTCGCCATCACCACGCGCCAGCCGCTGTTCGACGATGTTCCTGAGCCGCGCTTCCCAGTCGGCGCCGCGGGCATTTCCGGCATCGGCGGCCAGCAGCTCCGGTGGCAGGTCCTCGACGCGGATCGTCTGACCCGGGGCCATCACGGTCAGCCAGCGGCAGGTGTTCTCCAGCTGGCGCACGTTGCCCGGCCAGGACAGGCGACTCATGTATTCTTCCGCCTGCGGCATCAGCTGTTTCGCTTCCACGCCCAGTTCCACCGCGGATTTCTTGAGGAAGTAGCGGGCCAGTGTCGGAATGTCCTCGCGCCGTTCGCGCAACGGAGGCAGGTGAATGCGGATGACGTTCAGGCGGTGGAATAGGTCTTCGCGGAATTTGCCATCCTTAACCCGGTCCTCCAGGTCTTGATTGGTCGCGGCGATGATGCGCACGTTGGTTTCCACCTGATCGTGTCCGCCCACGCGATAGAACTTGCCATCCTGCAACACGCGCAGCAGTCGCGTTTGCAGCGCCGGTGGCATGTCGCCGATTTCATCGAGGAACAGCGTGCCGCCGTCGGCCTGTTCAAACCGTCCCTTGCGTTGCAGCATGGCCCCGGTGAAGGCGCCTTTTTCGTGACCGAAGAGCTCGGATTCGAGCAGTTCGCTCGGGATCGCGGCGATGTTGATCGCGATGAAGGATTTGTCGGCACGCGGGCTGTGATTGTGCAGGGCGTGCGCCACCAGTTCCTTGCCGGTGCCGGATTCGCCGTTGATCAGCACGCTGAGATGCGAGCCTGAAAGCCGCCCGATGGCGCGGAAAACTTCCTGCATCGACGCCGCGGAGCCGATGATTTCCGGGGTGCGATCGTTGCTCGGCGCCTCCACCTTCTGCCGGCGGCGGTGCTCGATGGCGCGGCGCACCAGTCGCACCGCCTCGTCGACATCGAATGGCTTTGGCAGGTATTCGAAGGCGCCGCCGCGATAGGACGCGACCGCGCTTTCCAGGTCGGTGTGCGCCGTGATGATGATCACGGGAATTTCTGGCGCCTTGGCGTGAATGGTCTTGAGCAGTTCGAGTCCGCTGACACCGGGCATGCGAATATCCGAGATGACCACATCCGGCCGCTGCCGATCGAGTAGGTCCGCGATCTCGTTGGCGGAATCGAAACTTTTCACCGTCATGTCCGCCTGGCTGAGCGCCTTCTCCAGCACCCAGCGGATGGAGCGGTCGTCATCGATCACCCAGACGATATCCTGCCTAGCCATGACCGTTCTCCAGCGGAAGGTAGATGCTGAACACCGTCAACCCCGGCCGGCTGTCACATTCGATCAGGCCGCCGTGCTTGGCGACGATGTCCTGGGCGATGGACAGCCCGAGGCCCGTCCCGCCGGGCTTGGCCGTTACCATGGGATAGAAAATATGTTCCCGAATTTCCTCGGGGATGCCGGGGCCGTTGTCCTCGATATCGGCGCGCAGCACCAGACGATGGCGCTTCTGGCCGATGGTAAAACTGCGTTCGATGCGCGTGCGCAGGCGGATGACGCCCTGGTACTGTATCGCCTCGGCCGAGTTGCGCACGATGTTGAGCACGGCCTGGATCAGCTGTTCCGGTTCGCCCTCGAATTCCGGAAGGCTCGGGTCGTATTGGCGTTCAAGAGTGAGGCCGACCGGCACTTCCACGAGCATCAGCTTGCGCACGTGTTCCAGGATTTCGTGGAGGTTGACTGGTTTCTTTTTCAGCGGCTGATGCGGACCCATCATGCGGTCCACGAGGTTACGCAGGCGATCGGCCTCGTGGATGATGATGCGCGTGTATTCCTTGAGCGATTTGTTCGGGAGTTCGCGTTCCAGAAGCTGGGCGGCGCCGCGTAGCCCGCCGAGCGGGTTCTTGATCTCATGCGCCAGGCCGCGCATTACCGCACGATTCGCCGCCTGACGATCGATGATGTTTTCATCGCGCGCCAGACGCATCAGGCGGTCCACTTGGCTGAGTTCCACCAGCAACGCGGTTTCCGGACCGCCGTCGGCGAGCGGAGTGACGATGCAATCCACGGTGATGGTTCTCTCCATCGGTAACCGCAGTCGCACGCCGCGTACCGTAAATGGATGGCGACTCTCCAGCGTCTGATGCAGGGTTTTCACCATGCGGCGTGATTGCGGTAACAGCTCGTTGAGTTTCTGGCCGACAATTTTTTTAGCGCTGACCTCGAACAACATCTCGCCGGCGGGATTGATGCTGGTCAGGCGCAATTCAGCGTCGAACGTCAGCACCGACGTCGTCAGGTTTTCGAGTATGCGTGAAGGGGATCCTGTGAGCATGGGCCACCTGTCGGGGGTTCTCAGGCCTGAAAAAGCATGTTTCACGCCGGTCGGATTTCCTTGAAAATAAATAAGCTGCCAGCTCTTGTCCTAAGTCTTATCATGCACCATTTTGGTGCATGAAGCGATACTGTACGGATCCAAAAACGAACGCCCCCATCTCGGGGGCGTTCGGCAGTACCGCGAATGTCGCGCCCTCGTTAGACGCTGTAATACATATCAAACTCAAATCTTACGAAGCACGCGACATTTGCGCCTCGGCTCGCTTCCCTCTCCCGCGAATGCGGGAGAGGGAATGAGGGTGAGGGCATGTTTCGCGAAGCCATTTTCCTCAGACACTGTAATACATATCAAACTCAATAGGATGCGTGGTCATGCGCAGGCGCGTGACTTCCAACATCTTGAGATCGATATAGGCGTCGATCACGTCATCGGTGAATACACCGCCGGCCTTGAGGAAGGCGCGATCCTTGTCGAGCGCCTCGAGTGCCATGTCGAGCGAGTGGCACACGGTCGGGATTTTCTTCGCCTCTTCCGGCTCCAGGTCATACAGATCCTTATCCATCGCCTCGCCCGGATGGATCTTGTTCTGGATGCCATCGAGGCCCGCCATCATCATGGCGGTAAAGGCGAGATAGGGGTTACTGCCGGCATCCGGGAAACGCACCTCGATGCGTCGCCCTTTCGGGTTAGGCACGTACGGGATGCGAATCGAGGCCGAGCGGTTACGCGCCGAGTAGGCGAGCATGACCGGCGCTTCAAAGCCCGGCACCAGGCGCTTGTAGGAGTTGGTCAGCGAGTTGGTGATGGCGTTGAGCGCACGGGCGTGCTTGATGATGCCACCGATATAGTAGAGCGCGGTCTGCGATAGCCCGCCGTACTCGTTGCCGCTGAACAGGTTCTTGCCGTCTTTCGCCAGTGACTGGTGCACGTGCATGCCGGA
>NZ_JBGQKW010000135.1:0-4349 GCF_041499725.1 Sulfuricaulis sp.
CACTTTCCGGAGCGCCGAGTTCGGCTTCTTCGGCGTCGTGGTGTACACGCGCGTGCACACGCCACGACGCTGCGGACAGGCCTCGAGAGCCGGTACCTTGCTCTTGCTCTTCAGGCGTCTGCGCCCTTTGGCAACCAATTGGTTAATCGTCGGCATAAAGCTGTTTTGTCTCTCGACCCAGAAATGGAAATTTCCGCCGTGGCGGAAATTTCAAATTATTATCGCCATCCAAATTGTGCTCGCCCCGTCCCGGGGGCTCGCCCTCGCCAGACTGCGGCTCGGGCCAGCCTTCGGCTGTCCAAATTCGCTCTTGGCGAACTTGTCGCGCGGTCGGCGTCGATACTGCGGAATCCGGCCTGATGACCGAAAAGCAACAGCTCTTTCTCAGAATTCTCGGAGGCTTCAACAAAGACAGGCCGGCGGAATTCCGGCCTGTTCTGAGGGGCGCGATTCTAGGGAGTCACCCCTATTGTGTCAAGCCATTAGCACCCGTTTGCGGCCTTTTTTCGGGGCTTTTTGGTCGCCGGCTCCCCTCGCCCGGCGACCTTCCGGCAGGCAGAAGGCTAGGTCCCCACGGCCTCCTCACCGCTGTGCGCCGCGGGTTTGCCCGTGAAACTGGCCGTCAGCGACTGCTTCAATTCCTTGGCTTCCTGCTTGGCCTCGCCGCGCGTGCGTCGACGCTCCAGGTGATAGGCCAGGCCGGTGCCGGCCGGGATCAGGCGGCCCACGATCACGTTTTCCTTCAGGCCGCGCAGCAGATCCATCTTGCCGGTAATAGCCGCTTCCGTGAGCACGCGCGTCGTCTCCTGGAACGAGGCCGCCGAGATGAACGACTCGGTCGACAGCGACGCCTTGGTGATGCCGAGCAACAACGGCTCGAAGGTCGCCGGTTTCTTTTTCTGCGCCACCATTTCCTCGTTGTCCTCGTGAACCCGCGCGCGCTCGGCCTGTTCGCCGGGCAGGAAACGCGTGTCGCCGGAAACGAGGATACGCACCTTGCGCAACATCTGGCGCACGATCACCTCGATGTGCTTGTCGTTGATCTTCACGCCCTGCAACCGGTACACGTCCTGAATTTCATCGACGATGTAATTGGTCAGCGCCTCGACACCCAACAGACGCAGGATGTCGGAGGCCACGGGCGCGCCCTCCACGATGACATCGCCCTGTTCCACGGTCTCGCCTTCGAACACGGTGATGTGACGCCCCTTCGGGATCAGATACTCGTGCTCCACGCCTTCCTTGTCGTTGATGATGAGCCGCTGCTTGCCCTTGGTGTCCTTGCCGAAGGAAATGACGCCGCTGACCTCGGCCAGAATCGCAAAATCCTTGGGCTTGCGCGCTTCGAACAGTTCCGCGACGCGCGGCAGACCGCCGGTGATGTCGCGGGTCTTCAACGACTCCTGCGGTATGCGCGCGAGCACGTCGCCCACGCCCACCTTGGCGCCGTCTTCCGCGGTGATGATGGCGCCCGGCGGCAGCATGTACTTGGCAGGAATCTCGGTGCCCGGAATGGCCACCGCCTTGCCCTTGCCGTCCACCAGCGTAATGACCGGACGGATGTCCTTGGTGCCGGCACGATGCTTCGCATCCAGCACCACGTACGTCGACAGGCCGGTGATCTCGTCGGTCTGCTTGTTGACGGTCACGCCATCGATCAGATCGGCGAAAGTCACCTTGCCGGCAACCTCGGTGATGATCGGGTGGGTATGCGGATCCCAGTTGGCGACCACGGCGCCGATCTTGATCTTCGAGCCGTCGTGCACCGACAGCACCGCGCCGAACGGCAACTTGTAACGCTCGCGGTTGCGGCCCTGATCGTCCTGCACGATGAGCTCGCCGGAACGCGACACGGCGACGTAATTGCCGCTCGCATGCTTCACGACCTTGAGGTTCTTGAGCCGGACCACGCCCGAGGTCTTGACCTCGATGCGCGACACCGCCGTCGCGCGCGAAGCGGCGCCGCCGATGTGGAACGTGCGCATGGTGAGCTGCGTGCCCGGTTCGCCGATCGACTGCGCGGCAATGACGCCCACGGCCTCGCCCATGTTGACGAGATGTCCGCGGCCGAGATCGCGCCCGTAACACTTGCGGCACACGCCGTAACGCGTGTGGCAGGTCACCGGCGATCGCACCAGCACCTGGTCGATGTTGCGGTCTTCGAGCAACGCCACGGCCTTTTCATCCAGCAACGAGCCGTCCACGATCAGTGCTTTCTTTTCGTTACCCGGGTCGCGGATATCGCCGATCACCACGCGCCCGAGAATGCGGTCGCGCAGCGCGATCACGATTTCGCCGCCTTCCACCAGCGCCGATTTGGCCACCCCTTCAGTCGTGCCGCAATCGTCCTCGGTCACGACCAGGTCCTGGCACACGTCCACCAGGCGGCGCGTGAGGTAACCCGAGTTCGCGGTCTTGAGCGCGGTGTCGGCCAGACCCTTGCGCGCGCCGTGCGTCGAGATGAAATACTGGAGCACGTTCAGGCCTTCGCGGAAATTAGCCGTAATGGGCGTCTCGATGATCGAGCCGTCGGGCTTGGCCATCAGGCCGCGCATGCCGGCAAGCTGGCGGATCTGCACCGCGCTGCCGCGCGCGCCGGAGTCCGCCATCATGAAGATGGAATTGAACGACTCCTGCTTGGCCTTCTTGCCCTGCGAATCGGTCACCTCCTCGCTGCCCAGCTGGTCCATCATGGTCTTGGCGACGCGTTCGGAGGTGTGGGTCCAGATGTCCACCACCTTGTTGTAGCGCTCGCCGTCGGTGAGCAGACCCGAGGCGTACTGGTTCTGGATCGCCTTCACCTCGCCCTCGGCCTGACCGATGATTTCGGACTTCTCTCCCGGGATGATCATGTCGTCCATGCCGAAGGACACGGCCGCGCGCGTGGCGAACGCGAAACCGGCGTACATCAGCTGGTCGGCAAAGATCACCGAGGCCTTGAGGCCGACGCGCCGGTAACACGCGTTGATGAGTTCCGAGATCGTCTTCTTCTTGAGCACGCGGTTGATGAGTTCGAACGGCATTCCTTCCGGCAGGATTTCGGACAACAGCGCCCGACCCACGGTCGTGTCACAGAGCTTGCGGGTTTCGACGCGCTTGCCCTTGTCGTCGAAATGCACCTCGCGGATGCGCGCCTTGATGCGCGCCTGCAGCGCGATGTGACCGCCGTTGTAGGCGCGATGCACCTCGGCCACGTCGGAAAACGCCTTGCCCTCGCCGGGCGCATTGATGCGCTCGCGGGTCGTGTAATAGAGACCGAGCACGATGTCCTGCGACGGCACGATGATCGGGTCGCCGTTGGCGGGCGAAAGAATATTATTGGTGGACATCATCAGGGCGCGCGCTTCGAGTTGCGCTTCCACCGACAGCGGGATATGCACCGCCATCTGGTCGCCGTCGAAGTCGGCGTTGTACGGCGCGCACACCAGCGGATGCAGCTGAATCGCCTTGCCTTCGACCAGGATCGGCTCGAACGCCTGAATGCCCAGGCGATGCAGCGTCGGGGCGCGGTTGAGCAGCACCGGATGCTCGCGGATCACCTCTTCCAGAATGTCCCACACCTCGGGGCCGGCCTGTTCGACCATCTTCTTGGCCGCCTTGATGGTGGTGGCGAGGCCCTTGGATTCGAGCTTGCTGAAGATGAACGGCTTGAACAGTTCCAGCGCCATCTTCTTCGGCAGGCCGCACTGGTGCAGCTTGAGCGTCGGACCCACCACGATCACGGAGCGACCGGAGTAATCGACGCGCTTGCCGAGCAGGTTCTGGCGGAAGCGGCCCTGCTTGCCCTTGATCATGTCGGCCAGCGACTTCAGCTGACGCTTGTTGGCACCGGTGATGGCGCGGCCGCGGCGGCCGTTGTCGAGCAGCGCATCCACCGCCTCCTGCAGCATGCGTTTCTCGTTGCGCACGATGATATCGGGCGCGTTGAGGTCGAGCAGGCGCTTCAGGCGGTTGTTGCGGTTGATCACGCGCCGGTACAGATCGTTCAGGTCGGAGGTCGCGAACCGGCCGCCGTCGAGCGGCACCAGCGGGCGCAGTTCCGGCGGCAACACCGGCAGGATTTCCAGCACCATCCACTCCGGCTTGTTGCCGGAATAGAGGAACGCCTCGAGCACTTTCAGGCGCTTGGTGAGTTTCTTGATCTTGGTCTCGGAGGTGGTGCCGGCGAGATCGCCGCGCGCCTTCGCCACTTCTTCCTCGAGATTGATGGACTTGAGCAGGGCACGTACGGATTCCGCGCCCATGCGCGCATCGAATTCGTCGCCGTACTGCTGGATGGCGTTGAGGTAGGCGTCTTCCGAAAGCAGGCTGCCGCGCTCGAGCGGCGTCATGCCCGGGTCGATCACGAC
>NZ_JBGQKW010000136.1:0-4311 GCF_041499725.1 Sulfuricaulis sp.
TGCGTTCTCTAATTGCAACCAACGACTTTTGCCATATTTTTTTCTGAAAATTGGGGGGAATCATGAGTTATGACTTCAACGGCAATACCATCGAGACCGATGTCAACGGATATTTGAAGAACACGGAAGACTGGAGCAAGGAACTGGCCGAGTTCATCGCCCAAAGCGAGGGCATCACGCTCACACCGAAGCACTGGGATCTTATTGAGTATCTGCGCGATTGTTATATCAATCATAACAGTGAGCAGCCTAATACCCGCACGATCGTCAAGGCCATGGCGGACAAGTGGGGCACCAACGTCATTCAGAAAGACGTTTACGATCTGTTCCCCAAAGATCCGAGCAAGCAGGGCGGTCGTATTGCCGGTTTACCGGAGTCACGCCGCAAGGGTGGTTATTAAGGAGTTCGGTTATCGCGATACAAGCTACAGGGATGGATGAGGCGCGCGGCGCGCCTTTTCATATGCGTGCCTGAATCCTGTATCTTGTATCCATGATTCTTACCACCCTCGTCAACACCGCGACGCTGTCCCGGCATATTGACGATCCGCGCTGGGTCGTCGTCGATTGCCGTTTCGTCTTGACCGATCCCGGTGCGGGCCAGCGCGCTTATGCCGCCGGACATATCCCCGGGGCGCGTTATGCCCATCTCGAAAACGATTTGTCCTCCCCGGTAACGCCCGCGAGCGGACGCCATCCGCTTCCTTACCCCCCAATGCTGGCGGAAAAACTCGGGCGCTGGGGCATCGACAAAACCAGCCAGGTCGTGGTGTACGATGATACCTTTGGCGCAATGGCGGCACGCTTGTGGTGGCTGTTGCGCTGGTTGGGGCACGAGGCGGTGGCGTTGCTCGATGGCGGTTTTCCCAAATGGCAGCGCGAAGGACGTCCCGTTACCACGGAATTGCCCATGACTCAGGCCGCGCAATTTCATCCGACGATCAACAACGCCATGTGGGTGGATGCCGATTACGTGGAGCAAATGCACGAGCGGAAAGACGGCATACTGATCGATGCGCGCGCGGATATACGTTTCCGCGGCGATGTCGAGCCGCTCGACAAGATTGCCGGCCACATTCCCGGCGCGATCAACATACCGTATGAAGACAATCTCGACTTTAGCGGCGAATTCATGTCAGATGAAGCTCTGCGCGAGCTTTACCTGGCTGCGATGAACAATGTCGCGCCCGATCAGGTTGTGCAGATGTGCGGCTCGGGCGTGACCGCCTGTCACAACATCCTGGCGATGGAACACGCCGGGCTGGCGGGTTCGAAATTGTACGCCGGCAGCTGGAGCGAATGGATCACGGACGCCGGTCGTCCGGTAGCAAAAGGAGAGTAAAAAATTTCACAGGATTAATTCAAAAATTCTCTAATTCTCTGGTTTTAATCTTGTTAATCCTGTTTTAATCCTGTTAATCCTGTCTATTGAAATCTTATCGAACGATGAAACGAGTTGACGATTTCCGGTTACGATTCGGCAAGAAAGAGCTGGTACCCATCATGGTCGGAGGAATGGGCGTTGACATTTCCGCCGCGGCTCTGTCACTGGTCGCGGCGCGGCTCGGCGGCATCGGCCACATCTCGGACGCCATGGTCCCCACCGTTTCCGACCGGCGATTCAAAACCGGTTTCGTGAAGGAGAAGCAGAAGAAGTACAAATACAACGTCGCCAACCGCGATAAGTCGGTCGTGCAGTTCGACCTTCAACGGCTGGCCGAGGCCACCAAGCTGCACGTGGGCCGGACCATGGAAGCCAAGCAGGGCGAGGGACTGATCTTTATCAACACCATGGAAAAGCTCACGATGGGCAGCCCGCGCGAGACCTTGCGCGTGCGTTTGTCCGCCGCGATGGACAGCGGCATCGACGGCGTGACCTTGAGCGCGGGTTTGCATCTGGGTTCGCTGGCGCTGGTTCAGGATCACCCACGCTTTCGCGACGTGAAGTTTGGAATCATCGTTTCCTCGCTGCGCGCGCTGTTGTTGTTCCTGCGCAAGAACGCGCGCCTCAGCCGCCTGCCGGATTACATCATCGTTGAGGGTCCGCTGGCCGGAGGACATCTCGGCTTCGGCATGGACTGGGTGCAGTACGATCTCAAGACCATCGTCGACGAGATTCACCGGTATCTCAAGCAGGAAAACCTGAATATTCCAGTCATTCCGGCGGGCGGCATCTTCACCGGCACCGATGCCGTGGAGTTCCTGGAAGCGGGCGCGGCGGCGGTGCAGGTGGCGACACGCTTCACCGTGACCAAGGAATGCGGCCTGCCGGACAAGGTGAAGCAGGAGTACTTCAAGGCCAACGAGGAGGATATCGAGGTCAACCTGATTTCGCCCACGGGTTACCCCATGCGCATGCTGAAGAACAGCCCGGCGATCGGCGCCGGCATCCGTCCGAACTGCGAGGCCTATGGCTATCTGCTGGACGGTTCAGGCAACTGCGCTTACATCGAGGCCTACAATCGCGAGCTGGACAAACATCCGGACGGCGAGAATATTTCGGTCATGGACAAAACCTGCCTGTGCACCCACATGCGCAACTTCGACTGCTGGACCTGTGGGCACTACACCTACCGGCTCAAGGACACCTCACGCCGTTTCGCGGATGGAAGCTATCAGTTGCTGACGGCGGAACACGTGTTCAAAGATTACCTGTACAACACTGAACATCAGATAGCCTTGCCTCCCGCGTAGCCGAACCGCTCCAGTCCTGTTCAACGTTTCCGGCAGCAGCAGTAGACGAATTCCTGGTGCTTACCGGCGGGTGTCACATGGTCCTCGACGGCGCTGCGGAGCAGTTGAAAGTCTTCACCGAATTCGGCGTGCAGCTGTTCTGAGGTGTAGCGGACGATATCCAGCCCGCTGCACTTAAGCGGCCCGTTGGGCCCGAAAGTCGCGACGATGACATACCCGCCCGGCTTGAGCGCATGGCTGACGTTGTCGACATAACGGCGCCGGTCCTTGGCATCCGTCAGAAAATGAAACACCGCGCGGTCGTGCCAGACATCGTAATGATGTGCCGGCAGGGATCCGCGCGTGGCATCCGCCTCCAGCCAGACGATTTCCCGGGCGCGGGCACCCAGCCGCGCCTGTGCGGATTGGATGGCGGTGGGCGAGATATCCATGACCGTGATGTGCCTGAATCCGTCAGCGAGAAGATCGTCGACCAGGGTGGAGGCACCGCCGCCGACGTCGATGATCTTGGCGTCATGGCCCACGCCGGTGGCGCGGATCAGTTCCCGTGATTTTTCGAGATGGGTCTGATGCCAGCTGACCTCGGCCGGGCGCTTGTTCGTATAGATCTTCTCCCAGTGCGATTTGTCGCTCATTCTGCCTCCAGAATAACAAGCATCCAGACGGGTACGCTAATGGCGTCAGCACCAGGAGGGAATGACCTGTATCAAATATATTGTCCGCGCTACAAAAAAGTGCGCAGAAGTGTTACCGGCGCTCGTCCTCAGCGGTCGATCACCTCGCGTGATCCGTCCTTGGCCGGGTCGTTTTCAGGCAAGGTGTCCGCAACCCAATCGCCTTTCTTCCAGCCGGGAACAGGCGTGGGACATTCCTGCTTCGGCACGAAGCGCGAGCGCTGCACCAATTTCATCTTGTGAATGTAGCGCGGGCAGTTGGCGAATACCTCGCGCGCCCGCACGCGAACGATGAACTGTGCTTCCGGATATTCCCGCATGAGCGGATCGTCCCGGTGCAGCGTGGCCTCGCCGTTCAGCCGCATGCGCTTCTGGTTTTCGAAATCGATGAACAGCAATCCCACCTGGCGCGTCGTGAGGATATTGCCCATCGTGAGATACATGCCGTTGCCGTCGTAATTGGGAAAAGCGAGGGTATGCTCGTCCAGCACGCGCACGAAACCGGGGTCGCCCGCCTTGTAGGAGCAGTTGGTGTGGCCGCGCTCGTCCACCGTGGCGATGAAGAACATGTCCAGGCGCTCGATGAAATCCTTGTCGCTGGGCATGATGCTGTCCTGCACGATGGCTTCATCGAGCCGGTCGGCGAGACGCCGGGTATCGAACTGGTCCTGCAGCTGCCGGTTTCCTTCGTGGTAAATGTCAGACATAAGACCTCCTGACCCTGAAGCGCCTTATTTCTTTTCCAGTTTGAGCGAGGCTGAATTGATGCAGTAGCGCATGCCCGTCGGTTGCGGACCATCGGGAAACACGTGTCCCAAATGCGCGCCGCACTGGCTGCAATGCACCTCAGTGCGTTTCATGAAAAAACTGCTGTCTTCCTGCTCCGCGACGTTCTCGGATATCATCGGAGAGTGGAAACTGGGCCAGCCGGTACGGGAATCAA
>NZ_JBGQKW010000137.1:0-4201 GCF_041499725.1 Sulfuricaulis sp.
CCTCGCGGCGCTGGAGACTGATGCCGCGCCACAAAGCCGAGAACACGATCGCGGCGCCGCTCGTCAGCGCCGCGATCAGCACCACGAAGCTGATGTTCTTGAGCGCGCCGGGAAGATGCGGTGCGAGCTTGTCGATCAGCTCGAGTTCCGAAAGATAGACGGGGATGACGATGGCGCGCGAAACCAGCACCAGTACCATGATCACGCCCATGACCATCTTGATCATGTGCGGTTTGACGTAGGTGGTGCCGATCGCGCCGAGCTGGACGCCGAAGAGCGAGCCGGCGAGGATGATCATCGCCATTCGGATGTCGACGAGTCCGCTCCAGGCAAATTTCATGGTGCCGCCGACGCCCATGACGAAGGCGGTTACAAGCTCGGTGGCGGAAGCCATGAGCGCGGGCGCGCCGAGCACGTAGTGCATGGCCGGGACGCCGATGAAGCCACCGACCGCGATGGTGGCGGCGAGCATGCCGGTGGCGAAACCGAGCGGAAGCGTGAACAGCACTGATACGCGCGCGTTCAGGCTCTTAAAGTAAACCATCGTTCCGGGAATGTGGATAGATTGCACCCAGCGGGCGAGGCGGATGACTTTTTCTTCCTCATCGTTGGCGGAATCCCGCGTCTTTATGGCGTCCCACAACATGTAGCTGCCGATGATGCCGAGGATGATCACGAACGCGAGACTGACGTACAGATTGGAACCGGCGTCGCCGAAGCGACGGTGAATGGTTTCCTGAATATGCGCGCCATATATAACGCCGGCCTCGGCGGAGACGCCGAGCACCAGTCCGAGCTTCACGTCCACCTGGCCGTACCTGGCGCGCTTGATGGCGCCGACCAGGGCCTTCGGAAATTTGTGGCAGATGTTGGAGGCGACGGCGACGATACCGGGCACGCCCATGCTCATCATGGCCGGCGTGAGCACGAAAGCGCCGCCCGAGCCGATGAAACCGCTTACCAGCCCGCCGATGAAACCGACAACGAGCAGATAGGTGACGTCGAGCGCGTTCAGCGAAATGAAATTTGTCGCTATTTCCATGCCGCCTCCCTATTTCCTCGCCTTGATGCCGAGGATGTCCCAGAAGTGGCCGGTGAATGTTCCGTGGACATAAGAGAACACGAAGGCGATCGCCACGGGCGCGATGAAGTACCAGCCGCCCCGCGAGGTAAACGCGAGAATTGAATCCTCGAACAGGTACAGCACGAAGTAGAGCGCCACGGACACGAGCCCGTACAATGCGGCTCGCGTGAGCGGTTTGCCCGCGCCAGTCGTGGAGGAATCAGTCATGTCAGGCCCCTTAGTATTATTGATACATGCCGGTTTCGACGAGTGTCAGCACCACCCACGGCGGCATCAGACCCGCCCGAGCAGTATTTCTAACACAAACTTGCTGCCGAAGTAAGCGAACTGGCGGCGCGGGTAACCCCTGGCCGCTGAAGTTGTCCATCCTGGTAACGTAGTCAGGTATTTTTATGGATGCTTATTTGACGAGAGTGACTGGCACATTCACCAAGCGCAGGACCTTGGTGGCCACGGAACCGAGCAGCAGGCCTTATACATTTAGTCGCCCTCTGGATAAGAAAATCGATAATATACCCAATCCAATGAGATCGAACTTGGTTATGATCCGCGCCACGAAATTGCCGCTACTCTTCGCCGGCTTGTTATTCACATTCCCCGCCCACGCCGCCGAAGCCCCGGCCCTGTTTGGCATCCCTATCGAGTTCATTCTGTTTGGGCTGACTTTGCTGGGCGTGGCGCTGTTTCACCACCACACCCTGGCGGTCGCGCTGTCCGGGCTGTTCACGATTACGCTCTACAAGCTGCTGGTCACCGGCTTCCATGCCGGCAGCGGCCTTGCCGGATTTCTCGGGCACCTGCAACACGAATGGGTGGTGCTGACCAACCTGCTCGGACTGCTGCTGGGATTTGCCCTGCTGTCGCGCCACTTCGAGGAAAGCCAAATACCGAAGATACTGCCGTGCTGGCTGCCGGACGACTGGAAGGGCGGTTTCATGCTGCTGGTGATGGTGTTCGTGCTGTCTTCGTTTCTGGACAACATCGCCGCCGCACTGATCGGCGGCACCGTCGCCGCCAGCGTGTTTCACCGCCGCGTGCACATCGGTTATCTCGCCGCCATCGTCGCCGCCTCCAACGGCGGCGGCTCAGGCAGCGTGGTGGGTGACACCACCACGACCATGATGTGGATCGACGGGGTGAGTCCTGCCGATGTTTTCCACGCCTATGCGGCGGCGATTCCGGCCCTGCTGTTCTTCGGTGTGTTCGCGGCGCGGCAGCAACAAGCTTTTGCCCCGATCCAGAAGGATGCCAGCGCCGGCGCCCGGGTGGACTGGGCGCGGGTGGCTATCGTGGTCTGGATCCTGGCTGCGGCCATCGGCACCAATGTCATCATCAACACCCGCTATGCGGAATTCTCCGACGCCTTCCCGTTCCTCGGCGCGGCGGTATGGGTTGCCCTGCTGCTTGCCATGCCGCTGCGCAAGCCGGAGTGGAGTCTCATGCCCGAGGCCATCAAGGGCAGCGTATTCCTGCTTTCATTGGTGTTATGCGCTTCCATGATGCCGGTGGAAAAACTACCCGCCGCCTCCTGGCAGACCGCCTTTGGCCTGGGTTTCGTCTCGGCGGTGTTCGACAACATTCCACTCACCGCCTTGGCTCTCAAGCAGGGGGGTTATGACTGGGGAGCACTGGCCTATGGCGTGGGCTTTGGCGGTTCCATGATCTGGTTCGGTTCCTCCGCCGGCGTGGCCCTGTCAAATCTTTTTCCGGAAGCCCGGTCCGTCGGCGCCTGGCTGAAGAGCGGCTGGCATGTCACCGTCGCTTACATCATCGGTTTCTTCGTCATGCTGACCGTAGTCGGCTGGCATCCGCATGCGCCGCATAAAATGACGCCGGCAATACACAATGAACATCCTGTTTCATTGAACCAGTAAATGGAGAAAAGCTTTAGCGGTGCAGAATGACTTCCAGCACAAACTTGCTGCCGAAATATGCCAGCAGGAGCAGCGCAAAGCCGCCCAGGGTCCAGTGAATCGCCGGGCGACCGCGCCAGCCCAAGCGCCAACGGCCGATCAGCAGGACTGCATAAACGATCCACGCGAGCTCCGCCAGCACCATATGATGAGTAAACTTGAACGGCTGGCCGAAGATGGCTTCGGCAAAGAACGAGCCGCTGATCAGTGTGAGCGTGAGCAGCACGAAACCGAAACCGATCATCTGGAACATCACGCTTTCCATGGTCTGCATGGGCGGCAGCGCGCGGATGAATCCGCCCGGGTGTTTGCTCCGCAAGTGGCGTTCCTGCATCAGCAGCATCAGACTCTGTGCCGCGGCCAGGCACATCAGGCTGTAGGCCAGGATCGCCACGACCATGTGTACCGCCGATGCGCTGGAGTGCAGAGGCAGAGACATGCGCCCGGGCCACAGCCACTCGACCAGCACCGTGAGGCCGGCAACGGGCATGACAAGGATGCCGAGGTTGTCGACCGGGCGAATGATCGAGGTGACGAGATACAGCGCCGCAATGACACAGGCCACGAGCGAGAAGGCCGGCGTGAGCGCGAGATTCAGGCCATGTTCCTGCCACAGGCGCGTGTACAGCAGCGTCGCATGCAGCACGACCGCGCCGAGCCCGAGACTCAAAATGCCGATTTTGGCGCTTCCGGTTACCACTTCCCCGCGCGCCAGACGCAGGCCAAGCAATCCCGCGGCGCTGAGGTACAGCGCCAAGGCGAGGAAATTCATGACAGGATTGGTCATAATAATAAATGTCGCCCTACTGCGTTCGTCTGGCCATAATGTGGGCGCATGATGGCACAGGTTGCTCCGCCTTTGAAGTGCAATAGGGGTGAGGCGGAGTCTTCGCGAATGCACTTAACGTGCATTCGCGCCGTCGAACGCCGCGCCACGGATGGCGCGGCTGGGGTTGGTCGAAGTTATGTTGGCCTCGCCATGGAAGGCAGGTGAGAACAGTACAAACCTGAGAGATCAGCATAAAGACAGATGAAAATCCGGATTCTGGGAGCCAGCGGCGGTATCGGCGCGCAGGCGCGCACGACGTCGATTCTGGTGGATCATGACATCCTCATCGATGCGGGCACCGGCGTCGGCGATCTCACGCTGGAGGAAATGCGCGCCATCGACCACGTGTTTCTGACCCATTCGCATCTCGATCAC
>NZ_JBGQKW010000138.1:0-4105 GCF_041499725.1 Sulfuricaulis sp.
AGCGGTCTTTGAGGCCTTCAAAGGCATCTTGGTGCTGGTGGCGGCCGGTGCCCTTTTCAAGTTACTGCATCCCGACGCGCAGCGCGCCGCCGAAGAACTGGTACGCCACTTTCATCTGAACCCCGCCAGCCGTTACCCGAGGATTTTTTTGCAGGCGGCCTCCCATCTCAGCAATGTCCGCCTCCTCGTCATAAGCCTGGGTGCCGTGGTGTACGCGGCGGTCCGATTCGCGGAGGCCTACGGGCTTTGGCGTGGCCGGAACTGGGCGCGTGTCTTGGCTATAGTAGGTGCCGCCCTCTACGTGCCGCTCGAGCTGCTTGAGCTGACCAAGCGAATCAGCGGGGCGGGGTTAGGCATGTTGCTTGTTAACTTGCTCATCTTGGTGGTGTTATGGCGCAGGAGGGTCACGTAACGGGTGTCGATTGCTATGTAGGCATGCAGATTTGGCAAGACCGCGAAATGGTTAGCGATTATGATAAGGAATAATAATTCGCCATGGACACCTCCCACGACGCGCTTATTCGCGGCGCGCCGGGTGTGACAAGTAAGGCGGGTTCAGGGTGGCCCATTAGTCGGAATGCGCCGCTCCGGGAACCGACGGCGGCCACAAAGTTTTTTCGTAGGCTTCGAATTCCCTTCGGTCTTTGATGGCGATGAAGTACTCCCGTACCGCCGCTAAATAGTTCCCCTGCGCCTTGAGAGCCGCGGCCAGTGCGGCATGCAAACCATAGGCGTCCGGCTCGAGGCGGAGTGCCCGACGCACCAGTCCTTCAGCCTCGCCCCATTTGTCCTGTTCGCCCTTGATCATGGCCATGTAACCCAACGCCCAGGCGCTCAACTGGCCGGCGGACTGGTGATCGGCGATGTCACCGAGAATGCTCAGAGCCTGATCGAACTTGTTGTCAAAGTAATACAGAAAACCAAGACGGAATTTCATCTTCAGACTCGCCGGATTTTTGCGATATTTCTCGGTGTACCTGAAGAGCGCTTTTTCAGCAAATCGCGGATCCAAGGCTTGTACCTTCTTCAGCGTGGATCGGCCTTCCTCGATCTTGCCCATGTACGAAAGACATACCGCGTACTCGAAATTCATCTCAGTACTATCCGGATTCTTCAGCACCTTGGCCTTGTGCTCGGCGTATTCCTTCACGATATCGGGCGCGATCACATACGCGGCGCGGGCTGGCAGCACCGCCGCACCACAAAAAAGCAGGACCAGAGTTCCCTGAATGATGCTCCTGCGGATCGGGTGCCGGCGGTTACGTGACATAAATGGGATTCGAGAAGATCCACGGATATTCTTCCCGTTCGACTTCGAGCGCGACCTCGACCCGGTATATGCCTTTTCCCGCAACCGGATGATCCAGCCTGTTTCCGTTTGCCGTTTGAATCGGTTGTCCATTGCGATAGAGGCGAATTATCCCATCGTGTGGAGCCTCGGCGGTAAGAATTGGTTGCGAAGAATAGGGCACGTCATCGCCCATAATCCCCAGCACCTCGCGGTTTCTGGCCTCGAAATGAAAGCCGGTCGCATCTGCGAGCAACCCGAACGAGCAATAGGTATGACCGGCCTGCAGGGCGCGCAACAGCGCTGCCTCATCCAGTCGCGCCGCCAGGATATGCGTTTGGAGGAATTTGAAATCGACGGAATAAGGATCCAGCAGCTTGCCAAAAACCACCGTATTCTGATGCGCATCGTTGCCGGCGATGCCGACCAGCTTTTTCTTCTGGATCAGCTTGTCCCACTTGGACAGATAGTAATCGGGGCGGGAGAGCGGTCCGCGCACGAAGGCCTCTTCGGGGAGATCCTTCGCAGAGGTGAATTCATCAGCCAGCATGAGCGGCGTCTTCCACAGATGAGCATAGGTGCTGTCGGCCAGGTCGTAGATTTCGATGCCGTCGATCCCCCGGACGTCCCATTTCGTGAATCGCCACGGATGCGCAACAAAAGCCAGTCCACCCTGTGATTTGATTTCGTTGACGGCCTGTTGGACCGTCATACGGTGGCCGTCAATGTATTCTTTGACGTTAATGGCGAGAAGGCCCTGACCTTTATTGATCATTTCAGCGCCTCGGATTACCACGATGCCGTCATATGTTCCCTGCATTCCCTCGGTAAATATCTTCTTGCTATTATGATCCGTGATGAAAAGGAAATTGAGGCCGGCTTCCTTGGCAGCGCGGATGATCTCATCGGGGGTGCCTTGGCAATCACGAGACACGCGGCTATGGACGTGGATCACCCCCTTGTAATCGTTCAGGCCCGGCAGCGCGGTGCAGGATCGGTGCTGTCCATGAAGCAGGCTGATACGACGAAGGAGCTCATCGTTTGAGCGGCGAGCAAAGCGCAAACCAATATACGACGCGCCCGCCAGCGAGACTAGCGCGGCTCCGGCGCCCAGGAGAAATCTTCTCCGTTTCAGTATGCGCGTTGACCTCTTGGGCATGGGTCTTGTTTCTCAATTCTTTATGTCAAGATACCGCCATCGTGACGGTAGCGATGTTAGACCGGAGCCGGGCCGAAGAATTCTGGAACCTGTTTCTGGCGAGTTGCTATTCCCTGTTCTTGGTAACGCGCTTAACATGGGGCATGTGTGAAAAGTTGTATAGGATAGACTTTTCCGGGCAGAATGACATCTGCAGAGAACGTTATTAATGCAAATTTTCCCTGTATTTTTCCCTGTTACAGGGAATTTTCCGCAGAGAAGGGTTCGCTCTAGACTGGCTCCTCCGCCAGTCAAATAGAAATGGGGCCAAAGGCCCCATTTCTATTTGACCAGTGAGCAGGAAGATTCAAAACCTCGGTAACTCAATGACGACTGAATAATATTCAGCCACTCGTCTGTTCGGTTTATCCGTCGGTAAGCCGGGGCACATTGAAGTTCCGTGCGGAATTTCGGACACTACGGAATTGTCATGCAAGGACTTGGGGTTGGCAGGATGCGAATTATCCATACCGCCGATTGGCATCTCGGTCGGATCTTTTACGGCGTTCACTTGACGCAGGACCAGGCCTACGTGCTGGACCAGTTCATTAATTTGGTCCGTGAGGCAAAACCTGACGCCGTTGTCATCGCGGGAGACGTGTACGACCGGGCCGTTCCGCCGCCCGAGGCGGTGAGCCTGCTCGATGAGACCCTCTCGCGACTCGTCATCGATCTCAAGACGCGGGTAATACTGATCGCCGGCAACCACGACAGCCCGGAGCGTCTGGGTTTTGGCACGCGGCTGCTCTCCCAGAGCGGTCTGCACGTGGCGGGGCGCGTCGGCCTCGACCCGATGTGGACATCGCTTACGGACGCTCACGGCGCCGTGAGTGTTTGCGCGATCCCCTATGCCGAGCCCGCCCTGGTGCGCGAACGCCTCGGCAACCCGGACCTTCCCGATCACGCCGCCGCGATGCGCGCCGTCATCGCGAAGGCGCGCGAGACGCGTCCGCGCGGCACGCGCTCGGTGCTCGTAGCTCATGCTTTTGTCGTCGGGAGCGAGGAATCCGAGTCCGAGCGCCCGCTGTCGGTGGGCGCCACGGGCGCCGTCGAACCGTCGGTGTTCGACGGTTTTTCCTTCGTCGCGCTCGGCCATCTGCACCGCCCGCAGCGGGCCGGCAACGACCGGATCCACTACTCGGGATCGCTGCTTCAGTACTCTTTCTCCGAGGCCACCCATTCGAAGTCGGTCAACCTGGTGGAACTCGATGCCGCGGGTCGATGCCACCTCGAGCGGATCCCGCTCGTACCGCGCCGCGCGGTGCGCTGCGTGACCGGGACGCTGGAAGCGCTGCTGAATACGCCAGTCGGCAACGAAGCCGACGACTACCTGTCGGTGACGCTCCTCGACAAGGGCCCGGTATTCGATCCCATCGGACGGTTGCGGTCCAAGTATCCCAACGTGCTGGAGCTCAAGCGGATGGAGCGGCTCGGCCGGGGTGATCCGGCGGCGTCCCGCGTGGACTATCGCACTCTGAGTGATCGCGAGATTTTTACTTCCTTCTTCCAGACGGTGAAGGGCGAAGCCGCGTCCGAGGACGAGGTCAACGCCTACCTCGGCGTCGTCGAACGGCTGCACGCCTTGGAACGGGAGTCCCAGCCGTGAAGCCCCTGCGCCT
>NZ_JBGQKW010000139.1:0-4019 GCF_041499725.1 Sulfuricaulis sp.
AAAAAGAAACCGGCGACCTTCGAGCCGTTGTTGCTCGGCATCACCAAGGCGTCGCTGTCGACCGAGTCGTTCATCTCGGCGGCCTCGTTCCAGGAGACGACGCGCGTGCTCACGGAAGCCGCTATTACCGGCAAGATGGATCTGCTGCGCGGCCTGAAGGAAAACGTGATCGTGGGTCGCCTGATCCCGGCCGGCACCGGCCTGGCCTATCACCTGGAGCGTCGGCGCACGCGCGGCGAGGCCAAGCAGGAAGCCAAGGAATTGAAGCAGTCGCTGACGGCCAGTTTCACGGGCAAACCCGCGGCGCACAGCGGTGAGGAGGCCGTGGGGACCTAGCCTTCTGCCTGCCGGAAGGTCGCTGGGCGAGGGGTGCCGGCGACCAAAAAGCCCCGAAAAAAGGCCACAAACGGGCGTTAATGGCTTGACACAATAGGGGTGACTCCCTAGAATCGCGCCCCTCAGAACAGGCCGGAATTCCGCCAGCCTGTCCTTGTTGAAGCCTCCGAAAATTCTGAGAAAGATCTGTCGCTTTTCGGCCAGCAGGCCGGATTCCGCAGTATCGACGCCGGCCGCGCGACAATTTTGCCAGGAGCAAAATTGGACAGCCAAAGGCTGACCCAGCCGCCGTCTGGCGTGGGCGAGCCTAGGGACGGGGCGGGCACAATTTTGGATGGCGATAACTAAATACGGTGAGATTTCCGCCACGGCGGAAATTTCCATTTTTGGGTCGAGAGACAAAACAGCTTTATGCCGACGATTAACCAATTGGTTGCCAAAGGGCGCAGACGCCTGAAGAGCAAGAGCAAGGTACCGGCCCTCGAGGCCTGTCCGCAGCGCCGTGGCGTGTGCACGCGCGTGTACACCACGACACCGAAGAAGCCGAACTCGGCGCTCCGGAAAGTGGCGAAGGTGCGACTCACCAACGGTTACGAGGTGATCACCTATATCGGCGGTGAGGGACACAACCTGCAAGAGCACTCGGTAGTGCTGATTCGCGGCGGGCGCGTGAAGGATCTGCCCGGTGTGCGTTACCACACGGTGCGTGGTTCGCTCGACACTGCGGGTGTCGCCGACCGCAAGCAGAGTCGTTCCAAGTACGGCGCGAAACGGCCGAAGTCGTAATTTTTCAGAGAACAGTCATCCCGCCCCGTACCCCAACTGATTGGCGGGTGATGCCGGACAGGCAGTGCAGGGCGATTCAGGTGCAAGGGCGTTTATTTTTTCTAATTAATGTAGTCAGGACGAGCAGAACGTATGTCGAGAAGACGAGAGGTTCCGAAGCGCGAAATCACGCCGGACCCGAAATATCTCAGCGAGACCGTCGCGAAGTTCATCAACGTGGTGATGAAGAGCGGCAAGAAATCCGCGGCCGAGAAAATTGTCTACGGCGCGCTGACCACGATGGCGGAGCGCAGCAAAAAAGACCCGATTGAAATGTTCAATCAGGCGCTGACCAACGTGCGTCCGCTGGTCGAGGTGAAAAGCCGTCGTGTCGGCGGCGCCACGTATCAGGTGCCGGTCGAGGTGCGTTCGGGACGCCAGACGGCCCTGGCCATGCGCTGGGTCGTCGATGCCGCACGGGATCGCAGCGGTAAATCCATGGCCGCGCGCATGGCCGATGAATTGATGGATGCCGCCGATAAGCGCGGCAATGCCGTGAAGAAGCGCGAAGACGTGCATCGCATGGCCGAGGCCAACAAGGCCTTCTCGCATTACCGCTGGTAATGGCGTAATCGTTCTTTATATATAGAGGAATTCAGTCGTGGCTCGTACAACTCCTATCGAACGCTACCGGAACATCGGTATCATGGCGCATATCGATGCCGGCAAGACCACGACCACGGAGCGTATCCTGTTCTACACCGGCGTCTCGCACAAAATCGGCGAGGTGCACGATGGCGCGGCCATCATGGACTGGATGGAACAGGAGCAGGAGCGCGGCATTACCATCACCTCGGCGGCGACCACCTGCTTCTGGAAGGGCATGGACGGCAAGCTCGACCAGCACCGCTTTAATATTATCGATACCCCCGGCCACGTCGATTTCACCATCGAAGTCGAGCGTTCGCTGCGCGTTCTCGATGGCGCGATCTTCGTGCTGTGCGCCGTGGGCGGCGTGCAGCCACAGTCCGAGACCGTGTGGCGCCAGGCGAACAAATACAAGGTGCCGCGTATTGCCTTCGTCAACAAGATGGACCGCGCCGGCGCCAATTTCCTGACGGTCGTGTCCCAGCTCAAGGAACGCCTGGGCGCCAATGCCGTTGCCATCCAGCTTCCCATCGGCGCCGAAGAAAACTTCAAGGGCCTCGTCGATCTCATCAAGATGAAGGCGATTTACTGGGACGATTCCACCCAGGGCATGAAGTTCGAAGAGAAAGAAATCCCGGCGGAGATGAGCGAACTCTGTAAAAAGTACCGCGAGCATATGATCGAGGCGGCGGCCGAGGCCAACGAGAAGCTGATGGAAAAATATCTCGGCGGCGAACAACTGACCGTGGACGAGATCAAGACCGGGCTGCGCGAGCGCAACCTGAAGCTCGAGATCGTGCCGGTGCTGTGCGGCTCGGCGTTCAAGAACAAGGGTGTGCAAGCGGCGCTCGATGCCGTGGTCGATTATCTGCCCGCGCCGGTGGATCGCCCCGCGATCAAGGGTCACCTGGACGACAAGGCCGGCACCGAGACCGAACGTCATGCCTCCGACGAGGAACCGTTCTCGGCGCTCGCATTCAAGATCGCGACCGATCCGTTTGTCGGCGCGCTCACCTATATCCGCGTGTATTCCGGCGTGCTGACCTCGGGCGATTCCGTCTATAACCCGGTCAAGAGCCGGAAGGAGCGCATCGGACGTCTGCTGCAGATGCACGCCAACGAGCGCCAGGAAATCAAGGAAGTCCGCGCCGGTGACATCGCCGCGTGCGTGGGCTTGAAAGACGTGACCACCGGCGAGACGCTGTGCGATCCGGACAAGGTGATCACCCTCGAGCGCATGGAGTTCCCGGAGCCGGTGATTTCGCAGGCCGTCGAGCCCAAGTCCAAAGTCGACCAGGAAAAGATGGGCATGGCCTTGAGCCGTCTGGCCCAGGAAGATCCGTCGTTCCGCGTGCACACCGACGAGGAGTCCAGCCAGACCATCATCGCCGGCATGGGCGAGCTGCATCTCGAGGTCATCGTCGAGCGCATGAAGCGCGAATTCGGCGTCGAGGCCAACGTCGGCAAGCCGCAGGTCGCGTACCGCGAAACCATCCGCAAACCCGTGGATCAGGAATACCGCTTCGTCAAGCAGTCCGGCGGCCGCGGTCAGTACGGCCACGTGGTCATCAAGTTCGAGCCGCAGGACGTCGGCAAGGGCTTCGAGTTCGTGGATGGCATCAAGGGTGGCGTGATCCCGAAGGAATTCATCCCAGCCGTGCGCAAGGGCGTGGACGAGGCGATGCAGCGCGGCGTCAAGTTCGGTTATCCCGTGGTCGACGTGAAAGCGACGCTGCACTATGGCTCGTACCACGAAGTGGACTCGAACGAAAACGCGTTCAAGATGGCGGCGATTCTGTGCTGGAAAGAAGCCGGCCCCAAGGGCGATCCGGTGCTGCTCGAGCCGATCATGGACGTCGAAGTCACGACCCCGGCGGATTACCTGGGCAACGTCATGGGCGACCTGAACTCGCGGCGCGGCGTCATCATGAGCCAGGAAGACGGACACGGCAACGTAAAGATCATACGCGCCGAGGTGCCGCTCGCCAACATGTTCGGTTATTCCACGAGTATGCGTTCCGCGACCCAGGGCCGCGCGACCTACACGATGGAATTCAAGAAATACTCGCCGGTGCCGTCGAACGTCGCCGAGTCGGTCATGAAGAAGGCCAGTTAATTTAATTCAAGACAGAGGCATCCCGTGTCCAAGGAAAAATTCGCACGCACCAAACCGCACCTCAACGTCGGCACCATCGGCCACGTCGACCACGGCAAGACCACGCTCACCGCCGCCCTGACCAAAGTGCTGGCGGCCAAGTTCGGCGGCGAAG
>NZ_JBGQKW010000140.1:0-3846 GCF_041499725.1 Sulfuricaulis sp.
AACTTACCGATTCCTGAAACGCAGTGTACTCAACCACACCTCGTCAGTTGAGTCATTTATGGGCAGGGCCGCAGTATAGTAAAAGGCGCCTGCCAACAGGGTCAATGACCATAGTGTCAATGAGCATATAAGCGACTTTGATCGAGGATACTCGTCGGGCATCATAAATCTGCGGCCTGTAGCAGGAAAACCCGCTGGCGGCCTTATTCATCCCGGAGTTCGTTCACTCCATCCGGCTGCAATCTTGGGTCGTTACGGAGTGGTGCATAGATAGCGTCATGGAATTTGTGCCGCCCATAAATCAAATTCTTAACGATTCTGCAAAGGGCTAAGCTTATCCCTGGTGAGTCAGGTTCTCACGGAACATCGCCTTGTGTACATCGCCGATGCTGATGATCCCGAGCAGCACCCCGTTCCGGGCCACGGGAATGCGCCGGATGCGATTGCGGAACATGATGGAGGCCGCCTTGAGCACCGGCATGTCCGGATCGGCGACATACAAGATGGTAGTCATCAGGTCGCCGACCTTGAGGGTGACCACGTCGCGGTACTCGCGCTCCAGCTTCTCGAAATCGGGCGGTGTCGGGTTTTCCATCACGTCCTGCAAGGTCGGGAACATCGCATGCAGGATGTCTTTCTCCGAAATCATGCCGATCAGCTTCTGCTCGGCGTCGACCACCGGCACACCGCTGATCTTGTTGAAGCACATCACGGTCGCGATGTCGCGAACCGGATCGGTGGGGCTGGCCACCTTCACGGCGGTAGTCATGATTTCCTTTACAAGCATTGCTTCTCTCTGCCGGATCACCCGGGCGTTGGTAGCACAATTGGTAATGCGGCCGCAGAGCAGTTGCCGTCTGCGTACGTCGGGACGGTAATGTTACACGCTCCGGTCCGACTGTCTACCAGCGCGGCGTCAAGAGACGTGCGAGATGACGATACGCCGGGGCAGACCTGGCTCCGCGCCATTCGTAATCCGCGGGGGGGAAGGTAATCAGAAGATAATGCATGCCATGGGCGGGATCGTCCGCCCCGTGAAACGGTCAGCTCACGGTGAGGAGGCCGGCTTTTCCGCCGGCGGCATCTCAGTAGCGGGTGGTGTGTCCGCTTTTTCCGGCTTCTTGGTCATCAACTCTTTTGAAAGCTTATCCGCCGCGTCAATTTCATCCGGCTGCATGTGTGACTTCAGTTGGTCGCGGCGTTTGACGGCGAGCACATTGCCCTGTTCGGCGGAGCGCAGATACCAAACGAGCGCGGTGACGTTGTTCTTCGGCATGTTGTAGCCGAACTCGTACAGAATGCCCATCTCCAGCTGGGCCTCGGCGTTGCCTTGTTCCGCCGCCTGACGCGTCTGCTCCAGCGAAGCCAGATCTTGCGCATCCGCCATAACGGGCATGACCAAACTCAGAATCAAAAAAACGATTGCCCTTTTCATCAGGTCCTCCATAACCCTTCCCGAACGATATCTCTAGATCTAGTTATAGTTATAGACGCCGCGCCGACGGCCGCCAAGCGGGTAGCGCCCCGGGGTCCGGCGGCTAGCGGATATGGGCCAGAATGCCATCCAGCTCTTCGAGGGTGTTGTATTCGATCACCACCCGGCCCTTGCCTTTGGCGCTGTGCTGAAAGCGAACCTTGGTGCCGAGCTTTTCCGAAAGCTTTTGTGCCAGCGCCCGGGTGTCGGGGTCCATGCGTCCACCGACGGATTTATGTCCCGCGGGCTTGGCGAGCAGGCGCCGCACGAAATGCTCCGTCTCGCGCACCGACAATCCCTTCTCCACCACTTGATACGCCGCCTGGCTCTGGAGCTTGCCCTCGAGCGCGAGCAGCGCGCGCGCATGGCCCATGTCCATCTTGCCGGTCTCGAGCAATTCACGCACGTCGCCGTTCAGCGTGAGCAGCCGCAGCATGTTGGTCACGGCCGCGCGCGAGCGGCCCACGGCCTCGGCGACCTGCTGGTGGGTCATGTGGAATTCGTCGATCAGGCGGGTGAACGCATTGGCCTCCTCGACGGGATTGAGGTTCTCGCGCTGGATGTTCTCGATGAGCGCGATGGCGATCGCCGCTTCATCGGGTATCTTGCGCACCACCGCCGGGATGTATTCGAGGCCGGCCATCTGCGCCGCGCGCCAGCGTCGCTCGCCGGCAACGATCTCGTAGTTGCCGCCTGACAGCGGACGCGCCACGATCGGCTGCACTACGCCCTGGGCCCTGATCGAGGCCGCCAGTTCCTCCAACGCCTCGGGGTTCATGTGAGTGCGCGGCTGGTATTTTCCACGCTGCAACTGGTCGATGGGAATTTGGCGCAGTTCGTCCTTTTCCGCCGGCATTTCGTAGGCGCTCAGCAATGCATCGAGCCCGCGCCCCAGGCGTTGCGGTTTTTTGCTGGTAATCATGCTCACCACCTTTTTCTGTTCATGCGGCCGCGGCCTCCTGCTCCCGGCGCAGCATCTCGCCGGCCAGGGCGAGATAGGCCTGCGCGCCTTTTGATTGCATGTCATAGGCAATCACGGGCTTGCCATGCGATGGCGCCTCGGCGAGCCGGATGTTGCGCGGAATAATGGTGCGGTAAAGCTTGTCACCGAAATGTTGTTTCAGCTGCGCCGAAACCTCGTTGTCGAGGTTATTGCGCGGGTCGTACATGGTACGCAACAGCCCCTCGATTTCGAGTTGCGGATTCAGCGTTTCGCGGATTTTGCGGATGGTGTTGAGCAGCGCCGTGAGCCCCTCGAGCGCATAGTATTCGCACTGCATCGGAATCATCACTGACTGCGCCGCGACCAGTGCATTCAGCGTGAGCAGGTTCAGCGCCGGCGGACAATCGATGAAAATATAATCGTACTGCGCGCGCACGTTCTCGAGCGCTCCGCGCAAGCGCCGTTCGCGCCGGTCGAGCTCGATGAGTTCCACCTCGGCGCCCGAGAGCTGGCTGTTGGCTGGCACCAGATCATAACCGCCCTCGACCGGCACCCGCGCGGCCTCGATCGGTTGCAGACCGAGCAGCACGTCGTAGGTGGTGACAGGATGTTCTTCCTTGTTGATGCCGCTGCCCATGGTGGCGTTGCCCTGCGGGTCGATGTCGATCAACATCACGTGACGGCGCGTCCTGGCGAGCGAGGCGGCGAGGTTGATGCTCGTCGTGGTCTTGCCGACGCCGCCTTTCTGATTGGTGATTGCTACAACCTTGCCCATCGGGCCGATGCTCCTTCCCGTCAATTCGTCGGTGCCAGAATGACCAGATGCCGCGCGGCATCGAGGCCCGGTATGCGCAGCGCCGTCACTTCCGATCGGTAGCCGTCGGTAACCGCCGCCAGCTCTTCCTGCGGAAACACGCCCTTCATAACCAGGAACCGGCCGCGCGGCGCGCACAGGTGGCGACTCGCGGCCAGCATATCAGGAATGGACGCGAACGCGCGAGCGATCAGCGTATCGAATTTTGTCTCCGGATGGAATTTTTCCACGCGCTCCTGCACCACGGAGACATTTTTCAGGCCCAGCTCATGCAAGGCCTGCGTGGCAAAGCGCGTCTTCTTGGCATTGCTGTCGAGCAGGGTGAATTCGATATCCGGGCGCGCCAGCGCCAGCGGGATACCGGGCAAGCCGGCGCCGGTGCCGATATCCAGCACCCTCGGCCCTTGCAGGTATGGCAGCACGGTCAGACTGTCGAGCAGATGCCGTGGGACCATTTGCTCCGGGTCGCGTACCGCCGTGAGATTGTAGGCGCGGTTCCACTTCTCCAGGAGTTCCAGAAAGGTCAGCAGCTTTTTCCTCACCGGCGCGGCGAGATCGAGCCCCATCTCGCTTAGACCCTGCTGCAACCGCTTCTCGAGTTTCATGCCTCCCGCC
>NZ_JBGQKW010000141.1:0-3761 GCF_041499725.1 Sulfuricaulis sp.
CTCCTGCGCCAGCAGGTCGATGTGTATCGCTTGCAGTTCGCCGCGCGCGAGCATTCGATCGAGCCGCGCCTCCTCGGAAAACTGGACCATCTTGACGGCGTATTCGATGGCCTCGCCGGAACCGTTGAGCCGGGGGGAGGAGGGCGAGCCGGTGATGGGAATCACGCCAAGGTAAAGCGCTTCCGCCAGACGCCGGTTCAGACGCAGTTCCTCCGCGCAATAGAAGCGGCGTTTGTCGAGCGTGCTGAAATCGAGAAACCCGAGGTTGACCGGTTTCTTGATTTTATAGGCGTAGGGACCGGTGAGGACGACCCAGGAAATATGCGTCTCGACCACGTGAATGTTCCGCACCGCATGGTCGTAGCCGGCGGGATCGAGCAACGCCTGAATCAGGGGCGGAAGTCTGTTCTCCACGGCATGGCCTCCCTCCACGAGCCGGCGGAAGGAGCTGGACCCCGCCGGCAGCTACCAACTATATCCAAAGTTGTCGCGGAAGCGGATGGCGAATTCGTCCGGGGTGAAGCGGTGATTCTGGGTGCCATGATGCGCGATCTTGATGGCACCGATGAGCGCGGCAATGCGGCAGGTGGTATCCCAGTCCATGCCGCGCGCCAGGCCATAGAGCAGGCCGGCGCGATAGGCGTCGCCGCAGCCGGTCGGGTCGGTGACTTCGGTAACCGGTACCACCGGGATTTCGATCACGCGCCCATCGGTGTAAACAGCGGACCCGCGCGCGCCGAGCGTGACGATCAATCCCTTCCCGTATCTGGCCAGTTCGCTCAGGGATTTTTCGGTGCGCTCCTGCATCAGCTCGGCCTCGTAGTCATTGAGCGTGACCCACGTGGCCTGCTCGATGAAGGTCATCAGGTCGTCGCCATCGAACAGCGGCATGCCCTGCCCCGGGTCGAAGATGAAGGGAATGCCGGCTTCGGCGAACTGCCGGGCGTGCTGGATCATGCCTTCACGCCCGTCGGGCGAGACGATGCCGAGTTTGACACCGCTCGCATCGGTCACATGGGTTTCGTGCGAGCGGTTCATCGCTCCGGGATGAAATGCAGTGATTTGGTTGTCGTCCATGTCGGTGGTGATGAAGGCCTGCGCGGTGTAGGTGTCCTCGCATACCTTGATATGACGACGGGTGATGCCATGTTTGTCCATCCATTCGGCATAGAAACCGAAGTCCTTGCCGACCGTACCCATGGGTAGCGGCTCGCCACCGAGGAGCTTCAGGCTGTAGGCGATGTTGCCGGCGCAACCGCCGAACTCGCGGCGCATCTCCGGCACCTGGAACGAAACGTTCAGGATATGCACCTTGTCGGGCAGAATGTGATTCTTGAACTGGTCCTGGAAGACCATGATGGTGTCGTAGGCGAACGAGCCACAGATCAGTGCTGACATGGGGAGATCCTGTTATCTCTGCGAATTAAGGGCGGACTGCCAACGGGGTAGGATTGTCCGGTGCGCCAAGGCTGTTTGCAAGTCGCTGGGTACCCGATATTCGGCTCGTCCGCTCTAGTTGGACGGGGGTGATTTGTCCTTGGCGTCTTTTCGAAGGGCGCCCGTCCTCCGCCGGAGCACTAGTTCGATGCGATCGCGATAGATCATGACGAACAGAATGAGCGCGAGGCTGAGGCCGACGACGGTGAACAGCGCGCCATAATGCTCGTCACGGAACAACGTTCCGCCGACGGTGAGCAGCACCGTGCCGAGCAGGCGGCCGGAAGCGGAGACGATCAAAAAGTCGCGCTGTCGCATGTGGCCCAGGCCGAGCACGTAGCAAAGAATATCCTTGGGAAAGCCGGGGATGAGAAACATGAGAAACGCCAGCAACAGCCCCTTGTGCTGCATCACGTAGTCGTATCGCTGGATTGTCGCGGCGCTCACGAAACGCTCGACCAGCGGCCGGCCCAGCAGACGCGCCAGTATGAACGCGATCCACGAACCGATTGTCAGTCCGATGGTGGAATAGACCACGCCCCACACCGGCCCGAAAAACATCCCGCCGACGAAGCCGGTGACCTCGCCGGGGATCGGCGCAGCTACAACCTGCACGATCTGAAGGCCGATGAAAATCGTCGCAGCATGGATACGGTTCTCTTTGATGAATTGCAGCAAGCGGTTTTTGCTCGTCAGCAAGTCGATCATGCCGGTCGCGTACAGGGCATAAGCCATGCCGGCGATGATCATTCCCATCAGCAGAAGCAGGAAGGCTGTTTTTTTGTCCAGTTTAAACATGTCGGTAGTGCCCGCTGAACGCGACGGTTATTGACCCGGCACAATTGTTTTGAACGCAGGCACGCCCCGCCGTGGCTGCATGTCGTTCGCCATGAGAGGGTCGTGCCGGGTCAATAACGGAAAATCATAAGAGTTCCGATTATTGCGGCGGCATAACGTGATAAAACCCAAGGCCACGTGCCAGAATTTCCTTCGAAACGGTTCAATATGGTTTCATGCCGCCGCAATAATCAACCTTTTTATTTCATTGTAGGCGGGTCTGAACACAAGCGGGATGATGCCATCCTAACATGTTCCGGAAAGTGGGGGTTACAGCGTCAGCCGCCGGTAGATATCCGAGACTTTCAACGGCAGCTTGCGCACCTCGTCGACCAGCACCCAGTTCACCGCGCCGTACATGTGCGGCAGGTAGTCGCGCGCGGCCTCGTCGATGGTGATGCAGAACGGATGGATGCCGGCGCGCTTGGCTTCGATCAGGCTCATGCGCGTGTCCTCGATGCCGTACTCGCCGCGGTAGCCGTCGTAGTCGTCGGGTTTGCCGTCCGAGAGCGTGATCAGCAGCTTGGTGCGCGCCTCTACGTCGTTCAGAAGTTTGGTCAGGTGCCGGATGGTCACGCCCATGCGCGTGTAATCCTGCGGCCGGATGCCGGCGATGCGCCGGCGCACTTCATCGCTGTATATTTCATCGAAGCGCTTGATGCGATACAGCTCGCAGCGCTTGCGCGTCATGCCGGAGAAGCCGTAGATCGCGTAACGGTCGCCGAGGATTTCCAGCGCCTCGCACAGCAGCACCAGCGCCTCGCGTTCGGCGTCGTTGATCCAGCCCTTGGTCGAGCCGCTCATGTCGACCATGAACATCACCGCGATGTCGCGTTCGAACTTGTGCAGCTTGGTGAACAGCCGCTCGGAGAGCTCCATGCCGCTTTTCATGTCGGCCTGTGCCTCGACGAGCGCGTCGAAATCGACGTCGTCCCCGTTCATCTGTTTCTTGAGCAGCTTGTTTTCCCCGCGCAGCGCCTCGAAGGTCCTGCGCAGCGCCGGCAATACGCCGTGGTACTTGCGCAGCGTGCGCGCCACGAACGGATCGCTGTCCGGGTGCACGTCGAGTTCGCGCAGCACGCACCAATGTTTGCGATAATGATTGCGCCGGTGATCCCACTCGTTGTACAGAAACGCGCCTTCCTCGTGATAGGTGCCCTTCCACACGTCCTCCGGGCGTTTTTCCTCCGCGGCCTGACGGTAGCCGCCCGCGCCCGCCGCCACCAGATAGTCCTCCGGAATATGCTCGAGGTCCTGGACGATGGAGCCCATGAGGCCGCGTACGTCGGCCGGCGGCTGTATCGGCTGGCCGTCGATACTGAGCGCGAAAATGAACTGCCCGGGGCGATCCGGATCGGGAATCGTTTCGATACTGTAACGCCGCGAATTCGGTGTCGTGGCGGTCTCCGTCCCGTCCCGGTCTTCGACGGACTCCTGACCGATCTGGGCCAGCGCCTGACGGAAGAGTTCTTTTTCCCGCGCGACGC
>NZ_JBGQKW010000142.1:0-3595 GCF_041499725.1 Sulfuricaulis sp.
CAAACGCCAGAGTGGCGAAGAACGTGATCACGGCGGCGATGCCGTCCGGCTTGCCCGCGATCCAGGCCTCCTTGATGGTTTTGAGATTGATGAGGCCGATGACCGCCATCATGATAATGGCCGCCAGCACCGGCTTGGGCAGGTTGTGCAGCAGCGGCGTGAAGAACAGCAGGGTAAGCAGCACCGTGAGCGCCGTGAAGATGGAGGACATTCCTGTTTTTGCGCCGGAAGCGAGATTCAGCGCCGAGCGGGAAAATGAACCGCTGACGGGCATGGCATGACTGAAGGCCGCCGTGACTTTTGCCAGGCCCTGTCCAATGAGCTCCTGGTTTTCGTTCCATTGGGTGCGAGTCTTGATGGCGATGATCTTGGCGCTGGACATGGCCTCCATGAAGCTGATGAGGGCGATCACGAAAGCCGTCGGCAGCATGTGTATGCTGGCTTTCCAGTCCACCGGCGGGATGCTGAGGCTCGGGAGACCCTGCGGGATGATGCCGATGATGCGGCCGCCGAGCGCCTCGAAATCGATGGCGTAACTGATGAAGGTGGTCAAGACGACAACAATCAACACGCCGGGGAGTTTCGGCGCGAATTTCTTGAGTAGTGTCATCAGCGCGAGCGAGCCCAGACCGAAGAGCAGGGACTCGAAGTGCATGGCGTCGATATTTTCGATGACGTGCAGAATATCGGTCATGAAATGCTGGGTGTTTTTCAGCGGCAATCCGAGCATCGGCGGAAGCTGCGATAAACCAATGATGATGGCGGCGGCGTTGATGAAGCCTCGCAGGACCGGATAGGACAGAAAATTAAGCAGCACGCCCATGCGCGCCAGCCCCAGGCCGATCTGGACCAGACCGGACAGGAGCGCCATCAGGATGACATAGGCATAAAACTGTTCCGTTCCGTAGGTGGCGAGCGGCATGATGCTGGCCGCGGTGAGCAGCGATGTCATGGCCACCGGTCCGGTGGATAACAGCAGCGATGAGCCGAAGAGTACGCCGACGATCACGGGTATGAGTGTCGCGTACAGCCCGTAATAGGCGGGTACCCCGGACAATTGCGCGTAGGCAAGGGACTGCGGAATGGCGACCAGGGCAACCGTCAATCCCGCGATCAGGTCGTTTTTCAGCGTATGCCGGTTGACCTGCGGCCACCAGCGCAGAAACGGAAAAAGACGCTGCCAAACGGTGTTGTGACTCGAAACGGCAAGCTGATTCATGGCGGGTATTTAATTGGTTCGTTTTGTACGGATGGTCTTATTCGGCTCGCTGAGGCGGAAAACCGGGGCGGACGTACCAGCCGACATACCGGCAGGCGGACGGCAGTGATTGACCGCGCGCAATGAAATTTCAGCAGCGGAGAAAAACGCGAATGGCGGAATCAGGAAAAACAGAGGGTCAACCGACGCCCCAACAGGAATATCAGCCAAGGACCGCTTGCCTCATCGCTATGTGGAGCCTCGATTCTAACATCATCGGGTACCTTCCTTAAATGACGAATGACAACGCCGGGAAAGATCGAATCGCGATTATTTCGGCGGCAGCACCGGGCACACGATATTGAGCGGACAATCCACTTCGTGATTGTTGCCGAGCGCTTTCCAGACGTGATCCAGCGCCTGATCCTCGGTGCGGAAGAAGCGCTGGGGTCCCAGCCGCTCATACAGCCCGGTGCGCGTGAAAACATCCAGAACCTGCTTCTTCAGCCCGGTAAACAGCAACTGGATGCCAGCCTTGTCGAGGCGTTCGGCGAGGTGCGACAGCATTTCCTCGCCGGTGGCGTCAATCTGGTTGATCCCTTCGCCCATGACAATCACGTATTTCAGGTCAGGTTTGGCGGCGATACGCTCCTGAACCTTGTCCTCGAAGTAGCTGGTATTGGCGAAGTACAGCGAGCCGTCGAAACGGATGACCGCTATGTTCTCGCAGGACTTTAGGCCGAACATCTCGGCATCACGCAACGTGCTGTCGGCGTGGCGTGATAGCACCGCGATGCGCGGCTGCATGGTGCGGTAGAGATACATGATCAGCGCGAGGCCGGCGCCGATGAGAATGCCCTTGTCCAAGTGCGGGGCGAAGGCCAGTGTTAGCACGAAGCTCACGACGGCCACGATGCCGTCCTGTTTGTTAACCTGCCAGGCGTGTTTGACGGCCTTGACGTTGATCAGGCCCACGACCGCCATCATGATCACGGCCGCGAGAGTGGCTTGCGGCAGGTGATAGAGCAGCGGCGTCAGCCACAGCAGTGTCACCACCACGATCACGCTGGTCACCACGGATGAGAAACCGGTGATCGCGCCGGCACTGATGTTCACCGCCGAGCGCGAGAACGAACCCGAGGTGGGATAGCTCAGCGACAGGCTGCCGACAATGTTCGCGAGACCCTGTCCGACCAGCTCCTGGTTGGCGTCGAGCCTCTGTCGGGTCCGGGTGGCCATGGCCTTGGCGATCGATATCGCTTCCATGAAGCCGATGAGCGAGATGGTGATTCCCGCCGAGAGCAGCTGCAATATAACGCCGACGTCAAACTTCGGCAGCGTAAAGGACGGCAGACCCTTGGGGACGATGCCGACCACGTTGCCGCCGCCGTTCATGACGAGTATCTCGCCGTCCACGCTGCGGATGCGCCACAGGCGTCCGTCGCTTTCGGCGCCTTCAGGCGTGTGACGATGCAGGTAGAACTTGCCCGTTGCGCCATCCGCCCCCGGGACATGGTCGAAACGGGTCTTTTTGATTTCCTCGATGTCGGCTTTGACGGTCTTGGTGCGACGTTCGCGCTTCAGTTTGAGGGTGTCAAACATGTGCTGGGCGAGCAGGGTTCGCGAGTCGTTGGTGCCGAACTGGTTGAGTGTTTCACGGTGGCGTTTTTCCGCGTCGGCAATCGTCTTGTCGAGTTCCGGGATTTCGCGCTTGAGAGCAAGCTCATCACGCACCACTTCCTGTACGGCCTCGTTCTCGATCTGGCTGAGAGTCACAGTCTCAAGATGTTCGAAGTGGATCAGCCAGGAAAGGGTTGTGGTGATAGCCACGGCGATGAGCACGTTGGGAATGCGCGGGTTGAGGCGCCGCAGAACGATCATGATGGCGAAGGCGCCCACGGCAATGAAGAACGTGAGCCAGTGGATCTGTGTGGGGACAGCGGCAATCGTGTTCCACACGGTTTCGTAATGGTGCTCGGCTTTGTCGGTGCGCACGCCGAAGATCTTGTCGAGCTGGGAAGTGGCGATGATGATCGCGGCGGCGTTGGTGAAACCGATGATCACGGGGTGCGAGAGGAAGTTCACCACCACGCCGAGCCGCAGCAGCCCGAGGCCGAGCTGAAACAGACCGACGAGCAGCGACAAGGTGATGGCGTACGCCACGTAACCCGGGCTGCCGCTGGCCGCGATGGGTTCCAGCGCCGCGGCGGTCAGCAGCGAGACCACCGCCACCGGTCCGGTCGCGAGTTGACGCGAAGAACCGAACAGCGCCGCAATCATGGGCGGCAGGAAAGCGGCGTACAACCCGTAGTAGGCCGGCAGCCCCGCTAACTGGGCGTAGGCCATGGATTGCGGCACCAGCACCAACGCCACCGTGATGCCCGCAATGAGATCGGC
>NZ_JBGQKW010000143.1:0-3272 GCF_041499725.1 Sulfuricaulis sp.
CAAGGCGTGAATCCCGAAGAGCAACGACAGTTGGCGGCGCTGCTGCGCGGCCAGCGCTGGGCGGCGCTCGCGACCGCGCGCGACAACGAGCCGCTCGCCACCTGGGTGGCGCTGGCGCCCGAGGATGACCTGGGCGGTTTCCTGCTGCACCTCAGCCGTCTGGCGCTGCACACGCGTTACCTCGAAACCAATCCGCGCGCGTCGCTGTCGTTCACCGAATCCGACCGCGGCGCGAGCGATCCGCAGGGACTGGCGCGCGTGAGCCTGCAGGGCTATGTCGAGACGATCGGGCGCGACGCCGCCGGCTACGCCGCGGCGCGGGAGCGCTACCTCGCGCGTTTTCCTGCGGCCGCGCCGACATTCGAGTTCACCGATTTCGCGCTCGTGCGTTTCGTGACCGTGACCTCGCGCTATGTCTCCGGATTCGGGCGTGTCCACCGTTTGGGCCCGGCCGATCTGCACGCGGCGGCTCTTGCCTTTGAAGGAGAATCTCCATGATGTTGGCTCGCCCGGTCTCGATCGTGTTCGCCACGCTGCTTACGCTCGTCGCGGCGACGTCAAGCGCGGCCGGAACCGACGCACCAAGCTTGTATGCCGAGCATTGTGCCTCCTGCCACGGCGCGGGCCGCCTGGGCGGCATCGGCCCGGCGCTGCTGCCGGAAAACCTGGGAAGGCTCAAGCGCGAAGAGGCGATCGCCACTATCCGTGACGGGCGTGTCGCGAGCCAGATGCCGGGGTTCCGGGACAAGCTGTCAACGGAGCAGATTACGCAGCTCGCCGGACTGATCTACGCGCCGCTGCCGCAAGTACCGCGCTGGGACATGGCCGATATCCGCGGTTCCCATGTGGCGCACGTCAAACCCGGGGAAAAACTCTCGGACAAGCCGGTCTTCAATGCCGATCCGCTGAATCTTTTCGTGGTCGTCGAGGTCGGTGATCATCATGCGACGCTTCTGGACGGTGACCGGTTCGAGCCGATCCTGCGTTTCCCCACGCGTTTTGCGCTGCACGGCGGGCCGAAATTCTCCCCGGACGGCCGCTATGTTTATTTCGGCTCGCGCGACGGCTGGGTGAGCAAGTTCGATATCTACAATCTGAAATACGTCGCCGAGATTCGCGCCGGCATCAACATGCGCAATATCGCGGTGTCGAGCGACGGGCGTTATGTCTTGGCGGGCAATTACCTGCCGCACACGCTGGTGGTGCTGGACGCCACGGATCTGTCGCCGCTCAAGATCATCGCGGTACAGGACGATGCCGGCAAAAGCTCGCGGGTGAGTGCCGTCTATGACGCCGCGCCGCGCAAGAGTTTCATCGCCGCGCTCAAGGACATCCCCGAAGTCTGGGAGATTCCCTACGACGCCAAGGCCGAGCCGATCTATCCGGGTCTGGTGCACGACTACCGCATGGGCGAAGCGCTGGCGGCCAAGGGACCGTTCCCGGTACGTCGCATCCGCCTCGACGATTACCTCGATGACTTTTTATTTGACCAGTCGTACGAACATCTGATCGGCGCCGCGCGCAACGGCAATAATGGCCAGGTGGTGAACCTGATCGTCGGGCGCAAGATCGCCGACGTCGATCTTCCCGGCCTGCCGCACTTGGGCTCGGGCATCACCTGGGATTACAAGGAAACCACGGTGCTCGCGACGCCCAACCTCAAGGAGGGCATGGTGACCGTCATCGACATGAAAACCTGGAAGACCATCAAGCACATCAAAACCCTCGGCCCCGGGTTCTTCATGCGCTCGCACGAGAACACGCCGTACGCCTGGGTCGACGCCATGATGAGTCCGGCCAGCAAGGATGCGATTCAGATTATCGACAAACGCACGCTTGAATTGGTGAAGACGCTCAAGCCCGCGCCGGGCCAGACCGCGGCGCACACCGAATTCACGCGCGACGGCAAATATGCTCTGGTCAGTATCTGGGAAATGGACGGTGCGCTCGTGGTGTACGATGCGGCGACCTTCAAGGAGATCAAGCGCCTGCCGATGAAAAAACCGTCCGGCAAGTACAACGTGTACAACAAGATCACCCGTTCCGAGGGAACCAGCCACTAAACGCGGCTGCTTCCCGGTCGGCGATGTGCCGTACGCACAAGTGCCGCGGGAGACAGAGGTGTCGAGAGGAGCCAACCGTCATTGAATCCCACACGCATCGTGCCACTATCCGGGCGCTTTCCCTGGATTGAGCGCATAATGCATATGGACGTCACTTCATCCAGAGAATCGGGAAGGAGGTGTCAAATGCACGAAATTCAGGAATTGGAAGTCGAGTTCGACGAAGGCGGTCTGCTGAAGGACCCGGCGCAATGGAACGAAACTCTGGCGGCGGAAATTGCGCGACACGACGGCATCGGTCAGCTCACCGAGGAGCACTGGGAAATAATTCGTACTCTGCGGGAATATTACGCCAAGTTTGGCGTGGCTCCCGCCATGAGCCATATCTGCCACAGCCACGGCAAAGACAAGCAATGGATTCACGACCTGTTTCACAGCTGCCTCGGTGCGTGGCGCGTCTCCGGTCTGCCCGATCCGGGTGAAGAGGCCAAGACTTACCTGAGCGGCATGTAGGTATCGCCGTCTCTCACTCGATAAGAAAAAAGGGAGTGGCGTTATTTCCCGCCCGCCGCCACCAGATATTCGTGCGGAATCCTCAGTTGCCCCTCGTGGATGAAATCCCTGGCAAAACGCCCGACCTCGTCCCGTATCTTGCCGCGTTCGTTTTGCGGTAGTGCATCGTATTGTTGCTTGAGCATATCCGATGCCTCCACCGTATCCCAGAGTTCCTCGAAGGATTTAAACTGGTAATCGAACGTTTTGGGCTCCACCGAAAAGCCGGAGAATCCCGCCTCGCGCAGCAGGTCTTCCAGCATTCCCGGCGCGCCTAGCGACGTCGCCTTGGCCAGTGGCGGGCGCAGTTCTTCCGGCAGCCGTTTCGAGAAAACTTCGTAGGACCAGCGCAGGGTCGGTATCGTTTCCGGGGTGCTCCACACCGCCAGCGCAAAACGGCCGCCGGGTTTCAACACACGCCGCATCTCCTTCAGGCTTTGCAGCGGGTCGGTGAACAGCATTACGCCGAAGCGGCATAAAACGCGATCGAAAGAGTTGCCCTGAAAGGCCAGTTGTTCCGCCGGCATGCACCGGAAGGAAATTCCCGACAGTCGTTCCTTGACTGCTTTGGCCTGCGCCACCCGCACCATGCCGTCCGCGGCGTCGATGCCGGTGATGCTGGCGTGGCCTTTCAGGCGCCGCGCCAAGGTCAGCGCC
>NZ_JBGQKW010000144.1:0-3127 GCF_041499725.1 Sulfuricaulis sp.
TACAACACCGTCGCGCCAGGCACGGAGCTCGCCGGAACGCTTCGCCGGCAGGCCGAAGGAGATTGAAATGACGAGCACGGAAGGACTTTCCAGCTCCGAGGCGGAATCGCGCATGCGCGACCATGGCCCCAACGCGATCGGGCAGGCGCCGCGCAGCATGGCCAAGGCGTTTCTCCTCAAATCGAGGCCGTGGTGATCGTCGTCCCGCTGCTGGTCAACGGTCTCATGGGCTTCATGCGTACTGGTTCGCCGCGCGCGAACGGCTATTGTCCACCTTTGGGGAATAAAAGGATGCCCGCCAACAGCAGCTGATTCATGTCGCTTGCTTTCTACCTTATCTCTGCGCCTGTGGTGTTTGTGTTTTCCGGCCTCTTGGCGATGGCCGGATTGGGCGCGGCATTCCTGTTCGTTCCGTTTTTCTACTATCTCGGCGTACCGCTCGCCGAGGCCGCCCCGGCTGCACTACTCCTTAACGCCATCAGCCTTTCGTTCGCCACGGTCAACTATTGGCGTGGCCGGCTCATTGACTGGCGCATTGCATTGCCGATTGCCGCAATAGCCGTCGTGTTCGCACCCCTTGGCGCTCGCCTTACGCCGCACGTGGACAAGTCGACATTGCTCTTTCTCTTCGCGGTATTTCTCGTATTTGCGGGCGGAATGATGCTTTTTTATCAAGGACAGGCGCGCGCTCAGAATGCCGGCTCGGCCAGGGTCTGGCTGGTCGGCGCCGGTGTAGGCAGTACCGCAGGTTTCATCGGAGGCCTGCTTGGCGTGGGCGGCGGAAACATCATCGTCCCGGCGCTCAACTGGCTTGGACTTGATGCGAAACGAGCTGCGGCCACCTGTGCCGTCGCGGTGGTGTTTTCCTCGCTCTCCGGGTTTTTCGGTCACGTCTCGTTCGGAAAGATGGACGTGACTTTTCTGGGAATCATGGCGCTCATGGCTGCGGGCGGATCGCTCATCGGGTCGCAGTTGATGAAGGAAAAACTCTCCAGCGGCCAGCTCAAGAAAGTCATTGGCATCGCGCTGTGGCTGATTGCGGCGAAGATGTTTTTCGATGTTTTCAAGTAGCACTTTGTCAGCAAGGAGAATCACATGACAACGCAACATATCCCGCCCGAATGGGCCTTTGAATTCCACGGCCATCAATGTCCGTTCATGCCGATCGGCTATCGCATGGGTCGCCTCGCCCTCGAAAAGCTGGGCGTCGAAAGGGAAAAGGACCACGGCTTCTTCGTGTTCCCGGAACTCGGCGAGGGGCACCCGCAGACGTGCATGATGGATGGCATCCAGGCCGCGACCGGGGCCACCTATGGAAAGGTGCTCATGGCAAAGACCTTCTACGGCAAACTCGCGGCAACCTTCTTTCATCCGAAGAAGGGGGGCATCCGTTTTTCACTCAAGCCGGATGCCGTCGATGCGATGGGCAAGTTCGAGTTCATCGCCGTGCGCAAGAAAGGGGTCGAACCGTCCCAGATTCCCGCGCCGGTGAGCCAGGAGTTCATCCGCTGGGTCTACGAGCAGGCCGACGACACGCTCTTTGCCGTGGAGCCGAAGCCGGACTTCCAATTCAAGCCGCTCAAGGGTTCGTTCAACAAGACCAAATGCGGCACCTGCGGCGAATACGTGTTTGATCGTTATCTGAGAATGAAGGACGGGAAACCCGCGTGCATCCCATGCTCAAGCTATTGAGCCGGGTTGCTTGACCGTTCTCCGATGACTGAGCCGCGCAGCCTCGGTTCGTTGAGCCTCGCGCTTGCGCTGACGCTCGGCTACGCGGCGATCGAGGCGGCGGCGGGATTCTGGTCGGGCTCTCTGACGCTGCTTGCGGACGCCGGGCACATGGCCAGCGACGCCGCCTCGCTCGGCTTGGCCGCGTTTGCCGCGTGGGCGGCGCGAAGGCCGCCCTCCGCGCGCCATTCGTACGGCTTTGGTCGCGCAGAGATCGTCGCCGCATTCGTCAACGCCGCATTCATGCTTGTCATACTGGTCTGGATCACGGTCGCTGCCGTGCAGCGGCTTCTGGAGCCGCAAGCAGTGAAGGGGGAGACCGTTTTCGCGGTTGCCCTGATCGGCCTTCTGCTGAACGTGGCGGTGGCCCTGATTCTTGCGCGCGGCGAGAAGACCATGAATACGCGCGGCGCGTTGCTGCACGTCATGGGGGATCTCCTGGGGTCGGTCGCCGCGCTCGTCTCGGGCGCCGTCATCTCCTTTACCGGCTGGTTTGCGATCGACCCTTTGCTCTCGCTTTTCATCTGCGCGCTCATCCTGGTCTCGAGCCTGAGACTCTTGCGGGAGGCCCTGCACGCCCTGATGGAGGGCACGCCGCTGCATCTTGCTCTCGATGAAATCGGAAAGGCGATGGCGGCCGTCGAGGGCGTGCGCTCGGTTCACGACCTTCACGTCTGGAGCCTCTCGTCGGAGCGTATCGCGCTCTCGGCGCATGTCGTGATCGACGACATGGCGGCATGGGAGCGGGTTTTCTGCGCCCTGGCGCAGACGGTGGACCAGCGCTACGGCATCCGGCACGTGACTTTGCAACCGGAACCCTCGGCGAGAATCATGCAGCCGCCGGCGGTCGAACCTCAAAAATAGTACCGGGCCTGGAGCTCGAGCTTGCGGGCCACCTGCTTCTCGCCGAAATCGGTCGCGCCGCCGCCGTGCAGCAGGAACAGCCGCGCGCGCAGCTCGAGGTTGTTGATCCCGGTGTAGGAGAGCTCCGGCGTCAGCTGATAGCTGCGGTCCAGCAGATTCACCATCGCGGTGATCGCCGGAGAAAAGTAGACGATGCCCAGGGCGTCCTTCTGCTGCGCGCGGAAGTAGACATAGTTCCGGCCTGCGTTCGGCCGGCCGTAGCTTCCCTGGCTGAGAGACAGCGCCTTTTGCACGAGAGCGTTGTTGCCCGTCGCGAAAGCGGTGTCCACCAGCGCATAGAACTGGGCGGCCTCGTCTTCCGAGTAGCCGGTGCCGTTGTGGTAATACTCCACAATATACGTCGTATCGCCGGCCGTCAGATAGCGGGTGCCCAGCAGGTAGCTCGTGGCGTTACCGACCTCGGTCGACACGCGCCCCGCGCTGTCGGTGAGCGGCCGCGGCGAGTGCAGGATGCGCGCCCATTCGCCGTGTA
>NZ_JBGQKW010000145.1:0-3069 GCF_041499725.1 Sulfuricaulis sp.
CCGGCCTCCTGCGCGATCGCGGGCACCAGCCCGTCGCTGTTCCATTTCACCGCATCGAGCCAGGAGTCATTCATGTTTTAAACCGCCAAGAACGCCAAGTAAAGTTCAGAAATAATAACAGGAATTAGCGCCTCGCTGCTCGGATTAAGTCACTGTACACAAACTGCGGACTTCCCGCCCTCTAATCCCTTGGCGTTCTTGGCGTCCTTGATGCGCGCCATCCGTGGCGCGCACCCCTGCGGGGCGCGCTAAAGCGCGCCACAATTTCGCTCCTGGCGAAATTGTGGCGGTTCAGAATCTTACTTCAATCCCAGCCGCGGCCATGCGCTGCTTGGCTTGGCCGACGGTGTATTCGCCGAAGTGAAAAATGCTGGCCGCGAGTACGGCATCGGCGTGGCCCAGGCGAACGCCATCCACGAGATGATCGAGATTGCCGACCCCGCCGGAAGCGATCACCGGAATACTGACGGCGTCGCACACCGCGCGCGTGAGATTGAGATCAAAACCGTTCTTCGTGCCATCGCGGTCCATGCTCGTCAACAGGATTTCCCCCGCACCGTATTCCGTCATCTTCCTGGCCCACGCCACGGCATCCAATCCGGTCGCCTTGCGGCCGCCGTGAGTGAATACTTCCCACTTGCCCGGCCCGACCTGCTTGGCGTCGATCGCCACCACGATACACTGCGAGCCGAAATGATCCGAGGCCTCCTTCACGAATTCGGGGCGCGACACCGCGGCGGTGTTGATCGCGACCTTGTCGGCGCCGGCGTTGAGCATGCGGCGCACGTCTTCGACTTTGCGAATCCCGCCGCCAACGGTCAGCGGGATGAACACCTGCGCAGCCATCGCCTCGACCACGTGAACCATGGTCTCGCGGTTGTCGGAACTGGCGGTGATGTCGAGAAAGATTACTTCATCGGCGCCCTGCTCGTCATACCGGCGCGCGATCTCGACGGGATCGCCCGCATCGCGGATTTCCACGAAACGCACGCCTTTGACGACGCGGCCGTTGTCCACGTCGAGACAGGGGATTATTCGTTTCGCAAGGCCCATATATGATTTGAACCGTCAAGGACGCCAAGAGATTCCAAGTAAAATTCTTTCGCTTTCCTGGCGTCCTTAGCGGTTTAAAATTATTTTCTCATTTCATCCGCGAGTTTCTGGGCGGCGGCGAAGTCGAGCGTGCCCTCGTAAATCGCGCGGCCGGTGATGGCCCCGACGATGCCGGCGTCACCCGCCTCGCAAAGCCGGCGGATGTCGTCGATGTTGGTGATACCGCCGGAGGCGATAACCGGAATCGAAATCGCGTTCGCGAGCTTGACCGTCGCCTCGATATTGACACCGGTCATCATGCCGTCGCGGCCGATGTCGGTGTAGATGATCGCTTCGACGCCGTCGTCCTGATATTTCTTCGCCAGATCGATGACGTCGTGCCCGGAGAGCTTGGACCAGCCGTCGATCGCCACCTTGCCGTCTTTGGCGTCGAGTCCGACGATGATGTGCCCGGGGAATTCCGTGCACGCGTCGCTCACGAAATGCGGGGCATTCACCGCCTTGGTGCCGAGAATGACATAACGCACGCCCATGTCGATATAGGCCTGGATGGTATCCTCGTCACGTATACCGCCGCCCACCTGCATCGGCATGTCCGGAAAGGCGGATCGGATCGCCTGGATGGCGGCCGCATTCACCGGCTTGCCGGCATGCGCCCCGTTGAGATCCACGATGTGCAGGCGGCGCGCGCCGACATCCACCCAGCGCCTGGCCATGGCCACGGGGTCGTCGGAAAAGATCGTCTCTTCGTTCATGCGCCCCTGGCGCAGACGCACACACTTGCCGTCTTTGATATCAATCGCGGGAATTACCAGCAGAGAGGACATGATTGATAATAAGTCAGTAACCGCGGATGAACACAGATAAACGCTGATTTTTAAAACTCACTAACGCCCTGCTTCTCTTCATCTGCGTGAATCTGCGTTTATCAGCGTTTCAGAAATATTATATTAGCTGTTTCCGTCCCAGGACACGAAATTCTCCAGCAGGCGCAAGCCGGCGCGCTGGCTTTTTTCCGGGTGGAACTGGACGGCGAAAATATTCTCACGTGCCGCGGCCGAGGTAAACCGCAGCGCATACTCCGTCTCGCCGGCGATATCATGGGCATCGGCCGAATCGGCATAGTAACTGTGCACGAAATAAAACCGCGAATCCTGCGGGATACCGTTCCACAACGGGTGCGCGACAGTCTGGCGCACCTGATTCCAGCCCATGTGCGGCACCTTCAGCGGCAGACCGCCGGCCGTGTCCACCATCATCGAAGGCGGAAAACGCTTCACCGCCCCCGCCAGCAGGCTCAGGCACGGCGTGCCGCCGCCCTCTTCGCTGAAATCATACAGGGCCTGAAGACCGAGACAGATGCCGAGAAAGGGTTTGGTTTTCATCGCCTCGAGAAGCGATTCGCGCAGCATGCCGGTCTCCAGCGCCGCCATGCAACCGCCAATGGCGCCTTGGCCGGGAAACACGACGCGGTCGGCACGATGGATGTCCGCCGCCGCGGCCGTAAGTTGTACGCGTGTGCCGGGCGCGACATGCTCGATCGCCTTGCACACCGAGCGCAGATTTCCCATCCCGTAATCAATCACCGCGACCGTATTCATACTTAAATATATAAATCAACGATTGTGAACCGCCAAGGGTGAGGCGGAGTCCTTGCGAATGTTCAGTGAACATTCGCACCGCCGAACGGGTGCAACGATTTCTGTTGCACCCTGGGCCGCAACATAGAATTTCCTGGCGTCCTTGGCGTTCTTGGCGGTTTAAAACTATAAACTCCCTTTCGTTGACGGGATCGTACCCGCCGCGCGTGCGTCGATCTCCAGCGCCATGCGCAGAGCGCGTCCGAAGGCCTTGAAGATCGTCTCGGCGTTGTGGTGCGCGTTCTTGCCGCGCAGACAGTCCACGTGCATCGTCACCAGGGCATGATTGCAGAATCCCTGGAAAAATTCGTGCACCAGATCCACGTCGAATTCGCCCACGCGCGAGCGCGGGAAATCCACGTGATATTCCAGGCCG
>NZ_JBGQKW010000146.1:0-2998 GCF_041499725.1 Sulfuricaulis sp.
AAATTCCTTGCGCGGCGCTTGCACGAGGCGGCTCAACCAGTCTCCCACAATCTCAATTTATGGTCTCTGGCCACGGGCGCGCGTGCCTGGGAATTGAAAGCGCGGACGGTGCCTCGATGCCCGCTCCTTAGTTGGATGAGCAGTTTTGACCACAGCAGCGGTCTGTACGGGACAGACAGTTTAATGGCCCCAAGGTATAAAGGATGGGCCTCACGTTGTAAGCAAGGACCCGGTAGGAAGCGGACAGCGCTCTCCTGGCTTTGAGGGCACAAGGGAGTTTTAAAATGAAAAGGCTTGGTTTGATTCTTCTATTACTCACATTCTGCATGCCGGCATTCGCGGGTGAAAGCCAGCTGCAAAAGTCCACCAACATTCTTCACGAGATTATGGGGACTCCCGACAAGGGCATTCCCGAGGAGTTGTTTGAAAAAGCCGTGTGTGTCGGCGTCGTTCCTTCTCAATATAAATTCGCGCTGGGACTCGGCGGCACCTACGGGCGCGGCGTGCTGGTGTGCCGCAAGGGCGGGACCGGCGAATGGGGCGCCCCCTCCATGTTTACCCTGGGCGCGGCCAGCATCGGATTCCAGATTGGCGGCAAGGCGACGGACGTCATCTTCCTGGTGATGAACCCCGAAGGCGCGCGCAAGCTGGTTCAGGACAGCGTGAAGCTGGGCGCGGAAGCCTCCGTTGCCGCGGGACCGGTGGGACGATCGGCGGAAGGCGCGACCGACGCTCAACTGCATGCTGAGATTCTCAGCTATTCGAGAACGCGCGGCTTGTTTGCCGGCGTGTCGCTCGACGGAGCGGTGATGAAGCAGGATAAGGACGACAACGAAAAACTCTACGGCCGCAGGGTCAGTGCCAAGGAAATTCTGATCGACGGCACCGTGGCCACGCCTCAATCAGCTCGAGCGTTGGACAATGCTTTGCGTAAGTATTCCCCCAAGGGCGGACGATCTTTCGATCGAGTGTAATCGGCCGAAGGAATCAACGAAGAGATGGTTCACTTCAACATCAGCTGCGCCAGACGTGACGAGCGCCTGGCGCACGAATTCCTGGTTCACCCCGTCATAAGGAAGAGCGGAGCATGAGAAAAACGCCAATAATTGCCCTTCTCGTCTGTGCCTTGCTGATGTGCGCCGGCAGTTCGTTCGCATACTCAGTCCTGACGCACGAGGAAATCGTCGACCTGCTCTGGAAAGATGAGATCCGGCCTCTACTGCTCAAGCGATTTCCAACACTGACCGAAGACCAAATCACGGAGGCGCACGCCTATGCCTACGGCGGCGCCGTCATTCAAGACCTCGGTTACTACCCATTCGGCAGCAAGCAATTCAGCGACCTGGTGCATTACGTCCGCAGCGGGGACTTCGTTCGCGAGTTGCTGCTCGAGAGTCAGGACGCCAATGAGTACGCGTTCGCCATGGGCGCCCTGGCGCACTATGCGTCGGACATTGCCGGCCACCCGGCGGTGAACCAGTCCGTTGCGATTCAATATCCCAAGCTTCGGGCGAAGTTCGGCAAGTCCGTCAAGTACGCGGACGACAAAACAGCGCATATCAGAACAGAATTTGGGTTTGACATGGTGCAGGTGGCGAAGAACCGTTATGCCTCGCAGCAGTACCACGATTTCATCGGGTTTCAGGTGTCCAAGTCCCTGCTGGAACGCGTCTTTCCGGTTGTCTATGGCGTGGACTTGAAAGACGTCCTTCCCCGCGAGGATCTCGCCATCGGCACCTACCGTTACTCGGTCAGCCAGATGATCCCGGAGATCACACGGGTCGCGCTGCGCACCCATAAGAAGGACATGATGCGCGAAGAACCCACGTTCTCAAAACGGAAGTTCCTTTACCGTCTCTCGCGCTCCGATTATGAAAAGAACTGGGGAAAGGAATACACCAAGCCGGGATTCGGCGTGCGCGTGTTGTCTGTGTTCCTGCATTACATGCCGAAAGTTGGGCCCTTCAAAGCGATGGCGTTCAATAGCCCTACCCCGCAGACCGAGGACATGTATTTCAAGAGCATCAACACGAGCGTTGATCAGTACCGGGCCGATCTCGAAGCAGTGCGGACGGACTCGCTTCAACTTGCCGATGTTGATTTCGACACCGGAAAACCCACCAAGGCGGCGGAGTACACCCTGACCGACAACGCCTACGCCAAGTTGCTGGGCAAACTTTCGGAACGAAAGTTCGATCGGACATCACCGGAACTGCGCGAGAACATCCTGAACTTTTATGGGGACCTTTCCGCAGCGTTCGAGACCAAGAAGGACGCCGCCGGCTGGCAGGCCGTGCTGGCCTCGCTGGATCAGTTGAAGTTGGTGACACCACCGGACCCGACTGTCGCGGGTAGCCCAACGGCTGCCCCAACTCAACTCCGGCGACCGTAATGCAGAGCCCATACTAAGGTTTGGAAATAATCCCGGCAGAAGCATTTCATTGGCCGGGATCTCTAAAGGAGGCAAGGAAATGCTCGCAACTGTTTTGATTGTGGTTGTGGTTTTGATGCTTTTCGGTTCACTGCCCACTTGGAATCACAGCCGAAGCTGGGGTTATGGCCCCAGCGGCGGATTGGGCCTGGTGCTGACGATAGTGGTTATCTTGCTGCTCCTGGGCCGGCTCTAAGCGGTCGAGAATATTGGATGGCGCGCAGAGAAGATAAGAACAAGCGTTCTTGATCAAGTGCCGACAGGTTCGAAGCTTGTTTCGGCTGCAATCAACAAGCGCACGCCGGGGAGCGGCCCGATGGGTGTCTGCTTTATGAAGATGAGAAGGAGGATTAGATCATGGATTTAATTCATGTGGTTGGGGTCCTGATCGTGATTGGCGTCGTACTTTGGCTGATTAATGCTTTCATCCCGATGGCGCGCTCCATTAAGTCGATCCTGAATGTCGTCGTGGTGGTAAGTGTTGTTTTGTGGCTCTTGAACGGCTTCGGGTTTCTGCACTCGCTCTCCAGGTACCATATGCGAGCGTGACGGTGCCGCTTAAGCGCC
>NZ_JBGQKW010000147.1:0-2984 GCF_041499725.1 Sulfuricaulis sp.
ACGCACTCGTCGCAGACAAACACGGAAGGCCCCGCAATCAGCTTGCGCACCTCGTGCTGGCTCTTGCCGCAGAAAGAACAGTACAGGAGCTTTTCACTCTTTCCATCGCCCCTGCCCGTATGGTTGTTGTCAGCCATCCTTAAACCTCGCTATCGATTAAGGATCTTTATAGTGCCTGCAAGGATGCGGGTTTCCGCCTAGGTTTGCAAGCTTTCAGACGCCTGTTCCGCCGATACTCTACCTTAAATCTATAGCATATCCTGCGGAAAGTTCACCTATTTTATACACGCTTTTCGATAACCGCGTCAATCAGGCCAAAAGCCTTGGCTTCCTCCCCGTCCATGAAATAGTCACGGTCGGTATCATCCTTGATTTGATCCATGGCACGGCCGGTATGGTTGACCATGATCTGGTTCAGGCGCTCGCGCACGCGCAGGATTTCGCGGGCATGGATATCGAAGTCCGTTGCCTGGCCCTGAAAGCCGCCCATAGGCTGATGCACCATCATGCGCGAGTGCGGCAACGCGAATCGCTTGCTCTTGGCGCCGCCGGTCAGGATCAGCGCGCCCATGCTGGCCGCCTGGCCGATACAGACGGTACTCACGTCCGGCTTGATGAACTGCATGGTATCGTAGATCGCGAGACCCGCATTCACCGCGCCGCCCGGTGAGTTGATATATAGGTGTATATCCTTGTCCGGGTTTTCGGATTCCAGGAACAGGAGTTGGGCCACGATCAGATTCGCCATGTGATCCTCGACTTGCCCGACCAGGAACACCACGCGTTCCTTGAGCATGCGCGAGTAGATGTCGTAGGCACGCTCGCCGCGACCGGTGGTCTCGATAACCATGGGAACCAGGCCCAAGGCCAGGGGATTTGCAGCGTCGTCACGTTGTCCAATGTCAGTCATTATGGGTTCCTTCATCGCGCCAAAATCGGCAATCTTCATTGGTAATCTATAGGACATTCCTACTGAAGGACAACATCAGTCTTCAGGAGTTCCTGGAAAGTCATGGATTTGTCTGTTACCTCGGCGGAAACCAGGAGATCCTCGACGACCCTTTCCTCCATCACCAGGCTCTCGATCTCGCTCAAGCGCTCCGGTTTCTCATAGTGCCACTGGATGAACTCCTGGGGTGACTCGTAATCCGCCGCCATCTCCTCGAGACGGGCGCGCACTCGCGACGGGTCCGGCACAAGTCCGCGGGTACGGATGATTTCACCCAGTATCAGCCCCAACGCCACGCGACTGCGGGCACGGCTTCCATAAATTGCCTCATCGGCCAAGCTTGAGCCGCTGGAGATATCGGCCGATTTCAAGCGCTGAACCTCGCTATCCAGCAGACTCTGAGGGACGTCCATCGGATTGGCATCCAGCAGCGACTTGAGCGCCCGGGTGCGCAGCACCGCGCGAGCACGGTTGGACGCCTCGCGCTCAAGATTGGTTTTCACGTCAGTACGCAGCTTTTCAACGCTCCCGTCCGCGACACCCAATTCCTTGGCAAATGCCTCGTTCACTTCCGGTAAAATCGCTTCGGCGACCTCATTAACCTTTACGTCAAAATCCGCCACCTGCCCGGCCAACAAAGAATGGCGGTAATCCGCCGGGAACTTGGCCGTGACGCTGCGCGCCTCTCCGCTTTTTGCGCCGACCAGCCCCTGTTCCAGACTCTCGATCAGCGTGCCGCTCCCGAGCACCAGCGGTAACGCGGTGGCTTTGCCGCCCTCGAATTCCTTGCCGTTCAGTCGTCCGACGAAGTCGATTGTCACGCGGTCGCCCAAACGCGTTTCGCGCTCGACCGGTCTCCAGGTGGCGCGCTGCTTGCGGATAGTTTCCAGCGTGCGGTCCACGTCCGCCTCGCTCACGGCCACCACCGGCCGTTCGATGCGGGCGCCGGTCAGATCGAAGCGTTTTACTTCCGGATAAATCTCGAACTCGACGGTGTATTCGAGCTGCTCACCGCGCGTTATCGTCTTGCGCTGCACACGCGGGTCGCCGGCCGGGCGCAATCCCTGGCTTCCGATAGCCTCATGCATCGTGGTCTGAATGAGGTCGCCGGCGATCTCATCCATCAGCCGCCCGCCATATTGGGCCTCGACCATCTTGAGCGGCACCTTGCCGGGACGAAAACCGGGCAGCTTCACCTGCTTCGATAAGCGTTGAAGCCGATCATTGAATTCCTTCTCCACCTGATCCGCCGGCACAGCCACCTTCAGGCGGCGCCCCAGCGTGCCGATGGTTTCAACCGAAACTTGCATTTGAAAACCCCGTTATCAAAAATATAAAGCTTGAAGCGATAGTAGTATTTCGGTAGGGATCATACCGAATTTACTGCGGGCAGGCCAAGAATTTGCGGCTTTAAGGCGAAAAAACCTCGGAATCGTGGTGCGAACGGGGAGACTCGAACTCCCACGGGTTTCCCCACTGGAACCTAAATCCAGCGCGTCTACCAATTCCGCCACATTCGCAGCAATCGTGTTGCTCCAGTATAGCGCTATCCAGTGTGGATCAAGCCGGAAAGGTCCTTGAATTACTGAAATGGAAAGCGCACGGAAGGTTCGAAACGGGCGAAGAGAGCTGTATCGCTTCACCCGTTCCTACCGGAAGAAATGGTGGGCCGTGGTGGGCTCGAACCACCGACCCGCTGATTAAGAGTCAGCTGCTCTACCAACTGAGCTAACGGCCCGGGTCAAAAAATTGGGGTGAGCGATGGGATTCGAACCCACGACAACCGGAATCACAATCCGGGACTCTAACCAGCTGAGCTACGCCCACCATAACTGATGATCAAGTCACCGGTTATTATACCCGCGAAGAATCTATCTGCTCCACTCGGAAATTGGCGCGCCCGGCAGGAATCGAACCTGCGACCCCCAGCTTAGAAGGCTGGTGCTCTATCCGTTGAGCTACGGGCGCCGGCAAAACGCCCGTCATTACATCCCAAGCGTCCCCTGCGCGCAATTATCAAAATTGGTCGGGGTAG
>NZ_JBGQKW010000148.1:0-2957 GCF_041499725.1 Sulfuricaulis sp.
AAAGCACCTCCAGGCCGCGCTCAATTTCAGCGCGCAACACCCCCAGTCGCGTGAGTTACTCGCCGGCCTGGAGTTGCAGAATGGCCGCTGGCACGAGGCGCAGCAGACTCTGGAGCAGGGTATCGAGAAGGTGCCGGCGCATTATCCCTTCACGCTGCTGCTGGCGCGGATTCAGATCGAACATGGCGCGGACCAGAAGGCACTCGCCGTCATGGAAGCCAGCCGTCAGGCCGGCGCGGGCAGCGCCGATTACATGGCGTTCCTCGCGGAACTTTATCGGCGCGCCGGCAATCATGCCGAGGCGACCAAGGCCTATACCGAGGCGATTAAGCTCAATCCGCGGGAAGGCCGGTCTTGGGTCGGCATGGGCATCTCACTCGAGGCCGCGCAGGACTGGAAAACCGCCGGTGACGCTTACCAGCGCGCCATTGACACCGGCTCGCTGGACGATAACTTGTTGAAATACGCCCGCCAGCGGCTGGCCGTCGTCAAGAACAAATAATTTGAACCGCCAAGTACCCCAAGAACGCCAAGGGATGCGGATTTAAAAAATATTTCCTGGCGTTGGGTAATTTTTTGTTCAGGCGCGCGCCACGACCCACACCCTAACCTCCATGGCTCCGCTCCGGAGCAGACTCTCGGCGAGTGCGTTCGCTGTGTGTCCACTGGTCATCACATCATCCACGATGGCAACACGCTGACCCGCGAAGGCGCCACCCGTCATGAACGCATCATGGACATTCTTGCGCCTTTGTTCGCGGGGTAACTCCGTCTGCGGCACCGTCGGGCGAATGCGCTGCGCGTCTTTCCAGTTGACCGGCAGTTCCAGGGTTTGCGCCACGAAGCGCGCGATCTCGAGTGACTGGTTGTAGCCACGTTCGCGAAGGCGCGATGAATGCAGTGGTACCGGCACGACCACGTCGGGAAGGGGATTGTTGAGGGCCTGAAGGTGGTTCGCAAGATACCCTCCCAGCAACCGCGAGAGTTCGAGACGGTCGTGGTATTTCAGATGCTGGATCAGTTTGTCCACCGGCGAGGCATATCGAAATGCCGCGCATGTGCAGACGTAAGCCGGCGGATGTGTCTGACATTCGCCGCACGCCACCCCCTCGACTTCCATGGCAGCGCCGTGCGCGGCGCAGCGCGGACACGCCCACTCCGTGCGCGGAAGCGAGCGCTCACACGCCGGGCAAAGATCTTTCCCCGCCGGTGCGCGCGCCGCGCATAGCAGGCAGTTTCCCGACCATAGCCCGTGATGGATATTCCCTTGGAAGTATGTGCTTAACGTAAAACGCTGAAACATAGCGGTAAAATCCTTAATGTATAGGCCGGTTAATTTTTTGACTCAGATATAAAGATTGAGTATTCCATCTCTTACACGAATACGGAAAACCCAAAAAATAACCTAAAGTCAAAAGCAAGATTATCCGGAATCTTCCAAAGACCTGTTCCGATGAAGCAACGGCGGTTGCGTTCCTAAACGAATAACGACCTTTCCGGAGGCATGTCCGGCCCGTCGCCTCTTTGACACGAGGCCCGGGAAAGGATAGCGTTGTCTCAAAAGAAGTTGGCAAAAGTCGGGAGACATACACCGTCCAAAGCAGTTCATTTCAATTCGAAACCGTAGCTTATATTCAGTAGCTATATAAGGACTATTTTAGGGTATGGTTTTTGCAATTGTATTGATTTTATTGGTTGTGGGTTCTGTCCTATTTCACCTCCTGAGCCCATGGTGGTTGACACCGCTAGCCTCTAATTGGGGCGCAATCGATGACACGATCAGCATCACGTTCTGGGTCACGGGGTTTGTCTTCGTCGCCATCAATTTGTTTATGGCCTATGCGGTGATCCGCTACCGTCACCGGAAGGGAGGACGGGCGGCATACGAACCCGAGAACAAGAAAGTGGAGGGGTGGCTCACGGGATTGACCGCTCTAGGTGTTATCGCCATGTTGGCCCCCGGCTTATTTGTATGGGCGAAATTCGTCGATGTCCCGGAAGACGCGGCGGTGTTTGAGGTCGTGGGCAAGCAGTGGCACTGGAGCTATCGCTTCCCCGGCAAGGACGGCGTGCTGGGCACCGTCGATGCCCGCTACGTCAGCGATAAAAACCCGTTTGGGCTGAATCCCGACGATCCCAACGGACAGGACGATGTGCTGGTAGCAAGCCCGGAGTTGCATCTCCCCCTCGGCAAGCCGGTCAAGGCGCTGCTCCGCTCTATAGATGTCCTGCACGACTTCACGGTACCGCAGTTCCGAGTCAAGATGGATCTGGTGCCGGGCCTGGTCACCTACGTCTGGTTCACCCCCATCCGAACCGGGACATTCGACATCATGTGCGAAGAATTATGCGGTATCGCACATTTCGCCATGCGCGGCAAAGTCATCGTGGAAGAAGAGCGCGTGTTTCAGGCGTGGTTAAGCAGCTATCCGACGTTCGCGCAATCCTCAGCTCAAGTAGCCGGCGATGCGGCGGCAGGCAAGCCACTCTATGCCGTGTGTGGTTCCTGTCACGGCTTGCAAGCGGAGGGTAACCCTGCGCTGAATGCACCGAAACTGAGTGGGCAAGGAGGCTGGTATCTGAAACGGCAATTGAAATATTTCAAGAGCGGTGCTCGGGGCACACACGACAAGGATGTGTTCGGTAAAATGATGGCACCGATGGCGGCGACGCTGAGTGATGACGCCGCTATCGATAATGTCATCGCTTATATCAAGACGCTGCCGGACAATCCTGCCCCGACCACGGTCAAGGGCAATGCGAAGAGCGGTCAAAAGCCTTTTGCGACCTGCGGCGCCTGTCACGGTGCTGATGGACGGGGCATACAGGCAACGAATGCCCCCCGGCTGGCGGGCATGAGTGATTGGTATTTGGTTACTCAATTGAAAAATTACCAACAGGGTATTCGCGGCGCCCATCCAAAAGACATGTACGGAAGCCAGATGGCATTGATGGCT
>NZ_JBGQKW010000149.1:0-2933 GCF_041499725.1 Sulfuricaulis sp.
CGGGGCACGAGTGCAGGTGACGCAGCCGCGCACACCCTGCTTCAAGCTTGGCATTCGCATGGGCGACAGAGTTTTTCCCGCGCGTTTCACATCAGCCAATCGCACCGGTTTTTATCTGCGCGTGCTGGAAGAGGGCAGGGTAGCAGCCGGCGATGCGATCGAACGGATCGAACACGCCACCGGTTCGATGAGCGTGCGCGACGTATTTCGCCTGCGCCATGCCGGCGGCACGCGCGCGGAATACGAACATGCTGCATGCCTGTCCGGCCTGGCATCCAGCTGGCGCGTCGCTTTCGAGAAACGGTTGGCAGAGAAGTAGAATAATTTTGTTAAGCCGCCTACGGCGGCGTGAACACAATAAAGTAGCCCTGCTTCGCTCGTCTTGTCATTTATAAACGTGTGTCCACGACAATTTCGCCGGGAGCGAAATTGGACGCGCGTTAGCGCGCCCCGGAGGGGTGCGCGCCAGAGATGGCGCGCATCAAAACTCCACCTCACCCCGCCTTCGCGGGAATGACAACCTAGAAGGGTAACGCCATACCGGGCCGGACAGAGAGCATTAGTTCCCGGAAACGTTTCTGAATTCTTTCCAAGGCTTCTTGGTTATCGCCCTCGAAACGAAACACCAGCACCGGCGTGGTGTTGGAGGCGCGCACCAGCCCGAAGCCGTCGGGGAAGTCCGCGCGCAGGCCGTCGATGGTGGTGAGCTTGGCGTCCGGGAAATGCGCGCGCTTCACCAGTTCCTGGATGAGCGCGAAATGCTCGCCTTCGGCAAACTTGAGATTCAATTCCGGCGTGTTCAGCGTGTTGGGGAGCGATGCAAAAATCTCCTGCGTCGGGCGCGGGTCGCGCGCCAGCAGTTCCAGCAGCCGCGCGGCGGTGTAGAGCCCGTCGTCGAAGCCGTACCAGCGTTCCTTGAAAAAAATATGCCCGCTCATTTCGCCCGCCAGCAGCGCGCCGGTTTCCTTGAGCTTGGCCTTGATGAACGAGTGCCCGGTTTTCCACATCGTGGCCTTGCCGCCGGCCTTGCGAATTTCGGCGTCTAGGGTACGCGAACATTTGACGTCATAGATGATCTCGCCGCCCGGATGCCGCGACAGCACGTCGCGCGCGTACAGGATCATCTGGCGGTCGGCCCAGATCACGTGCCCGTCCGGCGCGATCACGCCGAGCCGGTCGCCGTCGCCGTCGAAGGCCAGGCCCACGTCGTATCCGCCCTTTTTGATTTCGGCGATCAGGTCCTCGAGATTTTCCGGCTTGCTCGGATCGGGATGGTGATTGGGGAAAGTGCCGTCGATTTTGCAGAAGAGTTCGGTGACCCGGCAGCCGAGGCGTTTGAGCAGTTGCGGCGCGAGTTCGCCCGCCACCCCGTTGCCGCAATCCACCGCCACGCGCATCGGACGTGCGAGTTTCACGTCACTCGTTATACGATCGAGATAAGCCGTGCGTACGTCCGTCGATGAGATGCTTCCCTGGCCCGATGCCAGATCGTTATTGAGTATCCGGGCGCGCAGTTTCTGGATCAGTTCGCCTGAGAGGGTGACGCCGCCAATGACCATCTTGAGGCCGTTGTAATCGGGTGGATTGTGGCTGCCGGTGACGGCCACGCCCGAGCCGGCGCCCAGGTGCTGGATGGCAAAATACACCACCGGGGTCGGTGCCATGCCGATGTCCACCACGTCGCAGCCGCTCCGGGCGATTCCGCGGGCGAGCGCGGCCGACAGTTCCGGACCGGAAAGGCGCCCGTCGCGCCCGATCACGAAACGTTTCTGTTTGCTCGCCAGCGCCTCACTGCCCAGCGCCTGCCCGACGCGTTCGACGATGTCCGGCGTGAGCGTCTTGCCCACGATGCCGCGGATGTCGTAGGCCTTGAAGATTTCGGGTGGAAGCGAGGCGGTCGCCGCATCGGCGGCGGTGTCGGATTTCGGCATGGCAATATGATTTCAGGTTCGGGAAATTCTGCGGTCAGTCTAACGCATCCGGCCGCTTCAGGCGAGATGGACGGAGGGTTCCGGCGTGGTTTTATTCGGGATGTAGTGCTGGGCTCAACTGACGATGACCCGTTTCTTTCCAGGCGCCCCGGTGGCTGGGTCGTAGACTTTGGTGATATTACGGCCGGCTTCCTTGGCCTGCAGCAGCGCCTGGTCGGCGCGCCACAACACGTCATCCGGCTTGGTGTCCTTGTCGTACATCGTGCTCAGGCCGCCGGTCCAGCGGAGTTGATGGATGACGCCCTTGGTCAGCGGTATCTCGCGCGGCAGTTGCCGGCGCAGACGCTCGACAAAATTTTTCGCATTCTCCAGCGAGGCGTACGTATATATGATGCAGAATTCGTCTCCGCCCAGGCGCGCCAGCACGTCGTTTTGGCGAACGACTTTTCTCAGGGCACTGGCGAATCCGACAATGAGCGCATCGCCCGCGTCGTGGCCGTGGACGTCATTGACCTTCTTGAAAAAATCCATGTCGATCATCAGCACGGACGAGGGACCGTTTGCCTTGGATGCCTCGAACAATTCCTTGAGCCGTTCCTCGAAGTGCCGGCGGTTGCCGAGCTGGGAGAGATGGTCCACCAGGCCCATGCTTTTCATCTTTTCTTTTTCCTCGACCAGTCTTTGCCCGCGGTCGCGGAGGTAATCGAAGATTTCCGCGAACTCATGCAGCGCCATTGGATAGTCCACGCGCACGCCGCCCTCGCGCAGGTCGCGGAACATGCGGATCAGGGAACGGATGTCGTGTCGCACGGCCCCGGCGGTCTGGAGGTAAAGACGGAACAGCACGACGAAAATTACGAGCAGGGCGAGCAGGATGAAGGCAAAATAGAAAATCCTGTTTCCGGAGAGAATCGCGGAGGGGACTTCGCCGGACTGGAACATCAGCGTCCAGCGGCTGTCACTCGGAGTACTGACGACGGACGCGGTCCCGGCGCTCGCCAC
>NZ_JBGQKW010000150.1:0-2870 GCF_041499725.1 Sulfuricaulis sp.
AGCTCCTGAACGAGCTGGTGGGCCAGATATAAGACCATGGCCGAGGCACTTACCATCGCCCGTCCCTACGCCAAGGCGGCTTTCGAAACCGCGCAGGCGAAGCAGCAGCTGGCCGCCTGGTCGCGGATGCTGGCGGCCGCGGCCGCGGGCGTCGGCGAGCCTGTGGTGCAGACGCTGCTCGGCAGCCCGAAACTGCCGAAGCAACAGATCGCGCAGATTTTCATCGAGCTCGTGGGCCAGGAACTCGGCGACAGCGGCGCGAATTTCATCCGGCTGCTGGCGGAGAACCGCCGTCTCGGGTTGCTGCCCGTGATCGCGCAGGTATTCGCGCAATTGCGCGCCGATGCCGAGCGCACCATCGAGGCGACCGTGATCTCGGCCAGCCCGCTCGGCGATGAGGAACGCGCGGCGCTGGCCCGGGCCCTGAAGAAGCGGCTCAACCGCGAAGTGACACTCCAGTGTGAAACCGATCCCCGGCTCATTGGCGGCGCCGTGATCCGTGCCGGGGATCTCGTGATCGACGGTTCGGTGCGCAGCAAGCTCGAACGGCTGGGCCTGGCGCTGGCCCGTTAGTGACCCGGCACGATCACATTTGAACGAAGGGGAAACGCCTGTGACTGATAGAATCTGCGTGATAGGACGAGCGTGCCGGGTCAATAACGAAATTCTTACGATTTTGTTTATTGCGGCGGCACGGTGGCCTCGTTCGCGGACCCCGGACCTTTTAGCCGGTCCGGCACGTTCAGGTTGTTTCATGCCGCCGCAATAAACAGAGGAACGACAATGCAACTCAATCCATCCGAAATCAGCGAACTGATCCGCGCGCGCATCGAGAAGTTCGCGCCGCAAGCCGAGGCCCGCAACGAAGGCACGGTGGTCGGTCTCACCGACGGCATCTGCCGCGTGCACGGCTTGGCCGATGCCATGCAGGGCGAAATGCTCGAGTTCCCGGGCAACACCTTCGGGCTCGCGCTCAACCTCGAACGCGACTCGGTCGGCGCCGTGATCCTGGGCGAGTACAAGCACATCACCGAGGGCGACGCCGTGAAATGCACGGGCCGCATTCTGGAAGTGCCGGTCGGCCCGGAGCTGATCGGGCGCGTGGTGGACGCGCTCGGCCAGCCGATCGACGGCCGCGGTCCGATCGCCACCCGGCTGTCGAGCCCGATCGAGAAGATCGCGCCGGGTGTGATCGCGCGCCAGTCGGTGAGCCAGCCGGTGCAGACGGGTCTCAAGTCCATCGACGCGATGGTGCCGATCGGCCGCGGCCAGCGCGAGCTCATCATCGGCGACCGTCAGACCGGCAAGACCGCGCTCGCCATCGATACCATCATCAATCAAAAAGGCACGGGCGTGATTTGCATCTACGTCGCCATCGGCCAGAAGGCCTCGTCGGTGGCGGCCACGGTGCGCAAGCTCGAAGAGTACGGCGCCATGGGCCACACCATCGTGGTGGCGGCGAGCGCCGCCGAGTCGGCGGCCATGCTGTACATCGCGCCCTACTCCGGCTGCGCCATGGGCGAGTACTTCCGCGACAGCGGCCAGGACGCGCTGATTGTGTACGACGACCTCACCAAGCAGGCCTGGGCGTACCGCCAGATCTCGCTGCTGCTGCGGCGCCCGCCGGGGCGCGAGGCGTATCCGGGCGATGTGTTCTATCTGCATTCGCGCCTGCTGGAGCGCGCCGCGCGTGTCAATTCCGATTATGTCGAGAAGGTGAGCGGCGGCAAGGTGAAGGGCAAGACCGGCTCGCTCACCGCGCTGCCGGTGATCGAAACCCAGGCCGGCGACGTGTCGGCGTTTGTGCCGACCAATGTGATCTCGATTACCGACGGCCAGATCTTCCTTGAGACCGACCTGTTCAATTCCGGCATGCGCCCGGCGATCAACGCCGGCCTGTCGGTGTCGCGCGTCGGCGGCGCCGCCCAAACCAAGGTCGTCAAGAAACTCGGCGGCAGCGTGCGTCTGGCACTGGCCCAGTACCGCGAGCTGGCGGCGTTCGCGCAGTTCGCCTCGGACCTGGACGCCACCACCCGCAAGCAGCTCGATCGCGGCGCGCGCATCATGGAGATCATGAAACAGCCACAGTACTCGCCGATGAGCGTGGCGCAAATGGCGGTGTCGCTGTTCGCGGTGAATGAAGGTTTCCTGGACGAGGTGCCGATCAACAAGATTCGCGCTTTCGAGGACGCCTTGCAGTCGTACATGAAATCGAGCCAGGCGGCGTTGATGGACAAGATCAACGCAACGCCGGAGTACTCCGACAACGTGGCCAAGGCCTTGCGCCAGGCGCTCGAAGACTTCAAGGCGCATAACGTTTGGTAAGTGACGCCCTCACCCCTTGCCCTCTCCCGCAAGCGGGAGAGGGGGAGTAGGAAGAAAACTTTATATATATGGCCATCGGCAAAGAGATACGCAAGCAGATCAAGAGCATCCAGAACACGCAGAAGATCACGCGTGCCATGGAGATGGTCGCGGCCAGCAAGATGCGCAAGGCCCAGGAGCGCATGCAGGCGGCGCGTCCGTACGCGTACAAGATCCGAAACGTCGTGAGTCACCTGCACTACGCGCATTCTGAATACAAACATCCGTTCGTGATCGAGCGCGCGACGAAGCGCGCTGGCATGATTTTGGTGACTTCCGATCGCGGTCTGTGCGGCGGTCTGAACACGAATTTGCTGCGCGCGGCGCTGGTCGAGATGAAGGCCTGGCACGACAAGAAAGTTGATATCGACCTGTGCACCATCGGCAGCAAGGGCTTCATGTTCAGCAAGCGCATCGGCGCGAACATCCTGTCGCACGTGGCGCATCTGGGCGACAGCCCGCGCATCGAGGACCTGATCGGCACGGTCAAGGTCATGCTCGACGCC
>NZ_JBGQKW010000151.1:0-2831 GCF_041499725.1 Sulfuricaulis sp.
GACGGAAACGGCGCGCATGCCGCGCGCTACTACCCGGTTTATCATTTGTCACCCGCCACGCTGGCGTGGATGGAGCGGTCCTTCGTCGCTGGCGAGATTACCCAGGGTTATCTGGTTTATGACGGACCCATCCACGATTTTCCTTTTCGCAATCACTCGGGCAAATTCGAATTACGCGGACACGTACGCCGCGCGGTTTACCAATTCCTGCCCGGCTGGGAACCGATCAAGCAGGGAGAGGTCGACGTTGCCGTCAACAACTCCGAGGTGCTGGTGACCGGCACCGGCAAAATCGGCAGTCTCAACGCGAGCCAGGTTGTGGTCCAGGCCCGGGATACCAGCGATGGTCATCGCGTTGTGCACGTGGGTGGCAAGGTCACCGGTCCGGTCAACGACACATTGAACGTCCTGCGCGAGGTCAAGCCCGAGCCCGGCACGGCGCGCTGGCTTGCCTATGTACCGGCCGGGTTGCAGGGTGTTGGCGAGGGTGCGCTCAGTCTGGATCTGACGATTCCCCTGGGCGATGTGCACTCCACGGCGATTAACGGCGAATACCGTTTCCTGAAAAGCACGCTGCGGTTTCCCGGCACCGGCGTGGTGGCCGAGGGACTTGAGGGCAGCGTGCGCTTCACGGAGTCGGGTATCCGTGAAGGTGCTTTGCGGTCACGGTTTCTCGGCGGCGAAACGGTTCTGGCCGCGGGCCAGGACAAGGGCCAGCTGCGCATTCACGGAGAGGGCGTTATTTCCGCGCCGGGGGTCGCGCCCCTGCTGGGCGCTCAGATCGCCGCGCGCGTTTCGGGTGGCGTCAACTGGAATGCCACTTGGCGGTGGAGCAATGACATGGGCGACCTGCGCGCCGAAGCCGAGCTGCGAAATCTGAAAATATCGCTCCCGGCGCCGCTCGACCGGCCGAAGGGACTGGCCGAGGAAAAACTTATTGTCCGCACCGAGTCGAGCACGCGTGACAATATTATGCTGGGGGTCAGCGTGGGCAATCGCATGAGCGGTAGACTCCTGTTCGGACGCGAGACAGACGGCTGGAGCCTGACGCGCGGCCGGATCGGCTTCGGCGAAGAATCGGTGGCGCTGCCGAAAGAACGCGGTCTGCACGTGAGCGCCCGTCTGGATGAAGTGGATATCGATCAGTGGTGGCCGTTGTTGGGCGATGGTTCCGGCGGTATCCCGACGTTGCTCAGCCGTGTGAGCGCCGAAGTGCGCTCGTTCAACATGTTCGATCGCCGGTTCGGAAATCTCTCGCTCGATTTCACCCGCAACCGCGATATCTGGAGCGGCAATGTCGGCGGTGCTTCCATGGCCGGCAGCGTGAAATTTTCCGGCAAAGGCCCCGCCGCCAGGTTCGAACTCGATCTGACGCGCCTGGTGTTGCCGGACAAGCAACACGAACGCCGTGATGAGAAGACCGACCCGCGCCGGCTGCCCACGGTGGAGCTGCGCAGCAAATCCTTTCAGCTGAGCGACAAACAACTGGGCGAACTCGATTTCATGGCGGGCCCCGGTGAGTCCGGCTGGCAAATCAGACGATTCAATCTGTCACGGCCTGAAATGAAGCTGAATGTCAGCGGCGACTGGCAATTCGTCAACAACAACCATGCCAGTGCTTTTGTTATCGAGTTCAACAGTGCCGACATGGGCAAGACCATGGAGGCTTTTGGCGTGCCGGATCAGATGTCGGGCGGCGAGGTGTCCGTGAAATCGCATTTGTCGTGGCCGGGATCGCCGGCGAATGTCCAGCTCACTACCCTGAGCGGTGGCGTCGAGATATCGGCGAAAAAGGGCCGTTTCCTGCAGGTCAAGCAGGGCGCCGGCCGTCTCTTTGGCCTGCTCGACTTGAGCGCCGTCAGCCGTTACCTGACGCTCGATTTCAGTCCGGTGTTCGGCAAGGGGTTTATCTATAATCGGATTAATGGAGAGATAAGCATCGAAAAAGGCAATGCCTATACCCACAATTTTTCCATCCGCGGGCCGGCGACACAGATCGATATCGGCGGGCGGGTAGGTCTGGCGGCGGAGGATTACGATCTGGCCATCGAATTGGAGCCGAAATTGAGCGACACCGTCACGCTCGCCACGTGGGGCGTCTGGGGTCCGCAGGTGGCCGCGGTGGTGCTGGCGGCGCAGAAGATTTTCAAGAAGCAGATCGAGGCGGGCACCCGCATCACCTATGTGGTGAAGGGCCCGTGGGGCACTCCGGCGATCACCAAGCTGGTGAAAAACAAAGAATCAAAATCCCCGGCGACGCCGTCGAAAGCGGGTGATGAAGGCGGCGTTCGATGATATCCTAGCGGCATGCGGCGAAGTTTTATTTTTCTTTTCCCTGTTGTTTCAATCCCTGATCTCCCCCGCGCAAACCGTTTCATCGGTGCCGGCCACGGAGGCGTGACGTGACGCGCGTGGCGGCGGTCCAGATGGTATCCGGTCCGGTGGTATCGGAGAACCTCGACGAAGCCGCGCGGCTTATCGACGCGGCGGTATCCGACGGTGCCAGGCTGGTCGTGCTGCCCGAGAATTTCGCGATCATGCCGCGTAACGACGCCGACCGGCTGACGGCGGTCGAAAAGGACGGTCAAGGCCCGATTCAGGAATTTCTTGCCGCACAGGCGCGCCGGCACCGTGTCTGGCTCGTGGGCGGTACGATACCGCTCGCCGCGAAGAGCGCTAACAAGGTGCGTGCCGCCTGTCTGCTGTTCAACGATCGCGGGGAACGCGTGGCGCGCTACGACAAGATTCATCTTTTTGACGTGAGCCTCGACAATGGCGAGCAATATCTGGAGTCGCGCAGCTTCGAGCCGGGCGATGAGGTCGTTGTGGCC
>NZ_JBGQKW010000152.1:0-2303 GCF_041499725.1 Sulfuricaulis sp.
GTCCATGCGTTCGATCACGGAGATGACCCGGCAGTTTTTGAGCGCGGCGACGATCTCGCGTCCGGGAAACGGCCGGAAGCTCGTGACATGCAGCAGCCCGACTTTCCAGCCCATGTGTAGGCGCATCCAGTCCACAGCCGGGACTGCGGTTTCCATGACCGAGCCCAGGCCGACGATGGCGTATTCGGCGTCCTCCAGACGGTAGCCGCTGACGAAACCGTAATGCCGTCCCGTGAGCCGGTGGAATTCGTCGAACGCCTCTTGCAGATGGCGCGGCACTTCGTCGTAGTAATAGCGCTGCGCGATCTTGCCCTTCATATAAGAATCCTGGTTCTGCACCACGCCGGTCATCAGGGGGCGGTCGGGGTCGAAAAAGCTCGTCAGCTTCGCGCGCGGATCGTCGATGTAGACCTTCATCAGTTCCGGCTCGGCGAGGCGCACGTTCTCGATGGTGTGGGTGGTGAGAAAACCGTCCTGGATGTTCAGGAACGGCGTGCGTGAATTTTCCGCGGCGCGCCGGGCGATCAGCCCCAAGTCCTGTGCCTCCTGCGCGGTGCGCGCGAACAGCATGCCCCAGCCGGTATCGGCCACCGCCATGACATCGTCATGACCCGCGTGCACGTTGAGCGCATGCGAGCTGAGCGCCCGCGCGCCGATGTGAAACACCACCGGCAGGCGCTTACCGGAGAGGGTGAACAGCACCTCCTTCATAAGCACCAGGCCCTGACCGGAGGTGAAATTGGTCACGCGCCCGCCGGCCAGCGCAAAACCCTCGCAGGCGGAGGCGGAGCTGTGCTCCGATTCCGGTTCGAGGAAGAACAGGTCGCGGTTCCACAGATTCTTGCCGCCGTTCGCGACCGCGAGCTGATAGCCCGAGCCCATGTTGGTGGATGGGGTGATCGGGTAGGCGCAGGCGCCCTCGGAAATGTTTTGCTCGACCCACACGACCACAGCCGAACCGTCGGCAGTGGTCGGCGTGCCGGGATAGGGGAAGGCGCCGGAATTCATGCCGTTACCGCAGGCCGGTGGTTAGTCAGCAGATATTCGAGCAACTCGTGGACCTTGCGAATCTCCGTGCCGAAGGGCAGGGATTCAGAGCCGCGAAAGAACAGGCCCTGCTGGATATTGCCGCGCTGCGCCGCCGCGAGCTGCGTTTCGATGCAGAATTGGCCGGCCTGAGGGTTGCCGTCCTTGAATCCGCAATGCGCGAGGCACTCGAGCCGGCTCGGGCACTGGGAACATTCGGGTGTCGCCTTGGCACGCAGCTTCGATTCCTTGGCGAGGTAATTCTTCAGCCACGGGGTAAGCACTGCGCGCGCCGGCAAGCCGGCCGCGCTCATGAAGGTCACGATATCCTCGGGCCTGGCCTCGGCCAGCACTTTCTTGAAGTTGGGATGCGCATCGCACTCTTCGGTCACGGCGAAGGGCGTACCGATCTGCGCGCCCGCGGCGCCCATGTCAAACAGTTCCTTGAGCTTCTGGAACGAGTTGATGCCGCCCGCGGGTATCAGCGGGATGCTCCCGAGCGCGATCCCCAATTCCTGAAACACGCGCCGGATTTCCTCGAGCACCCGACTGAAATCGAACTTCACGTCATTGACTTCCTCCATGCGCGTGGCGCCGAGATGCCCGCCGGCGTAACGCGGGTGCTCGATGACGATGGCATCCGGCAGCCGGCCCTTGCGCATCCATTTCTTGAGCACGGCGCGCACGCCGCGTTCCTCCGACAGGATCGGGATGAGCGCGACATTCCTGAATTTTTCCGTGAGATCGGGCAGGTCGAACGGCAGCCCCGCTCCGGAGACGATGGCGTTCGCCCCGCTCTTGCAGGCCTGCACCACGAGCTCGGCGTAATTCGACAGCGCACGCATCACGTTCACCGCGACGAACCCGTCCGGCGCGATCTCGTGCGCCGCGCGGATCTCGCGATCCAGCGCCTCGATATTGGCGGCGCTGTGTACTTTCGGGTCGTTGCATTTGCGTAAACGTTGCATGATGTCCGGGTACAGGCGTCGCAGGTCCACGCTGGCAATGGTGCCGACCGCGCCTTCCCGGGCCACGGCGCCGGCCAGCCGATGGCCGGAAATGCCCACGCCCATGCCGCCCTGGATGACGGGCAACAGTTCACGGCCCCGGATCGTGAGCAGTGGGAAAGGGGTGCAAATCATGAAATGAATGGGCCTTAAAACTGTAAACTTAGCCTAGTTTGCGGGAAATCGGGTTGACGCAGGTCAAACTTCCGAACCGTGCCAGTGGATTTAAGCCGCCGCAATAATCGCTAGGCGACAAAAGGCAGAACCTGA